>JAZUNB010000101.1:0-4541 GCA_045603925.1 Eubacteriales bacterium
CAGGCGTAAGGGGGTGTTGGAATGTCATTTTTAGAGATCTGTAATATTGAAAAGCATTTCGGCTCCATCCGTGTGTTGGAGGATATCTCCTTCACCCTGGAAAAGGGGCAGGTCTTGGCCATTATCGGCTCCTCCGGCAGCGGTAAGACCACGCTCTTGCGTTGCCTGAACTTCTTGGAGACCCCCGATAACGGCACCATCCGTTTAAACGGCGAGACCCTCTTTGATGCCGCCGATAAGGCCACCCATAAAGAGGATGAGATCCGCAAAAAGCGGTTGCATTTCGGTCTGGTCTTTCAGTCCTTTAATCTCTTCCCTCAATATACCGCGCTGAAAAATGTCATGCTGGCCAAGGAACTTCTTGCCAAGGAGCGCCCCGATTATAAGGTCAATAAAAAGGCCATCCATGAGGAGATCGAGGAGCAGGCAAAAGCCCTGCTGACCCGTATGGGCCTTGCCGATCGGATGACCAATTATCCTCAGCAGCTTTCGGGCGGTCAGCAGCAGCGGGTCTCCATCGCAAGAGCCCTTGCCATGGAGCCGGATATCCTTTGCTTTGATGAGCCTACCTCCGCCCTGGATCCCGAGCTGACCGGTGAGGTTCTGAAGGTGATCCGCGGGCTGAAGAATTCCGATAGCACCATGATCGTGGTGACCCATGAAATGGAGTTTGCCAAGCATGTGGCCGATAAGGTCATCTTTATGGCCGATGGCGTGATCGAGGAATGGGGTACTCCCGAGGAGGTCTTTGATCATCCTAAGAGCCCCAAGACCCAAGCCTTCCTGAATAAAGAGAATTTTTAATGGATAAAATTGCTTTGAGAAAAAAGATGAAAGAGCGGCGTGCCGCTCTTTCTTTATATCAGCGGGAGACCGAGGAAAAAGCGGTGCTGGCGCGGCTGTTTGCCCTGCCCGCCTTCCAAAAGGCGAAAACCGTCTTCCTCTATGCTTCTTATGGCAGTGAGTTTCCCACCCAAGCCATCGCCGAGAAGGCGATGGAATTAGGAAAAAGAGTTGCCTATCCCAAGGTCTTCGGCAAGGAACTGCGGTTCTTCGCAGGAGACACCCTGGTTCCAGGATATCGGGGCATCCCCGAGCCGATGGGCGGGGAAGAGGTGGTGCCTACCAAGGATGATCTCCTTTTGGTGCCGGGTCTTGCCTTCGGGAAGGGCGGCGCCCGTTTGGGCTACGGAGGCGGGTTTTATGACCGCTATATCGCCTCCCTTTCGCCGCGCCCCTGTTGCTGCGGCATCGGCTATGCCTGCCAATGGACAGAAGATCTGCCCATGGAGGAATGGGACCAAAAAATCGACATTCTATTGTGAACATTTCTTGAACTCTTGATTTCAGCCGTTGCAATTCAGTAAGATCGGCAGTATAATTTGGTCAATAAGGAGTGTTAAAATATGTTGCGTTTGGAAAATATTGTCAAAACCTATGTGATGGGCGATACCACCGTAGAGGCGCTCAGAGGCGTTTCCATGCGGTTCCGCAAAAATGAGTTTGTTTCGATCCTGGGACCCTCCGGTTGCGGAAAGACCACCCTCCTCAATCTGATCGGCGGTCTGGATAGCTATACCGCGGGTGATCTGGTCATCAGCGGCCGCTCCACCAAGGAGTTCCGCGATAGCGATTGGGATGCCTATCGGAACCATTCGGTGGGCTTTGTGTTCCAAAGCTATAATCTGATCCCCCATCAGTCGGTGCTGGCCAATGTGGAGCTGGCGCTGACCCTTTCGGGCGTCTCCAAGGCCGAGCGCCGCAAGCGCGCGGTGGATGCCCTGACCCGTGTGGGCCTTGCGGATCAGCTTCATAAGCGCCCCAATCAGATGTCCGGCGGGCAGATGCAGCGGGTGGCCATCGCCCGCGCCCTGGTCAATGATCCCGAGATCATTCTGGCCGATGAGCCCACCGGTGCGCTGGATAGTGAAACCAGCGTCCAGATCATGGAGATCTTAAAGGAGATCTCTGCCGATAAGCTGATCATTATGGTCACCCATAATCCCGATCTGGCCGAGGAGTATTCCTCCCGTATCATCCGTCTTTTAGACGGGCAGGTGGTCAGCGATACCGACCCCTATGAGCCGGAGGAGATCGCCGCCCGCACCGAGAAGACCGCCAAAAAGCCCTCTATGAGCTTTTGGACGGCCCTTTCCCTTTCCTTCAATAACCTGATGACCAAAAAGGGCAGAACCTTTATGACCTGCTTTGCAGGCTCTATCGGTATCATCGGCATTGCGCTGATCCTTTCGGTGTCCCAGGGTGTGCAGACCTATATCGATATGGTTCAGGAGGATACCCTTTCCTCCTATCCCGTTACCATTGAGGCGGAAACGGTGGATCTTTCTTCGGTCCTGCAGAATGTGATGAATACCGATCCCGGTGCTCTCACCCATGAGACCGATAAGGTCTATTCCAGCTCCGCCATGTATGAAATGATGAACGCCCTCACCGGCGCCGAGACCGAGACCAACGATCTCAAGGCCTTCAAGGCTTTTATTGAAAGCGAAGAGAGCGGCCTGGATCCCTATCTCAGCGCGGTGCAGTATTCCTATGACCTGCAGTTTGATATCTTCACCAAGGATGAAACGGAAAAGATCGTAAAATCCGATGTGATGGAGCTGATGGAAAGCATGGTGGGCGGGAATATGAACAGCACCATTACCGAAAGCAGTATGATGCAGGGCTATTCCCAATCCTTCAATATCTGGGAAGAGATGCTGGAGGGGGAGAAGGAGGAGCTCATTAACCCCCTGCTGAAGGATCAGTATGATCTGCTCCATGGCCATTGGCCTACCGCCCATAATGAGTTGGTGCTGATCCTCAATGCCAATAATGAGGTCAGCGATATCTGCCTGTATGCCTTGGGTCTTGAGACGGAAGACTATATGCGCTCGGTAATGGAGGCCTATCTTACCGGCAGCGAGATCGATACCACCCAGAAGAGCTGGAGCTATGAGGAGATCTGCAACCGTAAATTTAAACTGATCCTGGCGGCGGATCATTATCAATATGATGCCGCAAGCGGCGCGGTAACGGATATTTCCGAAACCGAGACCGGTATGAAGTATTTGTATGACAACGGCATCGAGCTGCAGATCGTGGGCATTCTGCGCCCCAATGAGGATGCCGCCGCGGCTATGATGAGCGGGTCCATCGGCTATACCGCCGCCCTTACCCGCTATGCCGAGGAAGAGACCGCCAAGCGGGAGATCGTGAAGGCTCAGCTGGCCGATGAGAAGACCGATATCTTCAATGGCCTGCCCTTCGCCACCGGCGAGGAAAAGGAACCCACCAACGCCGAAAAGGCCGAGGCCTTCAAGGCTCATATGGCGGCTTTGGATATTGCCGCCAAGGCGGAATTGTATACCGCCATTATGACCACTCCCACCCAGGAGTATCTGGATACCACCATCGATCAAATGTTGGCGGGAATGGATCGCGCTACGGTGGAGGCCCAGCTGAAGGCGGCCGCCGCCGAATCCTCCAATATGGACGAGGCCACCATCGAGGAATACATCTCCTCTATGGACGATGAGACCCTTTTTGCCTATATCCGCGAGGAGATGGAAAAGCAGATCACCGCCCAATATGCCGAGGCCACCGGTAAGCAGCTTTCTGCTTTGCCTGCCGCCGCTCTGGCAGGTGCTTTGGATCAGGCGGCCCCCGCCTATACCGAGGCCCAGCTGGCGGATTATTACGACCGCTATATGCCTCCCTCCCATTCCGAAAGCACTCTGAAAGAAAACCTCAAGACCCTGGGGTATGTGGATATCGACAGCCCCTCCGCCATCAATCTCTTTGCCGCCACCTTTGAGGATAAGGATCATATCGCCGATGTGATCGATCAGTATAATGAAGGCAAAGAGGAGGAGCAGCAGATCACCTATACCGATTATGTGGCGCTCCTGATGTCCTCCGTTACCACCATCATCAATGCCATCTCCTATGTGCTGATCGCCTTTGTGGCCATCTCGCTGGTAGTTTCCTCCATTATGATCGGGATCATTACCTATATCTCGGTGCTGGAGCGTACCAAGGAGATCGGAATCCTGCGCGCCATCGGCGCCTCCAAGCGGGATATCTCCCGCGTCTTCAATGCCGAGACCCTCTTGGTGGGCTTCACCGCAGGCGCCCTTGGTATCCTGGTGACCTTGGGGCTGAATGTGGTCATCAATATAATCCTCCATGCCGTCACCGGCATTCCCACCCTCAATGCAGTCCTGCCCTGGCAGGGCGGCGTATTGCTGGTGGTGATCAGCGTGTTGCTGACTGTAACAGCAGGATTATTCCCGGCAAGAGTAGCTGCCAAAAAAGACCCGGTGGTTGCATTGAGGACGGAATAAGGTGTAGACCGTTGAAAACGGCGCATCTTCTGTCGGCGCGACCGCTTGTAGTATCGCATACGACTTCGGGTCGCGCCAACAAAACCTGCATCCGTTTTGAACGGTCGAACCGAGAACCGTTGAAAACGGCGCATCAAACCGAGTGAAATTAAAAGGGGCTGTAAAAAAATCATTGATTTTTTTACAGCCCCTTTT
>JAZUNB010000102.1:0-1707 GCA_045603925.1 Eubacteriales bacterium
GACTCCATGGGTGCTCCCACCGCTTGCGAGAATGCAAAGGTTCCCAATGTTTCCTACAACGGCTCTACCGCCGCTGCTTGCCCCAATACCTTCCTGGTATCCTCCAGAATCAACTGGGCTCCCTACTTCGAGCATATGATCGACTGCGTGCAGAACGATAAGGCCATTGAGGCGGACTGGGCCGGCACCATCGAGACCGGTTCTGTTGTTCTGACCGAGCTGGGCACCGCTGTTGCCGAAGGCACTCAGGCGAAGCTGGACGAAGTGAAGGCCGGTCTGAAGGACGGTACCATCAATGTATTTGACACCAAGAACTTCACCGTTGGCGGTGAGACCCTGACCTCTTATAAGGCAGATGTTGATTTCGACGCCGCTTATGAGAAGGACACCGAGGTTATCACCGACGGCATCTTCGAGGAATCCAAGTATCGCAGTGGTCCTTACTTCGATCTGGAGATCGACGGCATCACTCTGCTGGATCGCAATTACGGTTAATCATTGACCCACAAATGGCGGGGCGCGCTCACCGCGCCCCGCCTTTCATCGTTTTGAAATGGACTCTTTTGATTCAAAAAGAGTGGATTTGAGAATTATGAAAGAGGAGGGCTTTCAAGGTGGCAAATCAAGCAGCCATTGAATTGAAAAATATCACCAAGACCTTCGGCAGTGTGGTGGCGAACAAGAATGTCAACCTGACCGCCAATCGGGGAGAGATCCTCTCCATCCTGGGTGAAAACGGCAGCGGGAAGACAACGCTGATGAATATGATCTCCGGTATTTATTTCCCCGATGAAGGGCAGATCTTCATCGACGGAAAAGAGGCGGTCATTGCATCGCCCCATGATGCCTTCGGCTATGGGATCGGCATGATCCATCAGCATTTCAAGCTGGTCGTTGTTTTTACCGCCGCAGAAAACATTGTGCTGGGTCTGGAGGACGGAAAGTATGACCTGAAGGCCTCCACCGAGCAGATCAAAGAGATCTGCACCCAATACGGTTTTGAGCTGGATCCCCAGAAAAAGATCTATACCATGGCCGTTTCCGAGAAGCAGACCGTTGAGATCATCAAGGTGCTGTATCGGGGCGCCGATATTTTGATTTTGGATGAGCCCACCGCGGTGCTGACCCCTCAGGAGACCCAAAAGCTCTTCGCGGTATTGCGTCGGATGCGGGATGCGGGAAAATCCATTATCATCATTACCCATAAATTGCACGAAGTGCTCTCCCTTTCCGATCGGGTAGCCGTTTTGCGTAAAGGGGAATATATCGGCACCGTCAATACCGCTGAGACCAACGAGGCGGAGCTGACTGAAATGATGGTGGGCAAGAAGGTCTCTCTGAATATCGAGCGCAGTGAGCCCAAGGATCCCACCCCCCGCCTGGAGGTGCATCATATCAACTGCACCAACCGCGAGGGCGCGCTGGTATTGGACGATGTTTCCTTTACCGCCAATGCGGGCGAGATCTTAGGGATCGCCGGCATTGCAGGCAGCGGCCAGAGAGAGCTTCTGGAAGCCATCGCCGGTCTGCAAAAGACCGACAGCGGCGCGGTTCTTTATCATAACCCCAAGACCGGAAATGTGGATCTTCTTCAGGGCAAGACTCCCTTGCAGATCCGCGAGCTGGGCGTGCGGCTCTCCTTTGTGCCGGAGGACCGCCTCGGTATGGGCCTTGTGGGCAATATGGATATCACCGATAATATGATGC
>JAZUNB010000103.1:0-21740 GCA_045603925.1 Eubacteriales bacterium
GCAGCGTTCTTCTCAGCATAGATCTTGATGGTCTTGCCGTCTACAGTGATCTCGCCTTCGCCGGCAACCACTTCGTGACCATCATAGCGACCCTGAGCAGAGTCATACTTCAGCAGATGAGCCAGCATCTTTGCATCGGTCAGGTCGTTGATGGCAACGATCTCATAACCTTCAGCGCCGAACATCTGACGGAAAGCCAGACGGCCGATTCTACCGAAACCATTAATAGCAACTTTAACAGACATTTTTATATCCTCCTAAAAATGATTTTTTATTTCACCACCAAATATTATAACGAAATTTTTTCCGCTTTACAAGTCTTTTTTAAAGTTTTGCTATTATATATCAAAATCGGGGTGCTTTTTCAAGGGTTTTGGGTCATTTTTGCCCATAAATCCCCTCTGCAGCGATCATGATCTGCGTTTTACGGTGGGACGGCTTGTTTTTTTCGGAGCGGACGCCCCACGCGTTTTTATTGACTTTTGATCAGAGAAGTATTATTCTTTAAAAGTAATTTTAAAGTGAGGTATTTTATCATGGCTCTTTACAGCAGTGCCGTCAACGGCGTTGCCATTATCATCGGCGCGTTGATCGGCGTTTTACTGAAAAAAGGCTTGCCCGAGCGGATCAGCAACGGAGTGATGCAGGGGATGGCCCTTTGCGTTCTCGCCATCGGCGTCAAGGGCGTTTTCGACAGCGGGAATTTCCTGATCCCCATTATCTCCATTGCCGTCGGCGGTGCTTTTGGTCATTGGATCGATCTGGACAAATACTTAAACCGCTTCGGCGATTTTATGCAGAAAAAACTGACAAAGGGCGAAAGCGGCTCCACCTTCGGGGAAGGATTTGTGACCGCCACGCTTCTGGTCTGCGTTGGCGCCATGGCCATTACCGGCGCTCTGGACAGCGGCATCCGCGGCGATCATTCCACCATCTTTGCCAAGTCGCTGATCGACTTTGTTTCCTGCATGATCATGGCCTCCACCTTAGGCATCGGCGTTGCCTTCGCGGGAATTGCCTGCTTTGCCTATCAGGGCCTTATCGCGCTGGGCGGAAGCGCCATTGCGGCTTTTCTCACCGATGCGATGGTCGGCGAGATGAGCTGTGTGGGCTCCCTGCTGATCATGGCCATCGCCCTCAATATGCTGGGGCTCACCAAGATCAAGGTGGTGAATTTCATCCCCGCCTGCTTTTTGCCGCTGGTCTCATGCTTATTTATGTAGTTAAAGTGAAAGAAACCGTCTCTCAAGAAAATTCTTGAGAGACGGTTTTTTATATGTTCATTACCTTCATTCCGCTTCCGCAATGGGGACAGTTCCCCTCAAAGGGGCCTTCTGCCCCACATTTCCCGCACCAATAGGGAATCCCCGGCTGACCGTTGATAAATACCTGCCCGCAGGAACGGCACGAATTGGTATGCGAGTCTTGTTCGGTCTTGCAATTGGGGCAGACTAATCTCCCCGCCTTATTTTCCCAAGCCCGGCGAGGCACAGGATCACAAGGCTTTTGGTCACCGCACACCGGACAGGGTGTTTGATCGATCATATTTCCGCAACTACCACATCTCCACTGCTGTTGCTTTGGCTTCTGATCAGAAAAAGACACTCCACTTCTCTCTGGCGGGATATTCTGCAAAAACTTTTCCAGCTTATGCTTTACCTCTTCATTCTGATCTATTGCCAGCCATATCGTGCCTTTGGTATGATCGATACGCAAGTTATAAAGTTTTTTAAGGACAATATTAGGTGTAGTTATATAAATCTTCCGAATTTCCTTCGGTAACAATTCAAAATACGCGCCATTATTTCGTTTTGAAATATCGTCATCACCAAAACCCGTGATTAAATCAGGCGTTAGTTCCAAATAACAGTTCACCAGATTTGCCCTTGCTTCCTCAAGCCGATATACATCGATAAAATATACTAATATGACGACGACCCAAAGCACACCAAAAAGTGCATAGGCGGTCACTTCCACACGGTCGATGTTAAATACCGCCGCAATGGTCAATACACCTTCGTCTAAAATATACTCCAACTCCCAATGATAATATAAAATCGTCATTGTGATCATTGCAATTAAAGCATAAACCGCTCCAAGCCAACCATATCTCTTTATTTTTTTTTCGATTTCCCGGCTATAGCCATAATGCTTTTCCATTATTCTCTCCCTTTACAGTTTATTTTTTATAATTTGTTCACTTCCGCAAAATGGGCAGTTTTCCTCAAAAGGACCCTCTGCACCGCAGCCTCCACACCAATAGGGGATTTCAAGTTGCCCATTAATGAACACTTGTCCGCAAAATCGGCAAGTCCCCCGACTTTTTTCCTGTTCGGTTCCGCAATTCGGGCAAACCAACTGATTCCGCTCGTTGACAACAGGATAAACAGGGAGCGGGCTTTTCGGAGGGGTTTCTTTTAATTTGTTCTTATAGTCGGTGATTCTTTGGTTCAATTGTTCGAAAAGCTCTTCACTCTTTTCCAAGGAAAGTCGATAAACTTTTTCTCCCTCACAATCGATCTGCAGATCATACCAATCTGTATCTAACGCCTGCCTCCTTGGCATATAATGCCGCACTTGCTTTATTTCTCCGTAAGGAATATAAAAATATTCACCTTTTCCGAGTTTATCGATGCGGGTGGTATGAATCCCGCAAATACCATCACTTTCCATTTGCAGATGGTTTTTTGCAGTATTTCTACTCACGCTGCCATAGGTCAAATATACCGTTATTGCACAGAATAATGCAATTGCAAGAACCGCGCCCGAAAGAATAACAAGCGGATTTGAAAGTTCCCCAAACAAAATTCCTTTCTCACGGCAATATAAGACGGTGACTATTATATACATTCCTGCCAGCACCAACACAACGAGTAAACTCATTTTGATTTTCTTCATCCATTCCTCCAGCCACTTTTTGGTGTGCGGGTTACAAGCATATCTTTGTTCCATATACTTCCTCCTTTATTTGAATGAAAAAAGTATATCATATTATTTCGAATTACGCAAGTGCGTATACGCAGATGCGAGCAAAAAGTTACAATATTTTTGAGGTGAACGATGATGAATGTCAAAGATGTTGTGGCAAAACGGTTTCAGGAATTATGTAAGGAGCGAGGCATAAAGATCAACGAATTAGCCAATATGTCCGGCGTGACCCCCTCCACAGCCTACAGTATGATGGACAAAAACCGCCGGGATATCTCCATCATCACCATCAAAAAATTTTGTGACGGCCTGGAGATCACACTCGGCGAATTCTTTTCCACCCCCGAATTTGATCATCTGGAGCAGGAAATCCGCTGATCGACTTTGTTTCCTGCATGATCATGGCCTCCACCTTAGGCATCGGCGTTGCCTTCGCGGGAATTGCCTGCTTTGCCTATCAGGGCCTTATCGCGCTGGGCGGAAGCGCCATTGCGGCTTTTCTCACCGACGCGATGGTCGGCGAGATGAGCTGTGTGGGCTCCCTGCTGATCATGGCCATCGCCCTCAATATGCTGGGGCTCACCAAGATCAAGGTGGTGAATTTCATCCCCGCCTGCTTTTTGCCCCTGCTCCTTTGCCTGTTTATGTAATGCCACAACCGTCGGTTGTTTTAAACAACAACCGACGATATATTTACTTTTTTATACATATATGTTATTTTTTTTAAAAAGGAGGCATCTGCCCATGAAATTAAAACGCTCTGTTACATTTCTTTTGATTTTGCTGTTGACGGTCGGCGCTCTGTCCGGTTGCGGCGGCGCGCCTGAGGACAACTTCACCGCCGAAAACGACAATTGGGTCGGTGTGGAAGACCAGGAAACCGATAATGAAAAGGATCCCGAAAAGGAAGAGTCCAATCAGAAAGAAGATCAGACCCCCGGGAAGGAAGACGATAAGACTCCCGAGAAGGAGGAAAATCAGACTCCCGAAAAAGAAGACCAGACCCCCGGGAAGGAAGAGGGTCAGACCCCTGAGAAAGAAGAAGACAAGACCCCCGGGAAGGAAGACGATAAGAATACGACGGCGGAAAAAGAGACCAGCGGCACCCAGATCACCATGGTTTCTCAAAATGTGATCCACGCCGGCTATCGGGCCTACGGAGAAAAAGGGGACGGCACCGGCAACAATATTTATAACCGTCTGCGCCGCTTCAAGACCATGATCCAGACCAACGATCCCGACATTATCTTCTATAACGAGGCCAAGGCCACCGCCAAAAACCTCTTTAATGAAGATCCCTTCTTCTCCTCTACCTACGATTATACCTGGCAGGATCGCCACTCCACCCTGGAAGGGCATCTGATGAGTGAGCCGGTTCTTTGGAAGACCTCCGTTTTTGAAGAATTGGATCGGGGCCATTTCTGGATCTCCCCCACTCCGCTGAAAGAAGGTCCCGGCTATGGGGATCAGAAGGGCGCGGATGTATCCACCTGGGTCAAGCTGAAGGTCAAATCCACCGGAGAGATCATTTATTGCTATTGCGCCCACTTTGATCCCGGCAACCCCCAAGCCTATGTTCCCGCTATGATGCAATATTATGAAAAGTTCAGCGAGATCGAAAAGACGGATAAAAACGCCTATGCATTTGTGGGTGGTGACTATAACTTCGGTTACCGCAGTGCCAATTATTCCCTTGCCATTGATCTGGATGAGATCGTGGATCTGCGGGATATGGCGCTGAATATGTATGACGACGGTCTTTGCCAGCTGGGCGGTATGGCCAGCAGCCATAACTTAGCCTACGGCCAGGGCAAGGAGCTGCCGGAGACCAACACCAAAAATCCCCAGATCGACCATATCATGGCCAAACCCCATCCCAATATGGCGGTGGACTTCTACGGCTTTGACTACACCATTTATGACCATAAAGACGAAGGCATTGCCAAAGGCCACATCTCCGACCACTGGGGATTGGTGGTCAAGGTGCGCGTGGGCACCAAGGCCGATTATTCTCAATACCAATGTGAACACGACTACGGAAGCGATCCCATGCTCTTTAATGCAGAAATCAAAGGTTGATTCATTAAAAATCCGGCAGGTTGAACCTGCCGGATTTTTTATCCCTCTGCCCAACCCTATTGACATTTTTCTCCTGTCGGGATACAATGAAAAAGCGGATCTGCCCGAAAAAAGTGCATCCGTTATTTCAAATCCAAGGAGATCAATATAATGAAAATGAAACGATGGATCGCCCTTCTGCTGATCGCGGTAATGACCCTTGGTATGGTCACCGGCTGCAAAAAGCAGAAAGAGGATGATTTTACCGCCGAGACCGATGAGCTGATCGGCATTGAAGAGGAGGGCGGCAAGACCGAAAAGCCCGAAAAGGAAGACAAGGAGCCTTCCGAGGAGACCAAGGATCCCGAGGATGAGAGCAAGGAGCCTTCCGAGGAGACCAAGGAACCCGAGAAGGAGAACCAAGAGCCTTCCGATGAGAAGAACGAATCGGGCGATCAGAAGGATGAACCCGATCAACCCTCCGGCGGCGATGCCGATGAGGAGGATCTTTCCGCTTTGAAGAACGATACCAGCGGGACCGCCATCTCCTTCCTGATCCAGAACCTAAAGACCACCGGCAACCAGACCGGCAGCAGCCCCACCGAGCGGGAGCCCAATGCCAATACCGCTTATAACCGCTGCCGCCGCTTCAAGACCATGGTGAAAAAGCAGAAGCCGGATATTATCCTCTGCTCCGAGGGCACCAAGGCCTGGGTCAGCTATTTCCAGACCGATTCCTATTTCAAGGATAATTACACCCTTTTCTATCATTGGGCCAATGAGGATGCCTCTGTCTGGTCCGGTACTCCCATCCTTTATAAGACGGCTAAGTTCAAGGAATTGGATAAGGGCTATTTCTGGTTATCCGAGACCCCCGATGCCAGCTCCCCCTTCTATGGAGAGGCAGAGGCGCGGATCTCCCTTTGGGTGCAGCTGCAGGAGAAGGAGAGCGGCGAGAAGTTTTATGCCTACGCCACCCACTTCGGCTTTGCCGCCGAAGGCCCCATCCGCGCCCAGGCTCAATACATCGAGCTGTTCAACAAAATGAAGCCCAATGAATTCGCCTTTGTGGGCGGCGACTATAATGTGGATTACCGCGATGCCGACTATCAGGGGATGATGGAATGGGATTCCATCATTGACCTTAGGGATATGGCCATGTATCTCAACGATCGCAAGCTGGTAAAGCTGGGCGGAATGCACGCCAGCCACAACGGCTCCTTCGACAGCGATCCCAACGGTCTGCCCACCGTTCTGACCTCCCGCGTGCAGATCGACCACCTGATGGCTAAGCCCAACCCCCATATGACCATTGATTATTACGGCCTTGATTATAATGTTTACGACAATGCCGAGGAAGGGGTTGCCGCCGGTCATATCTCCGACCACTTCGGTCTGGTGGTTCATGTACGGATCGGTACCAAGCAGGATTATTCCGCTTATCAATGCGAATACGATTACGGCAATAATCCCAAAATGTTCAACGCCGATAACCGCGATTATCCCGACGGAATCTGAATAGAAGAAAAACCGCAACGCCGGCGCGTTGCGGTTTTTTATTTTAAGTTTCGTATCCCTTTGCGATGAGGGATCCAGCGTTCCGAGAAGAAGTACCAGCCGGTGAAGCCATACATCACGATCCAGGGAATGATCTGCCCCCACCAGACCGTTGCAGGGCCCAAAAAAGGTGCCAACGCATAGCTGACGCCGATGCGGGTGACCACCAGAATGATATTCCCCAAAACGGTGATCCGGATCTTCCCCACCGACCGCAGAAGCTCATTGACCACATGGCCGCAGCAGTAAACACCGCTAAAGCAGATGATGACCTTCAGATATTGCCCGGAATAAGACAAGATCCGATCATAAAGGGCGGGATCGGTATCAGCGCCCATAAAGGCGGTGGCGATCTGCCCGCCGAAGAAAAAGAATAAAAGCCAGATCAGCCCGCTGTAGAGCAGATTGCCAAAGACCATCACCAAAGCGCTTCGACGGATCCTGCGGATATGATGGGCGCCGTAATTCTGGGATGCAAAGCTTCCCGCCGCCGAGGCGGTGGCATAGCTGAAGGTATTGACGATGCCGGTGATATTGCCCACAATACTGTTGCCGGTCACCACAAAAGCACCGAAGGAATTGATCAGACGGGAGACCGCCAGATTTCCCACGGCATTGATACTGTTGGCCAGGCAGGCGGGAACCGCCTGGGCTGTGATCTTCCGAAAGGCCTCTTTACTGAAAAAGCGGGGAGCCTTCGGAAAGGCCCGGAGTTTTTTCAGCATAATGACGGCCATTGGGATCAATACCGCTGTGCGGGTAATGATCCCGGAAACAGAAGGCCCTAAAATGCCCATCCTGCCGTAGCGGATCAGGACATAGTTCATCAAAATATGCAGGATCGACTGGGCAAACTGAAAATACATCGGCAGCCTGGTCTCTCCCAGCGCATAGAAAATATTTTTGATGCCGCTTAAAAAGACCGTGGCGGCAATTCCCACAAAATACCACCGCAGATAGACCGATGCCCCCGGCAGCAGCTCCGGCACTGTATTCATCCATCTTAAAAAGGTGGTGGAAAGGGGAACCCCGATGCCGGTGCAGATCAGGGAGATCCCCGCCATACTGCAAAGGGAGGTATAGACTGCTTCCCGCATCTTCCCATATCGCTTGGCGCCGAATAATTGCCCCACAATGATCTTATAGCCCACCGCATAACCGTCGGCCACATAGCTGAACAAAAAGGTAATACTGCCGCAGGAGGATACACTCCCCAGCGCCTCGGCGTTGATCAGATTGCCCACCATTATACTGTCGATAATACCGAACATGGTGGAAAAGAGCATCGTCAGATACATCGGGATCGTCACTGAGGTCAGCTGGCGGGTCACCGAGCCTTCCGTAAGGTCCTTGGTCATCCCCTGCTTCTCCTTCTTACGCCTTTATTATGGGGCACCCAACGGCCGATAAAGAAATAGGTAATGGTATAGCCATAGGTGGCGACCCAGCAGCCCACAATTCCCCAGGGCATCGCCGCATCGCCGATATAGTACGAAAGGCCGTAGCTGATCAGCAGGCGGGAACTCATCATCAGCACCATCGCAATGACGGTGATCTTGATCTTCCCCACCGAGCGGAGCATCTCATTGATGACATGGCCGCTGCCGTATACAATATAGAAGCAAGACACAATATTAAGATACTGCGCCGAATAGCCCAGCACCCGCTCATAAAGGGTGGGATCGGTATCGCCGCCCAAAAAGAGCTTGGCGATCTCCCCGCCCAGAAAGCGGAAGAGCACGATCATCATCACCCCGTAGATCACATTGATGGTAAAGCAGATAAAGGCGCATCGGCGGATGCGATGGAGACTGCGGGCGCCGAAATTCTGAGCCGCGAAGGAGCCTGCCGCAGAGGCTACCGAGTTGGTGAAGAGATAAACGATATTATTGACATTATTGACAATATTGGTGGCGGTAATGGCATAGTCGCCAAAGGAATTGGTAAGGCGGGTCACCAGCAGGGCCGCGATCATATTGATGGAATTGGCCAGGCAAGCAGGAATGGCCTGGGCAGTGATGCGCTTGAAGATCTCAAGATTAAATCGCTTTTCTGCCTTGGGCAGCGCGCGGATCCGCCGCAGTAACACCGTGATCAGCGGTACAATGGTCACGGTGCGGCTGATGATGCCTGCCAACGCAAGACCCACGATCCCGAGGGACGTATATTTCAGCAACACAAAATCCAAAAGGATATGAAGCCCCAGCTGCGCCGCCTGGAAATACATGGGCAGCTTGGTCTCCCCCAGGGCGTAATACAGATTATTGACGCCCGAGCGGATGATGATAGCGGAAATGCCGATGAAATACCACCGCAGATAAAGAATCGCATTGGGCAGAAGGCTTTCCACGGTCCCCAAAAGCTTCAGCATGGGAACGGCGAAAAGAGTACCCAGAAGCGTTACCAGCAAAGAGATCCCCACCATACTGCAAAGAGAGGTATAGATCGCCTCCCGCACCTCTTTTAATCTCTTGGCGCCGTAAAGCTGACCGGTCACCGTTTTGTAGCCCACCGCGTAGCCGTTGGAGATATACACAAAGGTGGTGCAGACGGTACTGCAGGAGGCCACACTCCCCAGCACCTCGGCGCTTAAGAGATTTCCGGTCATCAAGGAGTCTACCGTTCCGAATAAGGTCTGGAACAGCAGCGTTAAAAACACCGGCGCCGAAAAGGTTGCAATATTCTTTGTGATGGACCCTTTGGTCAAGTCCTTTGCCATTTTTCTCTTTCCCCCGTAAAATTAAAAAACGAGAAACTCACCATACACATCTGTACGGCCGTTTCTCGTCAAATCAACGCGTTATTTCGTTGTGTTCGCAATCGTCGGGTCATTTCCCTTCTCCTTGGAACATTTCATATTCTGCGGTCATTTTAAACCCATTTCAAGGAAAAGTCAACCGGTTTTCAAACTTTTTTTCTTTTTTTAAAAAAATTGAAAGTTTTTGAAAAAAACTCTTTACAAACGAAGTATTGTCCGTTATAATAATGAGGCAACTTGTTGCAAAAAGTGCTGATGTAGCTCAGTAGGTAGAGTGCATCCTTGGTAAGGATGAGGTCGTCAGTTCGACTCTGATCATCAGCTCCAAAATTAGTCGTTCCAATAGGGGCGGCTTTTTTTGTACCCAATTTGCGACCTCATCCTTACCAAGGATGGGTCGTCAGTTCGACTCTCTGATCATAATGATGGTCGCAGATCGCAAAAGCGATCAAGCCGATTTTTCGGCCCTGGTGCGATCAAGATCGCACCGCGACCTCATTGTGACATCCCCGATGAAATGATCTTTGATCATTTGCCAAATCTTTGATTTGGCGGCAAACCAACCGTTTGCCCATCTATGGGGATATCATCAGCTCCAAAAAATGCCGTCCCAATAGGGGTGGCGTTTTTTGATGTCAAAACCGCCCCGACAGGGGCGGGTTTCTTTTTATATCAACTGCCGGGCGGTGTATTCATCGGTGATCAATACATCCAAAAGTCCGGTTTTCAATGCGCCGAGGATGGCTTCTTTCTTCTCATTGCCGCAAGCGATCCCCACCGTGCAACGGGAATTGCCAAGATCCTCCGCCGAGGCGCAAAGGGTATTTTGATACAGATCCAGAAGCGTTCCGTCGGCAGAGAAGAAATGGGTGGCGATATCGCCTGCGGCATTTTCACTTTTTCCGCGGCAGCCAAAGGTCTTCTCAAACTGCCCCAGCATGGCGCGGTCCCCGATCCCCACAACCGCAAGATCGATCCTTCCCCAAAGCTCTTTCATCTTTTTATAATAAGAAGTTTTCTTCAAAAGGATCCCATCCTCTTCCCGATCCGGCAGATAGGGAAACCAGGCATAGCGCACCGAGGCGCCGATCTTTTCCGCCATCTCCCGCGCCAGCTCATTGGAAGAGAAGCAGGACATCTCATGGTCGGTGGCGCCGAACAGCGGAAAGACCCGATTCCCCACCGTCTGCAAAGAGGGCATCTCTCCGATCAGAGCCTCCACCGTACGCCCCCAGGAAACAGCGATCTGCTTTCCGCCCTCGCTGAACTTCGGCGCAAGATAGCCTGCCGCCGCCCGCACTGTCATCAACCGACGGACGGAATCCTTCTTACTGCTCACACTGCAGACCACCGCCTCTTTTAAACCGAACCGCGCAGAGAGGGCGCGCTCCGCCTCCTTACACTCGGCGGCAGGATTATGGATCCGAATCTCCACGATCTGCTCCGCCAAGGCGTCGTTCAATAGTTTGGATACCGTTTGGCGGGAGAGCCCCAGCTGACGGGCGATCTCCTGCTGCGTACACTTTTTTTCATAATATAAGATGGCGACCTCTGCCATCCGTTGCTTTTCCCGATCCATGGCATACTCCTTTTTCTGATTATTTTTATTGTATCACCCAAGCAGCAAAATGTCAATTTAACATTTGTATTTGACAAATGTTAAACACAGTGCTATAATGGCCTTGTTATTCCCGATTAAAAGAAAAGGAGATTATGAATTATGCTGGTTTCAATGAGAGAAATGCTGGAGGATGCGCGGAAGAACCACTATGCCATTCCCGCATTCGATGTCAGCAACTATGAGATGATGAAGGCGGTCTTGGAGACCTGCGAGGAGGAGCGCTCCCCCGCCCTACTGATGGGACTGGGGGTGGATCTCGGCGGCAAGGGCTTACCTCTGATGACCTCCATGGTACGGGCCGCTTCCGATCATTTTGATATTCCGGTATGCTTCCATCTGGATCATGCCACCGATTTTGATTTTATCAAAGCCGCCACCGCCGCAGGCTTCAGCTCGGTGATGTTTGACGGTTCGGTACTGCCCTTTGAGCAGAATGCCGCGGAAACCGCCAAAATTGTGGAGTTCGCCCATGCAAAGGGCATCACTGTAGAGGCCGAATTAGGCCATGTAGGCAACGCCATGGTGGGCAACGAAGCCGATTCGGTGGAAAACGAGGATCCCGAGGATACCCTCACCCTGCCGGAGGAGGTGGTGGAATTTGTGCGCCGCACCGATGTGGACGCCCTGGCCATCGCCATCGGTACCGCCCACGGGGTTTATAAAAAGACCCCCACCCTGCGGATCGACCGTCTGGATGAGATCACCGCTGTTTGCAACCGCCCCCTGGTTCTCCACGGCGGAAGCGGTACCCCCGACGATCAGATGAAGACCGCCATTGAGCACGGTATTACCAAGATCAATATTTATTCCGATGTGGTGGGCGCCATGAATGCAGGGCTGAAAAACAAGCTCAACACCATTACCAACCCCTCCACCTGGCCGGTCTTTGTTTATGAAGAGGCCCGCAAATTGATGAAGGAGGCGGTTCGCAATAAGATCCGCACCTTCGGAAGCAACGGGAGGGTATAAAGCGATGAAAACAACAGCAGTTCGCCTGCACGGCAAAGAGGATCTGCGGCTGGAGACCTTTGACCTGCCCGCCCTTAAGGAGGGAGAGCTTCTGATCAAGGTGGTTTCCGACGGCGTTTGCATGTCCACCTATAAAACCGCCCAACAAGGCGCGGCCCATCTTCGGGTTCCCGATGATGTGGCGGAGCGTCCGGTGATCGTGGGGCACGAATTCTGCGCCGAGGTAGCGGAGGTTCCCGCCAAATGGAAGGATCGCTTCGCGGTGGGCGATAAGGTGGTTATGCCGCCGGTGCTCTCCTATCTGGGCGGGATGCAGACGGTGGGCTACACCTTCGGCGAGATCGGCGGTGCCTCCACCTATTCCATTGTTTACGATCATATCCTTGAAAACGATTATCTCATCAAATTAAAGAGCGACTCCTTCTTCAGCGGCTCGCTGATCGAGCCTGCTTCCTGCGTTTTGCGGGGCTATAAGGCCACCTTCCATCTGAATGAGGAGCTGCTGCCCGAGGCAGGCATCAAGGTGGGCGGAAAGATGGTTATTCTTGCGGGCTGCGGGCCTATGGGGCTTGCGGCTATCGACATTGCCCTCCATGGAGACCGCACCCCTTCTTTGCTGGTGGTGACCGATCTGGATAAAGAGCGGCTGGCGCGGGCAAAGGAGCTCTTCCCCCCGGAGGAAGCCGCAAAAGACGGTATCAAGCTGATCTTCACCGATGCTTCCGATCGGGAGACCCTGATGGCTCTTTCCGAGGGCACCGGCTATGATGATGTTTTTGTTTATGCGCCGGTTCCCGCAGTTGTGGAATTAGGCGATGCCATTCTGGCCTTCGACGGCTGCCTCAATTTCTTTGCAGGCCCCATGAACAAGGATTTTTCCGCCAATCTGAATTTCTATAATGTGCATTATGCCCAGCATCATGTTGCAGGAACCAGCGGCAGTACTCCCGACGATGTCCGCGATATTGTGCGCCTCATCGGCGAGAAGCGGATCGATCCCGCGGTGATGATCACCCATATCGGCGGAATGGATGCCGCCATCGATACCACCCTGAATCTGCCCAAGATCGAGGGCGGCAAAAAACTCATTTATACCCATGTCCAAATGCCCCTCACCGCCCTTTCGGACTTTGCCGAAAAAGGCAAGACCGATCCCCGCTATGGGGAATTGGCGAAATTCGTTTCCGCCCATAACGGCGTCTGGTGCGTAGAAGCGGAGCAGTATCTTTTAGCAAATTTCTAAATCATATCAAAAAAGGGGCTGTAAAAATAGTCCGAACCGCAAAGGGCAAGAAAAAACAAAGACCTTTTCAAAAAGACTCTGCCTCAAAACTATAAAAAGGAAGGGAAATATCGAAAATTGCGATATTTCCCTTTTTATTCTATGCCCTTTGCTACCTCCAAACCGAGCCCCTCGGCGTATCACATACGCCTTCGGGTGACCCGCCGCGAAAGGCCGCGGCTCGGTTTGAAGGTTTCAAACAATTTTTTCGACCCCAAAAAATGGGGCTGTAAAAAAATCATTGATTTTTTTACACCCCCTTTTAATCTTTCAGGTTTTTAAGATCCGTAATATCCTGTCTTATCCTTGCCAAATAATAAAAACATCTTCTCTTTACAACAACACGTTTGAACTGTTCACATTCCTCACAAAATTCAAGATCTCTCGAAAGTACATAATGGATCGGTTTGTAGTTTGTATCATTTAATTTGTTCCAACATTCCAAGCAGAATTCTGCCATTTATATCACCTCGGCCCCATTATATCAAATATGCATTGCATTTGCAATGCATATTTTTGTGCATTTTTTCGTTACACTATAAGAAAGATGTAACAAATGCGAGGTGTACCATGGGAAAATTCAAAATTCCTTCTGTTCCGGCAACGACGAACAAAACCATTCGTTTTCCAAACGATGTTATTGCGAATGTAGAAAAAACCATTCAAGGTAAGGAGTGTACCTTTTCGCAATTTGTTATTGCCGCCGTTCGCGCTGCATTGGATGATTTAAACGAACAAAATAAATAGAAACAGGGCTGTGCAAAAGCACAGCCCTGTTTATTTAACTTCATCAAGTTCACTCAACATAAGAGCGCTCAAAATGGATGCAGGTTTCGTTGGCGCAGACCGAAGTCGTATGCGATACTACGAGCGTCTGCGACGGAAGATACGCCATTTACAGCGTCGCAATTAAGAGCGCTCAAAATGGATGCAGGTTTCGTTGGCGCAGACCGAAGTCGTATGCGATACTACGAGCGTCTGCGCCGACGGAAGATGCGCCATTTTCAGCGGTCTTATACTACGCCTTGGGCCTTCATGGCCTCGGCTACCTTCAGGAAGCCTGCAATGTTGGCACCGGCGATGAGATCGCCCTTCATACCGTATTTCTCGGCAGCCTCGGAGGAAGCCTTGAAGATATTGGCCATGATCTGATACAGCTTGGCATCCACTTCCTCAGCGGTCCAGCTATAGCGCATGGAATTTTGGCTCATCTCCAGACCCGAAACGGCAACACCGCCTGCATTGACAGCCTTAGAGGGAGCGATCACGACCTTATTCTCCTTGAGATATGCAACGGCATCAGCGGTGGTGGGCATATTGGAGACCTCCACATAATACTTCACACCGTTGGCAACGATGTTCTTGGCATCGTCGATATTCACCTCATTCTGGGTGGCGCAGGGCATCACGATATCCACCTTCTGCTCCCAGGGACGCTTACCGGCGAAGAATTCCACACCGAACTTATCGGCATAATCCTGCACCTTATTGCGGCCGGAGGCACGCATCTCCAGAAGATAGTCGATCTTCTCTTCGGTGCAAACACCGTCGGGATCGTAAACATAACCGTCGGGACCGGAAACAGTCACGACCTTACCGCCCAGCTCGGTTACCTTCTTAACAGTACCCCAAGCAACATTGCCGAAGCCGGAAACAGCGAAGGTCTTGCCCTTCACGGTATCGCCCACTGCCTTCAGCATCTCCACTACATAGTACACAGCGCCGTAGCCGGTAGCCTCGGGGCGGATCAGAGAGCCGCCGAAGGGGATGCCCTTACCGGTAAGTACGCCGGTAAACTCATTGCGGAGTCTCTTATACTGACCGAACATATAGCCGACCTCGCGGGCGCCTACGCCGATATCACCGGCGGGAACGTCGGTATCCGCACCGATATGCTTGGAGAGCTCCAGCATAAAGCTTTGGCAGAAGCGCATGATCTCGCCATCGGACTTACCGTTGGGATCGAAATCGGCGCCGCCCTTACCGCCGCCCATAGGCAGGCTGGTGAGGCTGTTCTTAAAGGTCTGCTCAAAAGCTAAGAACTTCATAATTGAATAATTTACATTGGGAGCAAAACGGATGCCGCCCTTATAGGGGCCGATGGCGGAATTGAACTGGATGCGATAGCCACGGTTGACCTGCACCTTACCGTTATCATCCACCCAGGGCACACGGAAGCTGATCTGACGCTCGGGCTCGACCATCCGCTCGAAAACACCGGCCTCAATGAGATCGGCCCGCTGCTCGGCAACAGGCTCCAGGGATTCCAACACTTCATAGACTGCCTGCAGGAATTCGCTCTCACCGGGATTGCGCTTTTCCACGCGGGTATAAAGATCGTTCAGATAGGCGTTTTTAATTGCCATATGTATCATCTCCTATATAAAATATAAAAAAATTATAGCATCCCGTTTTTTCGCCGTCAATAAAAAAATCGCCAAAATTCTCTTCATTTTTAATAAGATTTATGGTAGAATTAACATTATGACAGTAAAGATACGAAAAAAGCCGATGATCATCGGCATCATAGGAGCCGCTTTTACCATTGGGATCTTCCTTTTTTGGGTTTTGATCAAGCCGACCCCCGATCCCTATAAGCTGCTGGCGCAGGCAGAGGGGCGGATCGCCCAAAACCTTTGCCGCATGGCTGTTTTGGAGGAGAATCCCGCAGATGAGGCGGTGCGGCGGGATCTGCTGATAAGCTTCCGGCAATACGCCGATCCCCTGACCTTCCATGCCGCCGCCCAAAAGGCGGAGGCTGTATTGGGGCATCCCATCACCCTGCCGGAAGGAACTGAAAGCCGGCCGCAGGCCTCCCCTGCTCTTTCGGAAAGCTCCACCATCGCCCAAGGGGGCGTGACCCTTAAAGATTTCCCCCAAGCAGACGGGTTGGCGGCAAGCGGAGCGATCACCTATCTCTCCGCCGAAGACGGGATCTACGCCCATTATAAGGGACTCTCGGTGAAGATCTCGCCCCGCCCCGCCGATCATATGATGCCTTCGGAGGAGGGGGTCTATTTTCTGGATGCCACCGAAAGAATCGTGAAATATCTGGCGGGAGACGGAAGCTTTATTACCGCCCTCTCTTTCATTGAAGCAAAGGATTACGGCTTTTTAAACGGGGTTCTTTACATTTTAGGAACCGATGGGCGGATTTATACCCGGGAGGAGCCCATAGCAGAAGGTTTTTCGGAGCTTTGCGTTTTGGGGGATACCCTTTACGCCGCCAAGGACAGCGGGCTGTATCGTCTTGCCGAACAGGCGGAGCAGATCACCTCTTCTCCCCTCTCTCACCTTACCGCCGGTGAAGACGGCGCCCTTTATTATCTCAATGATCAGAATTATCCCTGCCGCCTGAAAAATGGGGAGGCGACCATCTTAAAAGAAAAAGAGGCCGCCGCCATCGGGCAGACCAACGGACGCGTTTATTATCTGGATCCAAAAGGAAAGATCCGCAAAGCATAACTTTGCGGATCTTTTTTATTATTCTGCTTTTACGGCCTCAATGATTACATCCTCATCGGGGCTGGCTTCTGCCATGGCCTGCACATCCTCAAAATGAGAATACATAGGCTTGACATCCTTGCCGCGGATCTTGCGATCCACATAGTTTTTGGTGATCTTCATCACCAGCGGGCTCAGGAGGACCACTGCGATGAGGTTGGGGATCATCATCAGACCGTTGAAGGTATCGGAGATATCCCAAGCCAGCGAGGAGGTCATCAACGCGCCGGAGACGATCATCAATACAAAGATGACCTTATAGACCTTTACCGCCTTCTCACCAAAGAGGTATTCTACTGCCTTGGAGCCATACTGAGACCAGCCCAATACGGTGGTAAAGGCGAAGAGCAGCATAGCAACGGCAATAAACCACTCGCCGAACTGACCGAAGAGATTACCGAAGGCTTCACTGATGAGGGTAGCATCATTGACGCCCTCAGCTACCACACCGGTATCCAGATCAATAAAGCCGGAGGTCAAGGCGATCAGCGCGGTCATGGTGCAGACGATCATCGTATCGAAGAATACTTCGAAGATACCCCACATACCCTGCTTGACCGGCTCCTTTACATTAGAAGAAGAATGGACCATAACGGAAGAGCCAAGACCCGCTTCATTGGAGAAGACGCCGCGCTTGCAGCCCTGGACGATCACCAGCTTCAGGGCCGCGCCGGTCACACCGCCTGCCAAGGCCTTTACGCCCAGAGCGTGCTTAAAGATGGAAGCAAAGGCGGGGAGGATCATATCATAATGGATACCGACTACGACCAGGCCCAGTACAATATAAGCTACTGCCATAAAGGGAACCACCCGCTCAGCAACGGTCGCAATTCTCTGCAGACCGCCGATAATAATGAGCGCACCCAGCACCAGCAGCACCAGACCGATGATCAGATTGATCATATTGATGCCGCCTACTGTCCAATCCACATGGGAGAAGAAGGCGCTTTCCATATTCAGTACGATCTTATTGACCTGACCCATATTACCGATGCCGAAGGAGGCCAGAATGGCAAAGCAGGCAAAGAGCACCGCCAGGACAGCGGCGGGCCATTTCATGCCCTTCATTTTGCCCACACCGTCTTTTAAGTAATACATGGCACCGCCGGACCATTCACCGTCTTTATTCTTACGGCGGAAGAAGATGCCCAATACATTTTCAGAGAAATTGGTCATCATTCCCAAAAAGGCGGCGATCCACATCCACAGCACCGCGCCGGGGCCGCCGATGCAGATGGCGGCGGCAACACCGGCGATATTACCGGTACCGACCGTAGCCGCCAGAGCGGTACAAAGGGCCTGGAACTGGGAGATGGATTTTTTATCGGTCTTTTTGGTGGCATCGGTGCCCTTCTTGAAAAGGCTGCCGATGGTGGTCTTCCACCAATGGCCCAGATGGGTCACCTGGAAGACACAGGTAACAGCGGTCATGATCAAGCCGACCGCCAGCAAAAGATACAGACCCACATCGGTCCATACCCAGGTGTTTACAGCATCATTAATGTCTGTAACGGTTTTGATAAAAGCGTTCACAAAGAACAATCCCCTTTCTTTTTTGAACATCTAAATGAAAAAGACCGAAGCAGAACAAATGCTTCGGTCTTGATAAAACCAAAATCTTTGTCCTTTTGCCTGAGATTTTCGCGCCTTAACGCTTGACCCTTCGGCACCCAATTCAATGGGATTCTCCAAAGCTCTATCCCCTTACAGTTTTCCTGCAAGGATCACATAGATATTCTTAATAACTTTTATAGTTTAACACGCTAAAACAAAAAAGTCAAGGGTTTTTTTAACCTTTTACTGCACCGGAGATCACACCTTTAATGATATGCTTCTGGCCCAGGATATAAAAGAGGATCACCGGCAGAACCGCCAATACCAAAAGTGCCATAAAAGCGCCGTAGTCTACCGAGCCATAACTATCGGTCATGGCCGACTGGATGGCCATAGGAATGGTATAATAGCCGCGGGTCTTATCCAGGACCAGGGTGGGCAGAAGGTAATCGTTCCAGATCCACATGGCCTGCAAAATCGCCACCGAGATATAGGTGGGCTTCATAATGGGCAATACCACCCGAAAGAAGGTGGATAAAGGGGTGCAACCGTCGATCATGGCCGCCTCCTCAATGGAAATAGGAATGGATTTAACAAATCCGGTAAACATAAAGACCGAAAGCCCTGCCCCAAAGCCCAGATACACCAAGGGGATGGTCCAGGGGGCGGTGAGCCCCAGCCGATCGGAAACATAGGGCAGGGTAAACATCACCATCTGGAAGGGCACCACCATGGAAAAAACAAACAGATAATAGATCCCGCGGCAGACTCTTCCCCCCACCCGCTCAATAAACCAGGCGCACATAGAGGTGCAAAGGAGGATCAGCAGAACCGAAAGCACTGTTACCACAAAGCTATAGCCGATGCTCTCAAAAAAGCTGATGGAGGTAATGCCGCGGATATAGTTTTGAAGCCCTGCAAAGGTCTCCCTGGTGGGCAGGTGGAATACTGCCCCGGTAATGGCCTGCTTTTCCTTAAAGGAATTGATCAGCAATACCGCCAAGGGAAAGAGATAGACCGCAGAGACCACCGAAAAAAGGGCGGTCAGCCAAGGATTTTTTCTCTCGCTCATTGCTGCACCTCCTTCTCGCGGGTGGCCCGTAATTGCAAAAGAGCGATGGCCGCCACCAGAAGAAAGAACACCACCGCCATAGCCTGGGCGGTTCCATGGGTCTTGGGGGTGGTGCCATAGGTGTTGCGGATGGTCATGGCCAACATTTCGGTGGTGCGGAAGGGTTTCCCGTCGGTCAAGGCTAAATTCTGATCGAAAAGCTTAAAGGAATTGGTCAGGGTCAAAAAGGTACAGATGGTGATGGAGGGCATCACCATCGGCAGGGTCACACTGCGAAGAGTCTGCCATCGGCCTGCTCCATCGATCTTGGCCGCCTCGGTCAGCTCCTCGGGCACCGATTGAAGCCCCGAGATATAGATGATCATCATATAGCCGATCTGCTGCCAGGCCACTACCAACACCAAGCCCCAAAAGCCATAGGCGGTGCTGTAACTGAGATCTTTCCCAAACAAGGGGATCAGTACCCCGTAATTCAGGATCATCTTCCAGATATAGCCCAAAACGATCCCTCCGATGAGGTTGGGCATAAAAAAGACGGTGCGGAAGAAATTGGTGCCGCGGATACCACGGGTCAGCCCCAGCGCTACCGCAAAGGCGATCACATTCACCAGCAACACCGACACCAGGGTAAACAGCGCGGTAAAGCCGAAGGAATACCAGAATTGGCTATCGGCGGTAAAGACCCTCAAATAGTTGGCAAAGCCCACAAAGGTGGGGTTTTCGACGGTGCTGTATTGGCAAAAGGAAAGATAAAGCCCCATGAAAAAGGGGATCACAAAGCCGATGAGAAATGCCAGAAGGGTAGGCAATAAAAAGACGGGAAACCATCTTTTCAATGTTTGATTCATGAGGCTTCTCCTTTCTTATTTTTTATTGAACTCGGTTTTCCAGCCTTCCACAAAAGCGGATTTTACCCGTTCCCAAAGCTCGTCGGTGGCGCCGCCCTGGGCATAGGCTAAAAGCCCTGCGCCCACATCGGATTTCCATTGATCGCCGGGGATGGTGGAAAAGCTCCAGGAAACAGGAGTCTTCCCTGCATCCAGATAGCCCTGAGCCTCCTTGATCAAGGGATTGGAGGAGCCCTTGGCCTTTTCAAAGGGGATCACAAAGCCCATCTCCTCTGCCAGCGCTTCGGTGCCGGTTTCCGAGGTAACAAGCCAGTTCAAAAAGTCCAGCGTCGCCTGAATATCGGCCTCGGAGGCGTTTTTATTAACACACCAATAGTTTTCACTGCCGGTGCAAAGCCCTTGGCTCTCCTCCCCTTTTACGCCGATATAGATGGGCAGCATTCCCACATTCTCCGCGCCCAGCTTCTCTTCCATCTCCTCGCCCCAGGCCCAGGTGCCGTTCTGATAAAAGACAGCCTGGCCGTTTAGAAATTCATTTTCCGCATCATCGGCGGTTTTGGCGCCGATCTCGGTGGGCGCGCAGGTGGCATTATTGAGATAGAGATCCCAGACCGCGCGGTACTGATCCAGATAGGTGCCTTTGATGGCAGAGGTGGAGGTGATCTTATCTTCCATATATTCATAATAGATGGGTAGGTTGGCAAGATGGGTCTTAAACCGCCAATCGGAAGAAGCATCCATTCCCGAAGAGGTGAAGGCGCCCAAGATCCCAAGGGTATCTTTTTTACTTTGAATATCGGTGACCAGGGTCTTGAAGGACTCAAAGTTATTGACCTGATTCAAAGAGGTGATCTGCGCATCGGGCAGGGCAAAATACTTGTCTAAAATGGCCTTATTATAAATGATGCCGTAGGTCTCCAGAACATAAGCGATCCCCAGCACCTTGCCGCCCTCCTTCAGGGCGAAATCTTCGTCGGTCAGTTGGCTGTAGACCTCGCTTTCGGAAAGGTCATAGCAATAATCCATCCAGCCCGCAAGGCCAACGGGGCCGTTGACCTGAAACAAGGTGGGCGGATTGGATTTCACGATCTCCGCGCCCAAGGTATCCTCATAATTCCCCGAGGCGGCGGTAACGACCGTTACCTCCACTCCCGTTTCTTCCGTATACTCGGCCGCCAATTCCTTCCATTCTGCATCCTGCTCCGGCTTGAAATTGAGGAAATAGACCGAAGGGGTGGTATCCTCCCGCATTCGGTTGCAACCGCTTAAAGTAAGCAACAGCGCAACCATACAGAGAATTGATAAAAATTTTTTCATAGATTTCTCTCCTTTTTATCCATTTATCTCTATTTTGGGTCGATGAGCAAAAGAATATACAATGGCAAAAGAAAAAACCACATCGATGGTCATCAATGTGGTGTTGGGTACATTGATGGTCATCAATGTGGCGTTGAGTACATCGACGGTCATCGATGTGGCGTTTGGTACATCGATGGTCATCGGTGTGGTTTTGAGGTACATCGACGGTCATCGATGTGGTTTTGTGGTACATCGAATGTCATCAATGTGGTGTCGGGTACATTGATGGT
>JAZUNB010000104.1:0-2069 GCA_045603925.1 Eubacteriales bacterium
CGATAATGGGCTTGATTGCGTTCAAGAAATTCTCAACGATCCGCTTCCCGTTCTTTCCAACCGCCATCAGATTAACACTCGAAAAGATCTTTTCAAAATCGTTATCCAGGCCAAAAGCCTCAGCAAGGTATTCCTTCACCCGCTTATCATAAGCACAGAGAAGATCCAGCACATCGTCGGCATCTTTCTCTTTCTTTTGAGAGATCTCTTTTTCCAGCTTCTCGATCTTACCGACCAGAGCGCGAAAGCGATCATAGAGAGCGGGATCCGTGGGGTTAAAGCGCAGGATCGCGCCGCCGTTTACCTCAAACTCCTTAATGCCATCGTCAAAAAGTAATTTCGTCATCGTATTTTCCTCCTAAAAAAGAAAGGAGCGGGGATTTCCCGCTCCTATTTTGTTTTTATTATGCCGCGGTAAAGGTCACTTTACCGCCAGCGACTGCGGCAGTGCCAACGGTACGGGTACCGCCAAAGGTCACCTCAATGGGCATTCCGATATTGGTGGACCCGCCAAGGCCGGTAGGATTGACCGCGCAGGAAGCATAGCGCTCCGCAAAGGCGGCGTCCTCTTCACCGACATATGCGTGCACAACCAACATATCCATATTGGTCAAGGCGGCGACATCCTGGTCTTTGATCGCCTTATTCCAGATATGCAGTTGGGCAACATCGCCACCGTCTAATTCGCAGGGGTCAAAACTCTGCGTAATAGTCGGCTTTTTCATAGAGGTATAGGTCTCTCCGAAAATATCGGTTTTAGACTCTTTCCCCCAATCCATTTCCATGGAACTGTCCTCTACCCGCTTGCCGATGGCGCTCCAAACGGGAGCTTCCCCGGTGCCGGTATTGAGGTAAAGGATCAACAGTTTTCTTTCAACCGTAGAACCGGCCACGGTATTAAAGATCAAGTCAGCCATTTATTTTTTACCTCGCATTTTTTGATATAATTGATCGAGAGCTGCACCATATAGGTGGCAGTTCCCTCGTCTTGTGCCTCGTATAAGACACCGTTTTCCGCTTTGATCACTACCGCATTGGGGACATCTCCAAAGACCGGCGCAAGGCCGCGGAGGCTTTGATCTTGCACCCAATTTTGGAACTTCATAATCCACTCGGCGTTGATCTTAGACCCGACATCGTCATCGGGATCTTTTTCAAACACAGCGTAAATGCCGAAATTTAATTGGTTTTCAACCGAAATGTTTCCGACAATGTCTTTGATTCGCCGAACCTCAACAAGTCCTGCGGGGAAAATTCCACCGTTTGCAGGGATCTGATCGGTATAATCAACTCGGAAGTTTGAGAAAATGTTGTAATCCGGGAAGGTCTTAAGCCATCCCTTCACGATTTCCAGCGTGGTCATTTCATCCTCCTGATGTATGCATTCACTTCGCGGGCAATCACTCTACCCTCCGCCTGCATTAAACGGCGATCCCAATAAGGACCCGCAAGCGGATGTTTGGTTTTGGTATAATTGAGCGGTTGATCTGTCACCCTTTTAGGCGGAAGGCCTTCCATGGCTTTGCCATAATAGGTGTATTTCGCATACGGACCCAAGACCTCGATCTTGGTAGGTGACTTCACATGTTTCAATTTAGTCGCAAGAACGCCGCTCAAAAAAGGCATATAGCGCGTGATCCTCCGGTTGATGGTATTTGTCAAAAAGAGTTGGACTTTTCCGTTCTTTCCAACACCATGCGCCTCGATGATTTGCTCAACCGGCCGCATCTCAACCTTTACTTTCATCCGCCCGCCTCCAAATGGCACATTTTCCCCTGCCAGTATTTGCAATCTACATATCGCACTACGGAAAGCCCGGATACCTTGGCGGGGATAAAACCTGCCCATTCTTCGCGTGTGGCGATTTTCGGGCCTTCGCCTAAAAGTACCTTATCGCCCTTGAAAACAAACTGCTCATCGCAAGGAATGACCAAAAGAAAGGTATTTACCGATCCGCCGCCGATCTTATCCACATTCTGCGTCTCTTTATAATCAAAAAAAGCGTTGTGGATCACCTGCTGCGAATAGGAATCCCCTTCTTTGTGATAAACGGTCACCGTCTGATTGCA
>JAZUNB010000105.1:0-46707 GCA_045603925.1 Eubacteriales bacterium
CAACCTTCCCCAAGACATTCTGGAATTCTATAATACCCTTTGGAATGATCTGAAAAATGCATAAAAAAAGGATGTAAAAAAATCGTGGGATTTTTTACAGCCTTTTTTGTTAAAAACGACGAATCATGAAATTGTGCAATAAGCCGAATTGCTATATAAACGCTACCGATATTACAGTTTGAATTCATTACAGCACAAGTTTTTAATAGATCCGGCCTGCTTTTACAGATTTAACGCCATAAACTCTCATATTATGATAAACTTTTTTGAAAATTCAGACAAAACATCATCACAAAAATGTTTTTTATTCAATATAACGAAAACACAAAAATGCAATTTACAAATCCGTTTTTTTCCATTAACATAAAAATAGAAGAATGAAGAGGTGGATCATTCTCTAAAAATATTTCAAATGAGGTGATAATATGAAAAGTTCCATCAACAAAAGCATATCCACACTGACAATTTTATTTATGATGTTTTCTTGCCTTGTTTTTGTGCACCCTCCTCATGTCGAGGCTAGCACCATTACATTGTATCCTACAAGTTATGCTTATTAAAACCAGCTCCATATTGGACTTGTTCCCCATTTGATGAATTCTCAACCACTCAACAAGTAACGATTCTAGAACGCGATTACGATTTTTTCTATGTAGAGTATATAAAAAATGGGCAAACACGACGAGGGTATGTCTCAATGTCACACTTCAACTCTACCGATTATCACGGATATCATTGGTGCAATCACACTCACTTTACTCCCGGCTACAATAATTCAGGAAACACTATAACTACCTATTATACTCCTTCAGGTTCTGTTTCTTCTGGTTCTATCGATGGTGATGAAGGCATTAATTCAAATAAGCCTATCCTCGTATTGCGATATGAAGGTTCCCGTGCATTTATTCAATATGTAACTAATCCGGGAGCTTCAGGACATGTCTTATATAAACGAGCATGGGTTAACTCAACTTCTATATCTTTATCACAACCAAGTGCTTCACTCAGTTCTTCGATATACACATTAATAAAAAATGAAAAAACAGGATTATACCTTCAAGTTCAAACAACCTCCTCCGGATATAGCTTATCTGAAGCAAGCCCAACAGGATATTACGAACAACAATGGCAAATACTCAGATACAACTCCGCCAATGAGGGATACTACTATAAAATTTATAATCCAGCGTACAATCTCGCGTTAGAGGTCGATCACAAAACTGCAGTCGTCGAAAACCAAATCAAAGTGTCTACATTAAATTCCCCAAATAAAGCACAAGAATTTTCAATCAAGTATGTAACATCAAATACATATAAACTACTCACACGTTGTAGCGGTTATTTTATGACTGTAGAAGGCGAAGGGACTATCACTCAAGAAAAACAAACCGGAGCCAGTAATCAAAATTGGGTCTTTGAATTAATGGACAAATACTGGCTCAATTCATATAGAAATTTAACCGAATCCAATGGAAAAAAAGTTTTTCCATATTATATTGACACAAGTAATTCCACCGGTATTGGCACACTTGACTTTACTGTTTCACAGGTACAAACTGCAGCGGAAAATTGGAATAATATCAATGCAAATATTCAGTTGGTTCGCGTTTATAATGTTAGTGATGCTTTAATACGTATACAAGCGCGTGCAATTACGGATGGATTGGCAGCAACATCTCCAAATACTGGTGATTTAGGAGGATCCTGGGATTATGTTGTGATACGGATCAACACGAACCGTTCCTCTGAACTTACCCCAATGACCAATGAACAAAAGATAAAACTATTATGCCATGAATTAGGCCACGCTCTCAAACTCCAACACCCGTATGGAGAAGGTGCGGCTGGACGTGTTGTATATAGTGTCATGTGCCAAGGCATTTTTTCAAATACCGACAGCCAAAACTATCATAAAATTGCCAAATCACCTACTGCATATGATATACGAACAGCAAAAACAAAGTGGGGAGGTTAAAAATATGAAAAAACGATTTATATTCATCATCACGCTTTTACTTTGCACTTTTCTTTGCGGATGTAGTTCTTCTATTATAAGTTTTGGAAAGCCGATAGAGCTCAGTCATTTTGATATTGTAGAAGTTTCTGCTCTTTCTGATGATCGGATCATTTATGATTCTTTAGCAGACAGGCAAGAACACCTGCGTTTGGATTATAATATTGTTTTTCGCGGAAAACTGGATGGAAAGCGCATTGCATATGCTGATGAGAGCGGCGAAGGGTTTCCGGATTTCACCTATTTTGAGACACCCATTAGGGTATTAGAGGTCTTCTATGGTGATGTACAAACAAATGACATCGTTCTGCTTTGCGAAGATTTCTTTATTGGAATAAATGAAAATAAAGAAGAGTTTTTGGGATGCTATGAAAACCGTCCTTTCATCGAAGAAGGAAAAGAATATCTTTTTATTCTCAATAATATGCCGAATCTTCCGGCAAACAATGGAGAAAAACTATATTGTAGCGAGCAAAGTATTTATGCAATTACTGACTATGACACATTTAAACAAGAAGCCCATTCAGGAAATTCTGATGCAAAAATCGGATTGGAGGCAATTGACTACTACATCAATCAAGATACACCCGATCTTCAAGTAGATGTAGAAAAAGAAACTCAGAAAATGATTCAAGCGAATGGAAAAGATGCCATAGTACTTACGGAAGAGCAGCAAACACTGCTAAACAATATGGTTGAACAATACGGAGAAAAAAACAATAATGCATAAGAAAAACAGGGTTGCTTTCGCAACGCTGTTTTTTTAATCTTCAATACCCAATTCGGCAAGGTCGATGGTGATACTGCCGATGCCGCCATCGATCTCCACCCACGCTTCGCCGGTTCCGTATACGGTACCGTTCTTCATGGGCTCGCCGCGGTAGGTGGCTTCGCCAACGCCCTTATCCAAGCGGATGCTATAGGCTTCTGGGTCGATCAACATAAGATCCACCTTCCCGATTCCGCAGTCAATTTGGCTTTTGCCGGTCAGGCGGGCGGTGAAGTTCAGTTCACCGACTCCCAGATCCATATCCAGATTTTGGATCGTACTATCCTGCAGGATAATTTGCCCTGCTCCACCGTCAATTTCGGCCTTTTGGGAGACCGAAAGATCGGCAAGCACCGTTTTTCCTGCACCAAGGCTCAGATCCAGCTCCCCGATCTGCAGACCGGAGAGTTCGATCTCTCCTGCGCCGCCATCGATCTCAACCTCCTTCAGAAGCCGATCCCGAGGCAGGCAGACGGTCAAGGTACCGCCCTCTCTTTTCAGCCAACCGGCAGGGCGCTCGGTAATCACCAGGCGGGTTCCTTTTTCCACGCAGTTGATATACGGATTATCGGTTTCTACCGAAAAGGCGGAGCCGATCTTAACGGAAAGTTTTACGCCGGTTACATCGATCTCCAATTCATCGATAAAATCGCTGACGGTCTTGCTCTCTTGGGAGGGCACAGAGGAAGAAAGATCTTCCACCAACACAATGCCGCCCAGCAGCTTCAGCCCGCCGCCCACAATGCCGACGATGATGGCGATGGCAAGGGCCAGCGCCAGATATTTTACAATTCTTTGGGCGGTATTCATTTGAGATCCGCACCTCCGAAGAGGCACCAGCCGGTGACATAAACGGTGGGGGCATTCTCCCCTGCGTTTTTATGCTTATTGCTGACGCCGCCGAAGATGGAGGTGGTTGCCACCTTTACATTGACATTCTCGGGCAGCAATACATCGATACCGCCGAAGATGGCAGAGACCTTTACCGCCGCATCTTTCGTGATAATGGCTTCCCGAAGATCGCATTTCATCCCGCCGAAAACGACATTGAGCTCGACCCCTTCGAAGATCACACCGGAATAGTTCAGATCCTGGCCGGAAAAGACCGCGCCGTATTCCTGGAAGGCGCCGCTTTCCGCCTGCACGCGGGCATAGCCTTCTCTGGCCTTTTTATCGGAAAAGGGCTTGAAGATCATCCGCGCGCCGATGATGATAATAACAGCAGGAACCAGCAGTTTCCAAAGCAGATCAAAGGCGATCCAATCTTGGCAAGCGGCCAGCAAACTGACACCGAGGGCAATACCAAACAGATTGCCGGTCTTATCCGCCTCGGTAAACAAACCAATGGCGCAGGGGACGATGATAAAGAGGGTCCACCAACCGTCAAACAACAGATCAATATGGGCAATTCCCAATACATTCAGCGCCAGAACAACGCCTACTGCAATGAGGATCACGCCCCAAACAATGTTTTTACCTTGTTTCATCGCAAATTCCTACCTTTCTATATAATTTTCAAAATACACTTGCTTCACCCGAAAGACCTTCTTATTTAAATAAGAAAGAAAATGCTCCTCGGGCAATTTGAATTCCAAAGAATAAGCATAGAGTGCCTGGTGCTTAAAGGGCAGGCCGCGGTTCAGGGAGGCGGTGCCGTATTTCAGGTCGCCTGCCACCGGATGGCCGATGGAGGCCAGGTGGGCGCGGATCTGATGGGTGCGGCCTGTTACCAGCTCCACCTCCAAAAGAGAGACGCCCTTTCCTTCCTTTAACACCCGATAGCGGGTAATGATCTCCTTAAAGCCTTCTTTTTTGGTTTTGGAGATCTCCACTTTATTTTCCTTGGGATCCTTTTTCAGCCAACCCTTTAAGGTGGCTTGCTTTTTTTCAAAGGTACCTAATGCTAAGGTGAGATACCGCTTTTCTACCTGACGGTATTTCACGATCTCATAAAGGGCCCTTCCTGCCGCCGCATTTTTGGCAACGATGACGATGCCGCCTGTATTCTGATCCAGACGGTTGCAAAGGGCGGGGGTAAAAGAGGCTTCCGCCTCGGGATCATAGTCGCCCTTTTCATAAAGATAGAGCAACACATGGTTGATGAGGGTATCGCGGCTGCCATGGGTATCGGCATGGACGGGAACGCCCGCCTTTTTATCCACCAGCAGCAGATTCTCATCCTCATAAACGACAGACAGCTCCGGGCGATAGCCGATGGCGCGAAAATCCTCGCTTTTTGCGGTGAAGAATTCATCGTTGATATACATCTCCACCACATCGCCCACCGAAAGGCGGGTATTGCCCTCGGCCCGCTTGCCATTGACCTTAATGGCTTTTTTTCGCAAATATTTGTACATCAGCGACGGGCTTAAATTGCCCGCCGCTTTTTGCACAAATTTATCCAGACGCTGGTCCGCATCGTTTTCGGTAATCACAAATTTCTTCATTCAAACCGCCAAATCATCTTTTTATATGCCGGCTTCTTCCCCAAGAACCACCGATACCAGAAGGCCTTAAAGGGATTGGTCTTACGGAAGGTGGCTACATTGAGGCTTTCCGCATAAAGCACCACTGCATCCCGCTCCTCTTCGGTAAAGGAGAGGTCGGAATAGATGGCCTTTTGCAGGAGAGGTACGATGGGGGTCAAGGGATAATGGGCCAGATAGAGGTTATCGGCTCTCTTGGCAAAGTCTTCCAACAGCTCGCCCTCAAAGAACTTAAAGCCCCGCATCTGCATCAGCCGCAAGATCACATAATAGGCCTTACGCACCGCAACATCGGGGGGAAGACGCCGCAGCTCCTGCATCGTCTTCCGATGGAGCGCCAAGGCGATCAGATAAATGCCCACCAATACGGCGCAACTGCCGAAGACCAGACCGATGATCAGCAGGATCTTACCCAGATTGGAGCTGATATCGGTAAAGGTATTGGTTTCTTTTTCCTCTTCGGGCAGAGTGGGATCGGGAAGATCATTGGAATACTTGATATAATCGGGATCGTCGATATACACAATGATCACATTGGGCTTGATCTCGTTTTCCTTATTCTCGTCTACCAGCTCCAGAAGGTAATAGTTCCGATCGCCGCCGTAGCCGGGGGTAGGCTCAAAGGTGACCCAACCCATACCGTCGAAATAAACCTCGACCCAGGCATGGTAGTTATGGTCAAAGAGCACCACACCGTAGTTATCCAGATCGTTGAACTGAGGCTGGGCATAATAGCCGGTCACCACTCTGGCGGGGTAGCCGAGGGTCCGCACCATAGAAACCATGGCGGAGGCAAAGAGGGTGCAATAGCCCTCCTTCTTCTCATTTTCATAGAGGAAATATTCCAGATAATCATAGGCGGTCGCCTCGGTACCGTCGGCATAGGTCAGCCGCTGGCGGGCGGTGGAATAGGAATAATTGGTTCTTAAGTACCGCTCGATGGACTGCACCCGCTCCAGCTTGGTGTTATAAGGCGCGCTGATCTCATTGGCCAGCTTTCTTACATCCTTACGCACCGCATCGGGAACCTCGGTATAGTTGCGCTGCACAAAGGCGCTGTATTCCGCCTCCATCCGCAGAAGAGGATCGTTATTATAATGCTTGCTGCGCATCTGAATATACTGCTTCTGGGTGGCATCAAAATTGGTCAGGAACACATTGCTGGTCCAGACGGGAGAGGTCACCTGGAACATATAGGAGCGATCCTCGGGATCATCGTTATGCATCAGGATGGTATCGCCCTCGCGGGAGAGGTCATCATAATCGCTGACCGGTCCCTGGGTCACCGTACCCTTGGGCAACGCCAGAAGGTCACTGACCTTATACTGGGGATAAACGGTGATATTATCGTTGATATATCCCTGCTCCTCGCTCTCGACGGCATCAAGACCCGCCTTCAGAGGATCTCCGTTGGGGGCGGTCCAGCGCAGATAATTATAAAGCTGGGTATACTCGCAGAATTCATAGTCGATCCGCGCTTCCATATCCTCCAGAAAGGCCCCATCGGGGATAGCCCAGCCCTTCTCGGTAAACTCCCGGGTGGTACGGAACCGCAGATAGATGGGCGTATCGGTCTTGCTGGTAACGCCTAATACCGAAAGGCCGCGGAAGGTGGGATAGGTCATGGAAAGGGTCTCCCCCTCCTCCATATAGCCGGCCACATTCAGTTGCTTTTCATAGCGGGCGCGGAAAACGGTATTTCCCACATCCTGGGCAAACTGATCGATGGCCTCCCGCACCTGCTCCAATTGGAGAATGGGGCGGCTATAGATAAAGGCGGCAGTCCCCATGGTGATGACCAGCATCACACCGGCAATGATCATACCGAAAGAGCCGTGCCCCGCCGCAAATTCCCAGCGCTGGGCAGTGGTCAGCTTCTTTTTGGTCTTTGCCTTCTTTTCTCTTTTCTTGAATACATTCTTCCAGCCGCCGGTACGGATGCTTTGCACTACGCTCTGCCCATAGCACCCGATCAGCGCCGAAAGGAAGAGGCTGAAGGCTGCATAATGAGGCACAATACCGTAAGTAAAGAAGGGGATCATCCCCACCATGGCCACTCCATAAGGGATCAGCATAGGGATCCGGCGGAAAAGCGCCAGCGCAAAGAAGACCGCCGCAATCAGGCTCAAGAGGATCACTGCAGTATAAAAATGACGGGACAAGATCACGGGGTTTTGCAAAATATCCGTCAGATCCATGGTCATCTTATCCAGATGGCCGGTATAGCCCGCCTGCGTTCCCAAGCGGTAGATAACATAGTTATAGCAGACCACCAGAGACTGCCCCATGGAACGGTACAGCGGGAAGCTGATGGGATAGGCGATCAGCGAAAGGCCTGCAATTCCGCCCAAAACACCGAAAAAGACCCGTTTATACCAAACCAGGAAGATCATCAGCGCAAAGGCAACAGCGGTGATCAAAACAGTTGCCACTGCAGGAATGCCCATATCCAGGGCGGTGGTATTACAAAAGAGATAGCCCAAAAGACCTGCATAGAGAAGCAGGATCTCCATCAGGATCCCAAAACGGCGGTTATCGTTCTTAAACTTGATCCGCGGCTCCACCGGAATGGGCTTGATTTTTTTATTTTCGTTTTTTGTCATATTCCAACTCCGATAAAGTCAATACTGTCATATGGTCTCCGCGGGGGCTTTCGGCGGTGGGACGCACCACCAGATAATTCAGCCGACAGTTCACACCGCGGATATAAGGCTCCATGGCCCGCTCCAGCTCCTCGGTGGGGCAGGAGGTAATGAGATAAAGAGCGCCCCCCTGCAGGGCGGAAAAATCCACCTCGCTTAAGGTCTGCTCAATGGTGCCTGCCTCCATCATAGGAGTCATCTTAAAGCGATCCTGCGCCAGGATCTGCTCCTCTGGGGTTGCGATATTCTGCTGGCAGAGCATACTCTCATAATTAGGGTAGCCCAAAGTACAGCGCACCCCTTCCTCCGCCAGCGCCGCGCTGACACGGGCAGTGATCTCCACCACGCAATCGGTCAGGTGGCGGTTGACCAGTTCCTCTTCTTCATAGGGGAAGAGATCCGATAGGATCATCACATTATCGCAGGCATTTTCCCAATAGGTCTTCACGATCATCTTCGCCAGACGGGCGGAAAGCTTCCAATGGACCTGCCGCAGGGTATCATATTCATTGAATTCACGGATTCCTGCCATATCGCCGTTATAGCGGGTCTCTTTGCCGCCGGCGGTCACCGCGCTTTCCTGCTCCATGCTGGTAACATCCATAGGGATATTGCCGCGCAGGTTGCGAGGCTCCACCACCACAGTACGCACTACGCCGATCTTCCTCTTAATACTGAAGAGGCGCAGGAAATCATAAAAGACCACCTTCTCGGCCCCCACCTTATAAAGCCCCCGCACATCGAATTTCAGCGGGATCTCCAGGGCGGTGGTGCCGAAGGCACGGTAATGGACAAAGGAATAACCGGGAACCGAAGCGTTGCCGCTGTCGTTATTTACCCGAAACAGGAATTTCATCATAGGCAGCATCACCGGTGTTTTGCTCTTCACGGTAATGGGCAGATAGAATTCCTTCAGGCGGGTCTGACGGGAGGCGACCTCCCCCACCTCCACCTTCACCAACGCCAGGCTGACCAAAAGGCACAGCAGCGAGATCAGCGGGATCAGCAGGACCACCGCCAGGGTGAACAGAGAGATGGAATCAAACAGCGCCTGCGAGAAGATAAACGATGCGATCAGCAACGCCAGATAAAAAATTCTCGAACGCGTCATATTTTCAAATTTCCTTACTTAACGATAGGTGCCTTCACGGCATTTTTCAGTTCTGCCAGCAGTGCATCGGCGGTCATCCGCTCGATCTTCGCCTCGGGAGCCAGCATAATACGGTGGGAAACAATGGCCTCATACATATCGCTGACATCCTTGGGGGTTACATACACTCTGCCGTCCAGCAAGGCATTGGCGCAAGCGGCACGCATCAGCGCCAGGGACGCACGGGGAGAAGCCGCCAGAGCCACCATGGCATTGCCGCGGGTGGCGCAGACCAGCTCCACAATATAATCCAACACCGCGGGATCCACATAGATCTTCTCCACGGTCTTCTGCATCTCCACGATCTCCTCGGGGGTAGAAACAGGCTCCACGGTGGAAAGAGGATTAATGCCATGGCGATCGCCGATGATCCGCGCCTCTTCCTCCACCGAAGGATAGCCCATGGACATCTTCATCAGAAAACGGTCCAGCTGCGCCTCGGGCAGGGGATAGGTACCTACATAGCCCACCGGGTTCTGGGTAGCCACAACCATAAAGGGCTGGGGCAACGGATAAGTAACACCGTCTACCGTTACCTGGCGCTCTTCCATGACCTCCAGCAAGGCAGACTGGGTCTTGGGAGAAGTACGGTTGATCTCATCGGCGATGAGAATATTGGTCATACAAACGCCGGGCTTGAAGACAAACTCACCGGTCTTGGGATCGGGAGCGGTAAAGCCGGAGATATCGGTGGCCATAACATCGGGGGTGAACTGCACCCGCTTGGAGGAAAGGCCGGTAGCCTTAGCCATGGCGGAGGCGGCGGTGGTCTTACCTACACCGGGAACGTCTTCGATCAGAATATGGCCCTTGGACAGCAGGCAGACCAGCAGCAGGCGCAGCTGCTCCTCCTTACCCACAATGACCTTCTTCATCTCTTCGGTGATCTTCTGGCAGAGCATCTGCTCTTTTTGAACGTTTTGCAATTTCTCCATGGGGGTTCTCCTTAATATATTGAAATTTATATTTTTGCAATTATATATTATATATTAATAATGGCTTCCTTGCAATCCATTTTTTAAAAATGTAATATAAATGTTACATTTCCTTGGCAAATTCACCAAAAAACACTTCCGTTTTTTGGAAAGAAAAAATATTTGTGCAACCTTCCCTGTTGACTTTCGGAGCACTTTTGTTATAATAGTTAATTAGTTAACTAATTTAGTGTTTCGGGAGGACATCCATGAAAAAATGCAATATTCAAAATGCGCCCCCTTCTATGCTGATCAATGAGATCTCCAAATTGCTCAGTGATCGGATGCGGCGGCGCACCGAGGCCATGGGCATGGCCGACGGTTGGCGGCGGGTGCTCTTTCACCTTGCCCATAATGATCATCTCACCCAGCTGGAGCTGGCCAGGCGCACCCATCTTTCCACCCCTGCGGTCAGCGTGACCCTGCAAAAAATGGAAAGTGAAGGCCTGGTGGAGCGGCGCAACGACCCCGCCGATCAGCGGGCCATTCTGGTATCGCTGACCGAAAAGGGCCATGAGATGGATCGCTTGGTGATCGAGGCCATCCGCCAGAATGAAAAAGAGATGATGTGTAATATTACACCGGAAGAATTGGCATTGGTACGCCCTATTCTGGAAAAAATGTATCGCAACCTTGCGGGAGAGGAGGAGCAAAAATGAAGCTGATCAAATACTTAAAGCCCTATTGGTTCTGGGCGGTCCTCACCCCTCTCACCATGATCGGCGAGGTGACCGCCGATCTCTGGCAGCCCAAGCTGATGGAAAAGCTGGTCAATGAAGGCGTTTTAAACGGGGATCAGCAATTATTGCTCTCGGTGGGCGTCCTGATGCTGCTGACAGTGGCTCTGGGCGGTCTTTCGGGCACCTCCTGCTCGGTCTTTGCCAGCCTTGCCTCTCAGAATTTTGCCTGCGATCTGCGCAAGGATGTTTTCAAGCGCACCATGGGGCTATCTTTTCAGCAGACCGATCAGTTTACCACCGGCTCGCTGATCACCCGTATGACCAATGATATTACCCAGATGCAGCATTTTGTGCAGCAATGCCTGCGGATGTTTGTACGCAGCGGGATGATGTTTATCGGCGGCATCATTATGATGCTGACCCTCCATTCCCGCTTCGGTCTCATCCTTCTGGCGGCGCTCCCCGTTCAGCTGATCATTATGGCACTGGTCTTAAAGGCGGTAAATCCCCTTTACGCCAAGGTGCAGAAAAAACTGGACCATGTCAATAATGTAATGCAGGAGAATGTGGGCGGCGCGCGGATGGTCAAGGCCTATGTGCAGGAGGAGCGGGAAACGGCCCGCTTTAATTCCGCCAACGACGATCTCACCGAGACCAACCTGAAGGTGGCGCTGATCGTTGCGCGGCTGTCTCCCCTGCTTTCCATCATTATGAATGTTTCCATCGTCGCGCTGATCTATCTGGGCGGTCTTGAAGTGATGGCAGGGGCCATGGAGGTGGGTACCATTATGGCGGCCATTACATATAACACCCAGGTGCTTCATTCGGTGATGATGGTCAGTATGATGTTTCAATCCATCGCCCGCGGACGGGCCTCCGCCAAGCGGTTGCAGGAGGTTCTGGAGACCTATCCGGTCATCGAGGGCGGTACTTATGCCCCCGAGACTCTGGGAGAGATCGCTTTAGACCGCATTGCCTTCCATTATCCCGGCTTTGAGGGGCGCCATATACTCAACGACCTTTCCCTGACGGTTCACCCCGGCGAAAATCTCGCCATTCTGGGTGCCACCGGCAGCGGAAAATCCTCCCTGATCCATCTCATTACCCGCTTTTATGATGTAACCGAAGGGGAGATCCGCATCGGCGGGGTTCCCATCAAGGATTTTGATCTCACCGCCCTGCGGGAGAAGATCGCGGTGGTCTTGCAAAAGAGTGAGCTTTTCAGCGGAACCGTCAGCGAAAACATTCGCTGGGGCAAGCCCGATGCCACCGAAGAAGAGATCCGCCACGCGGCAGAGATCGCCCAGGCGGCGGAATTTATCGAAGGGATGCCCGAGCAATATGAAACGGTGATCGCCGAGAAGGGCGCCTCCCTCTCCGGCGGGCAAAAGCAGCGGCTTTCCATTGCCCGCGCCCTGGTACGCAAGCCGGAGCTGCTGATCTTCGATGACAGTACCTCGGCTCTGGATCTTGCCACTGAGGGGCGGCTTCGCGCCGCCATCCGCGCGGAGATGAAGGGAACCACCCTCATTACCGTTGCCCAGCGGATCGCCAGCGTAAAGGACTGCGATCGGATCGTTGTTTTGGAAGACGGCGGCATCGCCGCCATCGGCACCCACGAAGAGCTTTTGAAAAACAGTCCTGTTTATCAGGATATCTATCAATCCCAGACCAAGGAAGGAGGTTTGATCGATGGCTGAGCAAAGACCCTCTCCTGTTCAGACCGCCATCCGTCCCGGTCGGCGGGGGCCCATGATGCAGGTGGAAAAGCCCAAGGATATGAAGGGCACCCTCAAGCGCCTCATCGGCTATATCGGCAAGGATTGGAAAAACTTCCTGCTCCTACTGCTGGTGACCCTTTCCATTACCGGCGCCAATCTTTTGGCGCCCTCCCTTCAGCAAAAGGCCATTGATGCTCTGGAGGTGAACCTCACCGGCAAGCTTCTGATGATGCTGGGGCTGATGCTGATCACCTATTTCTTTCAGGCGGCGCTGACCTGGCTGCAGGCGGTGGCTTCCGCCCGCCTCTCCCAAGGAACCGTACGCATTATGCGCAAGGATCTCTTTGCCCGCCTGGTGCGTTTGCCCATTCGCTATACCGATACCCACAATCACGGCGATATTATGAGCCGCATGACCAACGATGTGGAAAACATTTCCGTTTCCATCAGCAGCTCCATCGCTTCTCTTTGCTCCAGCGTCTTGATGGTGGTGGGTTGCTTCATTATTATGATCGGCTACTCTCCCCTGCTGGCGTTGGTCAGCACCACCACCATTCTGCTGACCCTTCTGGTCTCTACCTTTATCACCAAGTTTATGCGGCGTTTCTTTGTACGCCAGCAACGGATCCTGGGCGAGGTCAACGGCCAGGTAGAAGAGATGGTGGCAGGCTATCGCACGGTGGTGGCCTATAACCGCCAGAAGCAAGCCATTGCGGAGTTCAACGCCACCAGCGACCGCCTCAAAAAGACCGCCATCTATGCCAACGCCATCGGCGGTTTTATGGGGCCGGTGATGAACTTCATCTCTAATGTGGGCTTCTTACTGATCACCATAGTGGGCGGTTATCTGGCCAGCTTACCTTCCGATCATCTGCTCTTTATCTCGGTGGGTACCATTCAGGCCTTTATCCTTTATTCCAAGCAATTTTCCCGCCCCATCAATGAGATCGCCAACCAATATGCCGCCATCCAGACCGCCATTGCAGGCGCAGAGCGGATCTTCGATGTGATGGACAGCGAGCCCGAGCACGACGGCGGCGATCCCTCCTTCAAGACCGAGCAGATCCAAGGTGCTCTTTCTTTTAAGAATGTGGACTTTTCCTATGTGGCCGGCAAGCAGGTGTTAAAGGACTTTAACCTGGAGGTGGGCGCGGGGCAAAAGGTGGCCATTGTGGGCGCCACCGGCAGCGGAAAAACAACGGTGGTGAACCTGCTGACCCGCTTCTATGATATCGACGACGGGCAGATCACCGTAGACGGTACCGATCTCACCGCCATTTCCCGCAGCAGCCTCCGAAAGGGCCTGGCCATTGTTTTGCAGGATACGGTGCTCTTCTCCGATACCATCGCCCGCAATATCAGCTACAGCAAGCCCGAAGCCACGATGGAGGAGATCGAGGCGGCCGCCCGTATGGCAGGGGCCGATCGGTTTATCAAGCGGCTGGAAAAAGGCTATGATACCATGCTGACCGAGGGCGGCGCCAACCTTTCTCAAGGCCAACGGCAGCTTCTGAATATCGCCCGCGCAGTCTTGGCGGATCCGCGGATCCTGATCCTCGATGAGGCCACCTCTTCCGTAGATACCCGCACCGAGGCGCGGATCCAGAAGGCGATGGTGGCGCTGATGGAAAACCGCACCAGCCTCATTATCGCCCACCGCCTCTCCACCATCCGCGATGCGGATAAGATCGTGGTCATCGACCACGGACAGGTGGTGGAGGAAGGCAACCACGACGAGCTGCTGGCCCAAAAGGGAACCTACTATAATCTCTATCAGTCCCAATTTGCAGGCATTGCAACATAAATTGCAACCCCCGCGCCAAGCGCGGGGGTTATTTTGTTGAAATTAACAGTTGACGAACCTTTATTGTTTTAGTACAATAAAGTATATATTTTTTAATGGAGGCACTTTTTATGCTTTATCAGAGCACCCGCAGTAAAGATTATACCGCCACCGGCCCCGAGGCGATCCTGCAAGGCATCGCGCCCGACGGTGGGCTTTATATGATCTCCGATTTTTCGAAGATCCGATTGGATTGGAAGGAGCTTCTGGATTTAGACACCATTCCCATGGCCGCCAAGATCCTGCAGGCTCTTTTGCCCGATTTCACTCCCGAGGAGATGGACGAGCTGGCCAAAAAGGCTTATTGCGGCAAGTTTGAGACTGAGGATCTGACTCCTCTGGCTCAGGTAGGCGACCGCTATGTATTGGAGCTGTTCCGCGGCCCCACCAGCGCTTTTAAGGATGTGGCGCTTTCCATGCTGCCCCAGCTGATGACCGCCTCCCGCAAGAAGACCGGGATGAAGGAGGATATTGTGATCCTCACCGCCACCAGCGGCGATACCGGCAAGGCGGCTCTGGAGGGCTTCCACGATGTAGACGGCATCAAAATCATGGTCTTCTTCCCCAACAACGGTGTAAGCGCGGTTCAGCAGGCCCAGATGGTGACCCAGACCGGCAATAATGTGGCGGTTGCCGCCATCAACGGCAATTTCGACGATGCACAGACCGGTGTGAAAAAGACCTTCGCCGCCGCGGCAGAAGACAGCGCGCGGCTCAACGGCGCCGTTCTCTCCTCCGCCAACTCCATCAACATCGGTCGCCTGGCTCCCCAGGTGGTCTACTATTTCAAATCCTATGCCGATCTGGTACGGGAAGAGGTCATCAAGGTAGGCGATAAGGTCTCCTTTGTGGTTCCCACCGGCAATTTCGGTGATATCTTAGCCGGCTATTTCGCCAAGAAATTGGGTCTGCCGGTGGAGAAGCTGATCTGCGCCTCCAATGAGAACAAGGTTCTTACCGATTTCCTCAACGAAGGCGTTTACGATCGCAAGCGCCCCTTCTACAAGACCACCTCTCCTTCCATGGATATTCTGGTCTCCAGCAATCTGGAGCGGTTGCTCTTTATGATGAGCGACTGCGACAGTGACTTAGTGGCTTCTCTGATGAAGCAGCTCAACGAAGAGGGCAAATATCAGGTGCCTGCCGAAATGCTGGAGAAGATCCAGGCAGAGTTTGGCGCAGGCTTCTGCGACGATGCCGAAACGGCGGTTGCCATCCGCAAGGTCTGGGAGACCTACGGTTATCTGATGGATACCCATACCGCCGTTGCCTGGGCAGTCAGCGAGGAATACAAAAAGACCGCAAAGGAGCCGGTGATCGTACTTTCCACCGCTTCTCCCTTTAAGTTCCCCCACGCGGTGCTCTCTGCTCTGGGCGAGACCCCCGCAGAAAATGAATTCGACTGCCTGACCCAGCTTTCCGCCCTCAGCAACCTGCCCATTCCCAAGAATTTAAGCGGGCTCAAGGATGCCAAGGTCTTGCACGATACGGTGATCGAGAAGGAAGCGCTCATCGACTTTGCGCTGAACAAAGCGGGTCAGAAGGTATGGTAAAGATCCGCGTTCCCGCAAGCTCTGCCAATTTAGGGCCGGGGTTTGATAGCTTCGGCATCGCCCTCTCCCTTTATAACGAATATACCTTTGAGCTTGCCGATCATCTGGAGATCATCGGCTGTCCGCCGGAATATTCCGACGACCGCAACCTCTCTATCATTGCATTTAAAGCCACCCTCAAGGTGATGGGCAAGCCCTATACCGGCGTGAGGATGACGGTGGATGCCCATATCCCCTTCTGCAGTGGCTTAGGCTCCAGCGCCGCCACCATTGTGGCCGGTGCCAAGGGTGCCAATGCACTCTACGGCAATCCCCTTTCCAATGATGAATTGTTGCAGATCTGCAACGCCATCGAAGGGCACCCCGATAATGTAGCCCCCGCGATTTACGGGGGGATGACGGTTTCGGTGGTGCAAAACGGAGTTGCCTACTGCGTACAGTATCCGGTGGATCCGGCGCTGAAATTTGTGGTGATGACGCCGGACTTTGAATTGGCTACCAAGGAAAGTCGGCGGGTACTGCCCCAGATGATCAACCGCCAGGATGCCATTTATAATCTCTCCCACGCAGGGCTTTTGCCCAAGGCTCTGGAATTGGGCGATGAGCGGTTGATCCGCCTTGCGGTGCAGGATCGGCTCCATGAGCCCTATCGCCGCCCGCTGATCACCGACCTTACCTTGGTGGAAAAAGCGGTCAATGATCTGGGCGCCATCGCCTTTTGCATCAGCGGCGCAGGCCCTACCTGTCTTGCCATCACCAAGGATCCCGATTTTGCCGAAAAGCTGAAAAATGAGCTTTATACGCCCCACAGCAATTGGAGCATCCGCGAATTGGAGATCGCAAAATAAATTAAAAGGCTGTAAAAATCCAAGGATTATTACAGCCTTTTTTGATGGCGATCCGTTTTATGGGACATCCAATGATGTATAATAAAAGACAAAGGAGTGATCCGATGAAAAAAACTTATCTAAAATCCTTCAAACTCCCCTCTTATGAAGAGGAAAAGTATTATCTGGCCGATGTAAAACTGAATTGCTATAATAATTTTTATCCCTTCGATACCCTGCCTTTGGCCTTTCGGAATCTGGAGTTTTTTCCGCTGACCATTCTCTATGGCGGTAACGGTTGCGGGAAAACCACCATTTTAAACCTGATCGCCGAAAAGCTGGGGATCGGGCGAAGCACCAGGATCAATAAAAGCAGTTTTATGGATCCTTATCTTGGCCTCTGCCGCTATAAGATGGTGGAAAGCCCCACCGTTGCCAAGATCATTACCAGCGATGATGTTTTTTCCAATATTTTTCTCACCCGCGAAAAAAACGAGATCATCGATAAAAACCGCGATGAAATGCTGGAGCTCAGCGATATGTGCAACACGCCGGGGATGCAGATCAAGGATATTATGGGCGATCTGGTGGGCGAAGAGCGGTGGCTGGATCATCTTGATACCTTGCTGACGGTGACCTCCGCAAGAAGAATGACCAAATCACGCTTCGCCAGAGAAAACGCGGGAAGAAATATCATCGGCAAGTCAAACGGGGAAACCGCGCTGGATTATTTCTATTCCAACATCCAGGAGCGCGGTCTGTACCTTTTGGACGAGCCGGAAAACAGCCTGTCGGCTGTATATCAGCGGCAATTGGCGAAATATCTTTATGATTCTGTACGCTTTTTTGATGCCCAATTGATCATTGCCACCCATTCGCCCTTTATGCTCAGCATTCCGGGCGCAACGATCTATAATCTGGATTCGGAAGAATTCTGCCGGACCGAGGATTGGACCACCTTGGAAAATATGATCGAATACTACCGATTATTTGATCAATATGCAGAGCATTTTGCGGATCACTGCTGAAAAGGGCTGTAAAAAAATCAACGATTTTTTTCCATTCCCTTTTTTATTCTTTTGATTCCTCTTCCGGCTCCTCCTCGGGCTCTTCCTCGGAAACCACCCGATTGACGGTGATCTTCACCGTTTCGTTGCCTTGGCTGAACATCAGCTTCATCTTATTGGCATTGACCCGTTCATAGCGGTATACATAGATGGTTCCTTCCTCGGTAGTGAGGGTGAAGGAATCCTTATTGGCGGTAAATTCGCCGGAGACCACCGTATCACCGTTGGCAAGGATAAACTGATCCTCCTCCGCATCAAAGGAGATGGCAAGAGATTTACTCTCCCAGGAGCCATCCATCCAATCGTCGCTGAAATAAAAGTTCAGATACCAGACCAGAACAGCGGTTGCAACAGCCACCACCGCGCCTAAAATAATGACCCACCATGCCCATTGGGGCAGCTGCTTTTTCGCCTTGGGGCGCCCATAATCGCAGCGGGGGCAGATCTTCTCTTCATTTTCAAATTCGGTACCGCATCGTTGACAAATCATCGTTCTTACCTCGAAAAAAAGCCGCCTCAAAGAGGCGGCTTCTTATTTGAAATTACTCGCCTAAATTTGCGAAGAGATCCAGAAAATTCAGATCGTCTTCTTCCTCGTCCTTCTTCTCTTCATCCAAAGAGGGGAAGCCCAGCTTGGGCTCTTCGGCGATGACACCGTTGGCTGCCTGCTTGCCGGTGGGGAAGCCGGTGGCGATCACCGTAACAATGATCTCATCCTCCAGATCGTTATTGAGCGCAACACCCCAGATGATATTGGCATCGGGATGGGCCGCCTGCTCGACCATACGGCTGGCTTCGTCTACCTCGTCCATTCCGATATCGGGAGAGGCGGTGATATTGAAGATCACACCGGTAGCGCCATCAATGGAGGTTTCCAGCAGGGGGCTGGAGATGGCCATCTCAGCGGCCTTGACCGCCTTATTATCACCGGAGGCACGACCGACACCCATATGGGCATTTCCTGCATCCTTCATGATCTTATGCACGTCGGCAAAGTCCACATTGACCAGGCCGGGGATCAAGATCAGATCGGAGATACTCTGAACACCCTGGCGGAGCACATCGTCTGCCACCTGGAAGGCATTGAGCAGAGTGATCCGCTCGGTGGATACATCCTTGAGCTTTTCATTGGGGATGATAATGAGGCTGTCCACATGCTGGCGCAGCTTTTCAATGCCCGCCTCTGCGGTACGCATCTTCATACGACCCTCAAAGCCGAAGGGCTTGGTAACGATGGCAACGGTCAGGATCCCCATATCCTTGGCGATCTCGGCGACCACAGGGGCACTGCCGGTACCGGTACCCCCGCCCATACCGGCGGCGATAAAGACCATATCGGCGCCCCGCAGGGTGGCCTCGATCTCTTCGCGGTTTTCCAAAGCGCTGTTTTCACCAACCAAGGGATCGCTGCCTGCGCCCTTGCCCTTGGTGAGCTTTTCGCCGATCTGCAGTTTGGTGGTAGCGGCAGATGCCTCCAATACCGGCTTATCGGTATTGACCACCACAAAATCCACACCCTGCACACCGGAACGGATCATCCGATTTACTGCGTTACAGCCACCGCCGCCGCAGCCGATCACCTTTATATTTACAACGCCCTCGGCGCTTTCGGTATACATGAAGCTTGCCATTATACGAAACCTCCAACAATTTTTTATAAGCGATTTTTTCGCGGAATACTCTTAGTAATATTTTAATATTATTTAAGAATAATTGCAAGGGTTTTTTCTATAATTTACAAGAAATTCATGGAAAAGGCCAACAGGGGCTCATCAAGCTTTAATAATTCTCCACCGGTCGATTATTACAGAGGATCTCATTGACGCGGCGGGCGGCCTCTCCCTCCAATTCCGCCCAGCAGTTTGGCTTATGGCAGAGAATATAGGCCTTCTCATCATAGCCGCTATGAAAATAAGGCACTCCATCGATCCAAAGACGCGTATGGGTCGGGTATTCGGGGCAATCCTTTTGCCACTTTGCCTCGTTCAGCAATTGCAACAGCTCTGCCCTAAGGCTTGGGGACAGCGGCAGGGCATCCGCCTCGGTTTGGGTAAATTGAGCGATCTTCACCTCCGAGGTCGGCGTTCCAACGGGCTCCTTCTCCCACCAAATGTTCAGATAGCGCTCCAAAAGGGCATTCAGCTCTGCAGTTTCATCAAGAGTCAGATGCAAGGAGCCCTCTTCGTGGAGGATCTGATCCTTTTCATAGATGGAGATATAGCAAAGTGCATCGGCGTTTCGCAGATACAAATGCCCCTCAAGGGCGCCGCCGCTCTTTCGAAAACGCTGATCCAGCAAGGAAAGCACCGCTTTCCCATCCTCTTCCGAAAGGGTTACCCATTCCGCCTTCTCCGGCTCATCAAAGGCCAAAGCGAGCTCCACCGGCGCCTTGGGATCAAAGGGCGGATCATATAGAAAGGAGTCTTCTGCCTTTGCGCAGCCGGAAAGGAGCAGACAAAAAAGCAATAGCCAAATGATTTTTCTCATACCATGCTCCCTTCTCAGTTCAACTCATAATAGTGAGTCTGCTCATAGTGCCGTTCGCCTGCATGGAATAAAAAGGTATACTCCAATTTATAAGCGCCGTCTTTTTTGACCAAGCGGGCATAGGGCGGATGATAATCGGTGATCCCATCACCGTATTCCGCCCTGAGGCGATTTTCTTCGGGAGCGATCACCGTATCATACGATAAACCCTCCAATAAGGCGGAATCAAAGTCGGAATAATCCTCAGAATCCAGATTTGTTCGGGCGACGGTTCTGTCGGCAATCGTCACATAGAAACTGACCACCGGCCCTTGCACAAATGCATCTTTCCCATAGCGACTGCGGAAAAAGACCCGCCACCAAATGCCGCCGTTGGCGGGTTCCACCCGCAACAGTTCAAATTTCTCCATATCGGTGCCAAAAAGGTCGGCACCATACTCTCTTGCCAGCAATGCCGCCTCACCGGGCGGCAGATAGGTGCCCTCCGGATAACAATTACTGCCGTTATACTTTTGAAGCAACGGCAAAAGTTTTTGCTCTTCCCATTCAGTCAAGCACAAATTTTGGATCGCACCCTCTTTGGAGATGCGGTGAAGGCAACCGCAAAGACTACCGTCTTCTGCCCAACCAAAGCTGTACCAGGTCTTGCGGCTCAGTTCACGATAGGGAAATTGGGCGGTATGGCGGCAAGCAGTCGCCCCATCGTTCCACCGCTCTTCGGTGAAGGAACCGTCAATCTCCCCAAACTCCCGTTCACTGAATGCATCATATTCTTGATCAATATGTAAAAACAGATATTTCCCCAGGATCTCATTGACCTTGCCTTTGATCTCCTCGCCCAGTTCAACGCTATGGGCATCCTCGCCGTACATGGTCAGCGCACCGCTTTCGGGGGCATAACCAAGCCGCAACTCTCCAATATACAGAATCAGGGACGGATAGAGATCCATCGCCTCCCACTGCCATTCCTTTTGATTAAAAAGCGCAATAAGAGCCGACTTATCTTCGGGATCTATCACCTGCAGATCCAAGCATTTAGGGTGATGATGCTCCGCCGTCATAGTCTCAAAAGGAATATCCCGAATTTGAAAATCTTCCTCTTTGGGTGACTCCGTATGTTCATTTTCATCGGTGGAAGTGTTCGGTTCAACAGACGGAGCCGTCTGCTGTAACTCTTGCGTTTCCTGCTTGCCGACCTGAAGATCCGGCGCAGCGGCCTCATTCATAGGTGCTTTACAGCCGGAAAGGAGCAGGCAAAAAAGCAATAGCCAAGAAATCACTCGTTTCTTCATGGTAAAAGGCCTCCCTTCTTATTTATTCATCCAGATATTTACAGATGATCTCTTTCAACTGTTTCTCTTCTTCCTCGGAAAGCTCACGGATATGATCATTGGATTTAATATGAGTTCCCGAATATATAAAGCTTTGCTCACCAATACGGATCATTGCCTCACCGATGCACCAGCAGTCCCCCTTTTCCCACCGTCCTTTTTTCAGGATCGCGACCACGATCTGCTTCTCTTCCTCGGTTAGTTCATACGAAAAAGAAGCAACCTCCGGGTTATGATCCGCTTTACATACGGTCATCGGAGCAGAACCGCCGATCCGCGGGTGATAGCAACCGGCCAACACCAAACAGGTGCAAATCAAAAGCAAAATCGCCCTGCTTTTCTTCATAGCGAGGAGCCTCCTTTCTCTGTTTTCATTTTAGCAATTACAGCGGAAGGTGACAAGGGCTTTTAGGAAAATGTAACATAACTGTAATATAACTCGGTCACCTTCACCAAAAAATGCTTTTTCTTTTTGGTTTAAATATCCAAAAAAGGCTTCTGCTGATGCAGAAGCCTTTTGGATTATTCTTCGTTGGATTCTTCCTCGGTGGACTCTTCCTTGGGAAGCTCTTCCTCTTCCTTGGCGGGGCGGTAATAGACCCGCTCGGTATCGGAAACATCCACAATGGAGGGCTGGCCGGTGCCGTTTTCATTCAAGAGATAGGCCGCCAGCTGCAGCTTGGTATCGGTTTGATCCAGGGTACCGAAATCGATGGTCACATGCTCTTTATACAGCACCTTTACATCATAGCGGGCAAAGAACTGCACCTCGGTCACCGATGACCATTCCAGTTCGGGCCGGGCGGAGAAGCCCTCATACAGCCGCTGCAGAAAACCGGTGTAGTCCACCTCGCCGAACAGCGCGGTCTCCCCCACCACCAATTCGGTGGCTGTGACCTGGGTCAATTGAGGGATCCCCTCAATGGGAGAGGCGGGAGCGGGGGTCTCCTCGGCCTCCTCTTCGGCAGGTTCTTCTTCGGGTTCCTCTTCAGGCTCTTCCCTTAGGACTTGAGGAAGGGTAACAAATTCCAGCACCCGATATTCCTCATTGAGCAGCGCCGCCTCATATTCCCCCATAGGCACCCATACCACCGGCTGATTTTCTTCAACGGTGATGGAAAGGGTATTGGGCAGTTTCCGCTTGATGGTGACCTCCTTCACATAAGGAAGGGTCTTCATCCGATCGATGACCTCAAACTTATCCAAACGGAACAAATTCTGGCCGATCTTCAGCTCACCCTCGGAGAGAAGTTCATCCACCGTATAGCGGGTATTGCCGCTGACCTCAATGGTTTCGGCATTGAAAAAGACGGTCATGGAAAGAACAGCAAGGGTAATGACCATCAGCACAAAGAGCAGGCTGAAAAAGACCACCTTCGCCTTCTTTTTGCGTTTTCTTTTCCGCTGATAATACCGCTCCACGCTGTTCATTTCATCACTTCCTTATAAGTTGATAGATTTCCTGATAGATGGTCTCTGCCGCCCGGGGCAGGGCAAGGGTCATGGCGTTTTTGCTCAAACGCTCCCGTTTGGCGGGATCCACCTTAAGAGAGAGCACGAGCTCATAAAGCTTTTCGGCGGAAAGATCCTTTTCCTCCAGAAGGATGGCGCCCTCCCGATCGGAGAGGGAGCGGGCGTTATAATACTGATGGTTATGGGTCACATTGGGGGAAGGGATCAGAATGGAGGGCTTCCCCAGGGCGGTCAGCTCCCCTAAAGTAATGGCGCCTGCGCGGCTGACTACCGCATCGGCGGCCGCCAGATGCAGGGGCATATCATAGAGATAGGGCTGCACCTTGATGGGGCCTTCCTTTTCCACATCGAAGCCCTTTTCTTTAAGCTTTTCGGGCATCCATTTCCAGCCCCGCTCGCCGGTGGCGTGGGTATGGTGAAAATCGCCCTGACGATGGTTTTTGGCGATGAAATCCACCATGGCCTTATTGACCTCCAAAGCCCCAAGGCTGCCTGCAAAAGACAGCAGATAGAAATCCTTTTCCGAAAGACCCAGAGCGGCTCTTGCCTCCTCCCGCTTGGTGGAGAGGATCTCGGCGCGCAAGGGGTTGCCGGACAGCACCATTTTTTTGGTCTTACCGAAATATTCCTCACTGCCGGGGAAGCTGACAAACACGATATCAGCCTTTTTCGACAGCATCTTGCTGGTGATCCCGGGATAGGCATTCTGCTCATGGATGCAGGTGGGGATCCCCAATTTCTGGGCGGCCGCCACCACAGGCCCCGAAACATAGCCGCCGGTTCCGATGACCAGATCGGGCTTGAATTCCCGGATCAGGCGCTTACATTCTTTTTTGGCTTTTAAGTACAGCTCCACCGTTTTCAGGTTATCCAGCGTCAGTTTGCGGCGGAAGCCCTGAATACGGATGGGATGCAGATCGAAGCCTGCCTTGGCCACCAAGGTCTCTTCGATCTTGCCTTTATTCCCCACAAAGAGGATCTTGGCATCTTTATTTTTCTCTTTAATGATGGAGGCGATGGCGATGGCGGGATTGCAATGACCCGCAGTGCCGCCGCCGGCTAAGAGTACTCTCATTCTTTGATCTCCATTCTTGAATAGCGGGATACCGACAGCACCACCGTCATTTCAAACAGCAGGATCAACAGCGAGGTGCCGCCATAACTGAAGAAGGGAAGGCTGATACCGGTAGGGGGCAGAGAATTGGTGACCACCGCAATATTGAGGATGGTCTGAACCGCAAGATGGGACATAATGCCCACCACTAAAAGGGAACCGAATTTATCCTGAGCGTGATAGGCGATAACAAAGCCCCGCCAGATCAGCAATACAAACAGAATGATCACCATCATGGCGCCCACAAAGCCCAGCTCCTCGCAGACAATGGCAAAGATATAGTCGTTTTGCGGCTCGGGAATATAGAGATGCTTCTGGGTAGACTGACCAAGACCCACACCCAAAAGGCCGCCGCTGCCGATGGCATAAAGGGATTGCAGGGTCTGGAAGCCCGCGCCGGTGGGATCGGCCTCGGGATGGAGCCAGGTCTCAATTCTTCCCTTGGCATAAGGGGTAAGGATCGCAAAGCCGGCAAGGCCTGCGGCACCGGAAAGACCGATGCCCAAGAACCATTTGAGGTTTACACCGCCCACAAACATCATCACAGCGCCGATGCAAAAGATCAGAATGGCGCCGGAAACATGGGTCTCCACCGCCACCAAGCCGCAAACAGTAAGCAACGCGGCGGCAGGCATCAAAAGACCTACCTTAAATTCCTTCATCCGCTTGTAATTGGCGGCCATATAGGCGGCAAAGATCAGGATCAGCGCGAATTTTGCAATATCACTGGGCTGGAACTGAATTCCGAAATTCAGCCAACGGCGGGCACCGTTGACCTTAACACCGACGCCGGGGATCAAGACCAGGATCAGCATGATCACCGATACCCCGAACAAAGGGATGGAAACGCGGCGCAACGCGTGATAATCAAAGATATACGGCAGAGCCAGCATCATAGCCACACCAAACAGCGCAAAGAGCAGCTGACGCTTGATATAATGATAACTGTCGCCGTACTTATGAAGGGCGCTGACATAGCTGGCAGAGGCCAGCATAATGAGACCGAAGGTCAGAAGGCAGAGCACCAGGATCAGAAAGACCAGGTCGATACTGCCTGCTTCGCCCTTTTTCACAAACCATTTACTTCTTTTCTTTTTTGTTGCCAAAGGGCTTCACCTCCCCATCAGACATTAAAATAGCGATAATAGAACATTCCCCAAAGGGCCAAAAGACAACCGACGGCGCTGATGGCGGTAAAGACCGAAACGATCTTGACCTCCGACCAACCGCACATCTCAAAATGATGGTGGATGGGGCTCATTTTAAAGAGCCGCTTGCCGTGGGTCAGTTTATAATAGGTCACCTGCAACACCACCGAAACACCCTCGATCAGATACATAATACCGCCGATGAGGATGAAATAAGGCATATCATAGGCCATGGCCAGAGCCACCACCGCGGCGCCCAGAAAGAGAGAGCCGGTATCGCCCATAAAGACCTTGGCGGGATGGAAATTATAGATCAAAAAGGCCAGCAGTCCGCCGGTGAGGGCGGCGGCAAAAATCGTGATCCCTGTGTTATTATTCCCTGCGGAGAGGAAAAATCCAACCACAATGAAGGAAATCACATAGGGCAGGGAAACGCCGGTGACCAGGCCGTCCAGACCGTCGGTGAGGTTCACCGAGTTCACAAAGAAAAAGAGGAAGGGGATCATCAGCAAAAAGTAGAAATAATAAAGATGGATGCGGATATTGAGATAGGGGATAAAGATGGCCTCGGAGATGACATTGGTGGCATAAAGCCCGCCCAAAAAGAGCGCCATCAACAGCATCAGCGGCAGGGTCTTTTGCAATACCGAAAGACCCTTATTGCGCTTTTTGACCACCTTAATGTAATCATCCAAAAAGCCTACCAGCCCGCAAAGGGTCACAAACCCGACACACATCAGCAGGCGGTAATCCCCCTTCATGATCTCGGGGATGGCAAGCACCATCGTCACCAAAAGGGTGGGGATGATAAAGATCAGGCCGCCGATGGTGGGAGTACCCTCTTTGGTCTCCTTATGCCAGGAGGGACCGATCTCCAGAATACTTTGGGAGCATTTCAGCTTCCGAAGCCAGGGTAAGATCCAGGGCGCCAGCAGCAGCGCCAGCAGAAAGCTTGCGGCAAGAGCCGTTAAAATCAGCCAACTATTCATCTTCTCATCCTTTCTTTTAAGCCATCGGCATAGGCGCGGAAGCCCATGGAATTGGAGGCCTTAAACAGCACCGTATCGCCGACCTTGATGATCTCTTCCAAAAGCGCGGGAAGCTCTTGCTTTTCCGCGGTGTAAAATTTCACCATCTGGGCGGGAAGGGCAGCATAAAGGGTCTTGGCGGCTTTGCCGACCGCGATCACAACATCGATCCCCATTTCTCCGCAGAAGGCGCCCACCTGACGGTGACCTTCCTCTTCATAGGAGCCCAGCTCAAACATATCGCCCAATACCGCCACTCTTCTTCCCTCTTTGGCGGCCAAGACCTTTAAGGCGGCCCGCATAGAATCGGGAGAGGCGTTATAGCTATCGTCAATCACGGTAACACCGCCTACCGTTTCGGTAAATTGACGGGTGCCGTCGCCGCTGAACTGCTCCAATCCTTCCTTGAGAAGGCGGGGGTCTACTCCTAAAAGGTGACCCACACCGAAGGCGGCAAGGGCGTTCATGATCTGATGCTCCCCTTCGGTCTGCAGAGCGATCTCCAGAGACCCTTCGGGATAGCAAAGGGTAAAGCGATTATTCTCAATTCCTTCCGCCCGATAGTCATTATGGGGCGAGAGGCCGAAATAGACGCAATTCTTTTGAGGGCGGGCACCGTAGAGCAACGGTTCATCGCCGTTTAAGAGGGCTTTGCCCCCCTCGCCCAAAGCATCCACCAGCTCCAATTTGGCTTTGGCAATATTTTCGCGGGTCTTTAAAAGCTCCAGATGAGCAACACCGATATTGGTGACCACCGCGATATGGGGGGTGATAAACCGAGTAAGATAATCGATCTGACCCAAGCCCCGCATTCCCATCTCGATCACCGCCGCCTGATCGGTATCGGCAACGGCAAGACCGGTGAGGGGAACGCCCAGCTCATTATTCATATTGCCCTTGGTTCCGCTGACCTGAAGGGCGGGAGAGAGCGCCGAGAGGATGAAATTTTTGGTGGTAGTCTTCCCCACACTGCCCGTCACTCCGACAATTTTCGCGGGGCACTCCCTCAGATGGGCCTTTGCCAAAAGCCCCAGGGCGAAACGGATATCCTCTACCTGAAAGTAGGGATTCTTTAAGCCGGTCGGTTGGGGCTCGGTGCCCAAAAACACAATGTTTTCATAGGTTTGATCTAATGACGGGATAAAGGAATGACCGTTGACCCGCTCCCCCGCAATGGCGGCGAAAAGGCAGCCTGCGCCTGCTTGTCGGGAGTCGGTCACCACCCGCTCCAGGGGAAAATCCACTGAAGGAGCAGGTTTATTCAATGCATTTGCTACAATACGAACACTCAGCATCGGTCAATAAATTCCTTTACGATCTCTTTTTCATCAAAATGGATCTTGGTCTTGCCCAAAATCTGATAATCCTCATGCCCTTTTCCTGCCAAAAGGATCAGATCATCGGGGCGGGCATTTTGAATGGCATAGCCGATGGCCTCCTTGCGGTTTTCGATGACCGCATAGGGCATTTCAGTCCCCTCCAGACCCACTAAAATATCCCGAATAATGGCGGCGGGATCCTCTGTACGGGGGTTATCGGAGGTCACAATGGCGAAATCGCTGTATTTGGCCACCACCTCCGCCATTTTAGGGCGCTTGGTCTTATCCCGATCGCCGCCGCAACCGAAGAGGGTCACGATCCGCCCCTTGGCATAGCCGCGGATGGTGGTGAGAATATTCTCCAGAGCATCGGGGGTATGGGCATAATCCAGCATTACCGAATAGGGAAGTCCCTCGGTGATCACCTCGGCGCGGCCCGCCACCTTGGGGATTTGATTCAGACCCTTGATGACCTCCTCAAAGGAATAGCCCGCCGAAAGCAACACCCCTGCGGCGCAAAGGGTATTATGCACCGTAAACAGGCCGGGGGTGGAGACCTTTACCGAAGCGGATCGATCCTGATACGTAAGGGTATAGGAGACTCCCGAAACATCCACCGCAATATCGGTGGCGGTGAGGTCTGCTTTTTCCTCAGCGGAATAGGTCATTCCACCGTATTCTGCGGCAAATTCTCTGCCGCAGGCATCGTCTAAATTAAAGACCGCCTTGCCTGCCATCTCAAAGAGACGAGCCTTAGCCGCCTTATAATTTTCCATGGTTTTATGATAGTCCAGATGGACCTGGGTCAGGTTGGTAAAGCCTGCGGCGGCAAAGGGGAGGCTATCCACCCGCCGCTGATGCATGGCTTGGGAAGAGACCTCCATCACCACCGTTTGCACCCCTGCATCCGCCATTTTGCGGAGCAGTTCAAAGAGCTGATAGGGCTCGGGAGTGGTGAAGGCGGCGGGAAAAGACTCGCTGCCGATCTGATTACATACAGTGCCGATCAGCCCCGCCTTAATGCCCATTCCATCTAAGATACTCTTTACAAATTGAGTCGTTGAGGTCTTACCGTTGGTACCGGTGACCCCTAAAAAGGTCATTTCCCGCTGGGGATGGCCGAAGAAATTGGCCGAAAGCTGCTGAAAGGCCATACGGGTATCCTCCACCAGAATATGAGGAACCTCCGCTTCGGTCTCATGCTCCGCCAAAATCACCGCGGCGCCCTTTTGGGCGGCAGAAGCGGCGAAAAGATGGCCATCCGCCGTTTCTCCCGCAATGGCGGTAAAGAGGAAGCCTTCCTCCACCTTGCGGGAATCAAAGGCAATGCCGCTGATCTCCCGATCAGCCCATTCGTTCTTGGTATGAATTCCTGCCAAAAGTTGAGATAACAGCATTGTTTTTCCTTCCTTTCTACATACTGGATACGCCCTCGGAGCTATTGGTCCGAATGGTGATGACCGTACCGGGGGCAACCATTTCCCCTGCGGCGGGAGACTGGGAGATAACCAGGGCGGTGGCTTCGGTATTGCCGTTGCCCACCACTCTTACATTCAGCCCCTCCTGCACAATGCGGTTGGAGGCGCCTGCCACCGAATAATCCACAAGATTGGGAACGGTGATGTTCTTGGAAAGGCTTGCATCGCCGGTATAAAGAACCATGGTACCGCTCTGGGGCATGGTGGTGCCGGCGGCGGGGCTTTGGGCGGTAACGGTATCGCCGTTGCCCTTGATCTTATATTTGATCTCCTTATCAATGAGATCTGCCTCCACCTCAGCGAGGGGGCGATCCACATAGGAGGTGATGGCCACATCCAGAGTCTCCAGCTCTTCGGCGGTATACTGGGGCTGAACACCCAGATAAGGCAGGATATCGCTTAAAATATCACCGGCCACGGGGGCGGCGATGATACCGCCGTAGATCTCCCCGTTGCTGGGGCTATCCAGCAGAACCAAAATGGCATATTCGGGATCGTCGGCAGGGGCAAAGCCGATGAAAGAAGAGATATAGTTCTTCACACCGGTTGCTACATAATCGTCGATCTTCTCGGAGGTACCGGTCTTACCGGCCACACGGTAGCCCTTTACATAGGCATTTTTACCGGAGCCTACCGATACCACCTCTTCCAAAAGATCACAGACCAGCGCGCTGGTCTCCGCCGAGATCACCTGCCGCTTGGACTGGGTCTCAAAGCTCTTGACCACCTTTTGAGAACCGTCCTCCTGGGTCTCGGTAATCTCTTTGACCACATGGGGAGTCACCAATGTTCCGCCGTTGCTGGCAGCCGCTACTGCGCTGATCATCTGCAGAGGCGAGATCTTAAAGTTCTGACCGAAGGAGGCGGTAGCAAGCTCTACCTCCTGGAAGGTAGAGAACCAGATGCCGCTGGCTTCGCCTGCAAGATCCACACCGGTCTTTTCGGTAAGCCCGAAGTTCTGAAAATATTCATAGAAGGTATCGGCGCCGACCGTAGCACCGATGGTAATAAAGGCAGGGTTACAGGAATTCTGAATAGCCTGAGAGAGGGTCTGATGGCCATGACCGCCGGATTTCCAGCAACGGATGGTACGGTCGGCCACGCGGATATAACCGGGGCAGGAATAGGTATTATTGGTGGTGATCAGGCCCTCCTCCAAGGCCATGGAAAGGGTGATGATCTTGAAGGTAGAACCGGGCATATAGGTGTCCACCGTACATTTATTCCGCCAGATCTTATTGCGGGCGGCATTGGTCGCAGTCTCCAGTTCTTCCCCCGCAAGCCCCTCCAGAGAGGTCTGCATCATGGCGTCGGTGATCTCATAATAACGGTTGGGATCATAATTGGGCAGAGAGGCCATTCCCAGGATCTCGCCGGTCTTTACATTCATAACGATGCCTGCGGCGCCCTCCAGACATTGCTGCTCTTCTCTTGCCTCCTGAAGATGCTTCTCCAGATAATACTGCACCGTTTCATCGATGGTCAGTACTACATTTTTACCGTCTTCGGCGGCAACATAGGTCTCATATTCATAGGGCAGCTCGGTACCCACCGCATTTTTGGCGGTGATCATTTTACCGCCGGTGCCCTGGAGATACTCATTATAGATGGATTCGATGCCGTCCAGACCCACATTATCGGTACCGGTAAAGCCCAAAATATGGCAGGCAAGGCTGTTATAGGGATAATACCGCTTGGTATCCTCCACCAGATGGATGCCCTTCAGATCATTTTCATCGATAAAGGCACGCACCTGATCGGCTACATCCGATTCGATACGGCGCTTGACCAGCTCATAATAATTGGATTTTTGAGTCTTTTCGTAAACGCTTTGCTCATCCACCCCTAAGATCTCCGAAAGACCGCGGGCGATCAGGCGGCAATTGGCTTCATCCTTATCCACGGAATTGGGAGCAATATAAACGGTCTCCACCTGAGCGGAAACAGCCAGTTCCTGATAATTACGGCTGTAAATGGTGCCGCGCCGGGCCGCAAGGGTGGTATCCATCGTCTGCTGGCTGATGGCCTTGGTCTGATAATAGGTATAGTTGACGATCTGATAATTGACCAGCACGCCTGCCAGCCAAAGCAGCAGTGCTACTGCGAAAATCGCCAGCATAACGGTGCTTCTTGTTACCATCGATCTGCTCGGTCCTTTGCCCATTTTTTGCTCCTTTCCGAAAAAAATTCTCTCTTTAAAATTGCAAATAGAGAGTAAGAAAAAATTTTTTCCTACTCTCTTTTACATATCACTTGATCAGCTGAGATATTCCACAAGAATGTTAAATTCCTGTACCACACCGTCCCACCAGCTATCGCCTGCAGGCTCATCCTTGATGATCTCAACCGTGTCATCGGTCAGCAGGTTGATGGTCTGGATCTGATAGTTTTCAATTTTGATCATTCCCAGCTCTTCGGTGGCGATCCGCTCGATCTCGTCCATGGAATTCTTGCGGTCGATGGAGACCTGAAGCGCTCCCGCTTCACCCTCCAGACTGCTCAGTTCTCTTTTGGCGGCAAGCAGGTCGCTGGATACCTCATTGAGAGCAATGTGGCTATACAATAAGTAGCCGCCCATTACCAAAAATAAAGCAATGCACAAGACGGCGGACAACCGAATGCCGGGCATATGAAATTTTTTCATTGGGGGCTACCTCTACTTTCTACTTCTTTTCGCAAATTCGAAGCTTTGCGGGCTTGGAGCGGTTATTCACCGCCAGCTCCTCCGCCGAAGCGGTAATGGGCTTATGGGTGATCTGCTTCACAACAGGCTTTCTGCCGCAAACGCAGATGGGTAAATTCTTATCGCAGATACATCCCGAGGCAAGATCGGCAAACACTGTTTTCACAATGCGATCCTCCAGGGAATGGAAGGTCATCACCGCGATCCGCCCGCCGGGCTTTAAGACCGCAACCGCATCGCGGATGGCTTGCTCCAAGATCCGAAGCTCGCCGTTGACCTCAATGCGGATGGCCTGAAAGGTCCGCTTGGCGGGATGCTTATTGCCATAGCGCTCCTTTGGGGGAAAGACCTTTTCAATGATCTCGGTCAGCTGACCGGTGGTCTCGATGGGAGCCTCCTCCCGCTTGCGGCAGATGGCGGCGGCGATTCTTGCGCTTTGCCGCTCTTCTCCGTAGCGATAGAAGATCTCGGTCAGCTGCTCTTTGGTATAGCCGTTTACCACCTGATAGGCATCGAGGGGATTCTCCCGATCCATCCGCATATCCAAGGGGGCATCAAACCGATAGGAAAAGCCCCGGCTCTCTTCGTCCAGCTGGAAGCTGGAAACGCCCAGGTCAAACAAAATGCCGTCGATGGCGGGGATGCCTTGCTCCTCCAGGACCCATCGCAGGGCGGAAAAATTCGATTTAACGGCGCGGAAGCGCTCGCCGAAGGGAGCAAGACGCTCACCGGCCGCTTTCAGGGCATCCCGATCTTGGTCGATTCCGATCAGATACCCGCTCTTTAACTCTTTGGCAATGAGGCTGCTATGGCCGCCGCCACCCAAGGTGGCATCCACATAGATCCCATCGGGCTTGATATTCAGCCCGCGGATACATTCCTCTGCCATTACACTGTAATGAGAGAACTCCTTCATCAGAAGTCCACTTCATCCATGGTCGCCATAATATCCTTGGTTTCCATTTTCTGCATCATATCATTGAACCGATCGGGATTCCAGATCTCGATGCGGTTGCCGTTACCGATGAGCATCACATTGCCTTCAATGGCCGCCAGCTTCCGCAAGGGCAGAGGGATCTGCACTCTTCCCTGCTTATCGGCGGTCACATCGGTTTTATAAGGATTAAAGAAATGGCTGATAGCCAGCCCCTTGGACATGGGCAGCTGAGAGATCTTATTCTGCAGGATCAGCCATTCTTCCGGAGTCAGTATATACACGCAACCTTCCAGGCCTTGGGTCAATACCAGATCGCTTCCGGTCTGCTCCTTCATTTTCTTGGGCAGGATCACTCTTCCCTTTTCATCTACAAACAGTTCGAAATAGCCGGTTAAGTATGCCATGTATACACCTCCTCTCGCTCTTTTTCTCCACTTAGACACCATTTGGCACCCACTTGGATGCCACTTCATTTAAATTATAGCAAAAAAATCAAAAAAATCAATAGTTTTTTGATAAAAATATAAAAAAATCCCACCGATTTTCATCGGTGGGTTTTTTCTTGATTTTATACGGTTTTTCAGTCTTCGTAACGGCTGCGAATAAAGTCGGCGGTGGCCTTTGCCAATTTTTTCATCTCCCATTCGGTGGAGTTGATGATCAGATCATAGCCATCCCGCTGACCCCATTTACTGCCGGAGACCAGCTCGCGGGTCTGAGCGCGGTATTTATCGATCCGCTTGATATTACGCTTCATTTCTTTTTCGGAGAATTCCTTTTCCTTGCCTTCGGCCCGCTCCATACAACGGCGGACCCGCGCCGAAAGATCGGCGCAAACAAAGATGCGGAAGGGTTTTTCCTCTTTTAAGATCACATCGGCATCCTGGCCGATGATGATACAGTCCTTTCCCTCCTTCACGATCTCCTCCAACACCTCTTTTTGAGCGATCAGTTCATTGGTATGGATGGCATGCTCATCGGCGAAGGAATGATGAAAAGCAAGAGGAAAGGTGCGCCATGCATGAAAAGCAACAGCGCTCTCCACATAACCGGAGGTATGAGCTTTTTTCTCGGCAATGGCGTCCATGATCTCCTGATCATAGTAATCAAAGCCCAGCTCGTCTGCCAGGCGCCTGCCCAGCTCGCGACCGCCGCTGCCGAATTCGCGGCCAATGGTAATGATCTTCATGGTTTAATCCTCCAGGGAATCTAAATAGGCGCCTGCCGCAAGGCCGGCAACCGCGCCATCGCCTGCGGCGGTGGCCAGCTGACGGATCTGCTTGACCCGACAGTCGCCGGCGGCAAATACGCCCTCGCAGGTGGTTTTGCAATCTTCACCGGCCAGAATATAACCGGCTTCATCCAGCGCCACCAAGGGGCGATAAGGCTCATTATTGGGCTGCTGCCCGATGGCAATAAAGAGGCCGTCTGCCGTCAGGGTCTCTTTATGATCCCCGAACTGCACCTCCAGGCCCGTCAGGTGATCCTCTCCCAAAAGGGCGCTGACCACTCCGCCGGTACGAACGGTGATATTGGGAACCTTTTTCATCCGCTCCATCAGCACCGGCTCCGCGCGGAAACCGTCCCGACGGTGGATCAGCGTTACGCTCTCGCAAAGCTCCGCCAAAGAAAGCGCCGACTGCACCGCGGCGTTACCGCCGCCCACGACTGCCACCTTCTTATTCTTATAGAAGGCACCGTCGCAGACTGCGCAATAGGAGACCCCTGCCAGCTCCTCTTCCCGCGCCACCCCCAAATGGCGGTGGGCGGCGCCGGTGGCGAGGATCAGGCATTTGGCTTCATATTCATCCTCATCGGTGGTGCGAACCAGGAAGCCGCGGTCGGTCTTCTCGACCCCGTTGACCTCCACCGGCTCGATCATCCCGCCGAACTCATAGACCTGCTCGGCCAAGCGATCGGCATATTCCACCCCGCTGATGCCATAGAGGCCGGGAAAATTTTCAATGCGGGCGGAGGCGGTGATCTGCCCACCCAATGCGGTGGACTCTAAGATCAGCGCCTTCTTCCCTGCCCGCAGCAGATAAATGGCTGCGGTCATTCCGGCGGTTCCGCCGCCGATAATTAAAGCATCAACCATTGACGCTCACCCGCTTGGTAAAGGAGCGGATCTCCGATGCATTGGTCATCTTCTCGATGCCGCCATCACTCTCCACAATGAGAGTGGGAGCCTTGGTGACCTGATAGCCGTCTACCAAAGCGCGGTTGGCGGGATCCTCAGCATCCAGCTTCACATAAGCGATCCCGGCCTGATCCAGCATGGCGGTTGCCATCTTGCAATTGGGGCAGGTCTTGGTGGTGAAGAGCAACACTCTGTTGCCGCCTACCACCTCGGGCTCTGCATCCGAGCAGCCGCAGCCGCAAGCATGGTTGGTGGGCATTTTGATCTGCGCAATGGTCTGATCGTAGAGTTTACGATCTTTAAACTCCTGAGCCTTACCGTCGTTCCAGTTCTGAACGGGGCGGTAGTAACCAGTGATCCGGCTGTAGACCTCGGTATTTTCACCGCAATGGGGGCAGGTATACTCCTCGCCGGTGATATAACCGTGGTTCTTACAAACGGAATAGGTGGGAGACATGGAATAATAGGGCAGGCGATAATTGTCTGCGATCTTCTTCACCAGGTTGGCCGCCGCCTTCCAATCGGGCAGCTTCTCGCCCATATAGGCATGGAATACCGTACCGGAGGTATAGAGGGTATGAAGCTCATCCTGAAGATCCAGAGCGGTAAAGATATCCTCGGTATAGCCCACAGGCAGGTGAGAAGAGTTGGTGTAATAGGGAGTACCGTCCATATTGGCGGTAATGATGCCGGGGAAACGGCTGACATCGTGCTTAGCCAGACGGTAGGAGGTGGACTCGGCGGGAGTTGCCTCCAGGTTATAGAGATCGCCGTACTCCTCCTGATAATCGGAGAGGCGCTCTCTCATATGGTTCAGCACATCCTTGGCAAACTGCTGACCCTCAGCGGTGGTCAGGTTCTTCTTCAGCCAGCAGGCATTGAGGGCGGTCTCATTCATACCCACCAGGCCGATGGTGGAGAAGTGGTTATCAAAGGAGCCCAGATATCTCTTGGTATAGGGATACAGACCCTCATTCAGGAACTTGGTAATAACGGTTCTCTTGATCTTCAAAGAACGGGCAGAAATATCCAGCAGCTTATCCAGGCGGGCATAGAACTCTTCCTCGGTAGCAGACTGATAAGCGATGCGGGGCAGGTTGATGGTTACAACACCCACCGAACCGGTGGACTCACCGGAGCCGAAGAAGCCGCCGGACTTCTTACGCAGTTCGCGGAGATCCAGACGCAGGCGGCAGCACATACTGCGGACATCGCTGGGCTCCATATCACTGTTTACATAGTTGGAGAAATAGGGAGTACCGTATTTGGCGGTCATCTCGAAGAGCAGTTTATTGTTCTCGGTCTCGGACCAGTCGAAATCACGGGTGATGGAATAGGTGGGGATGGGATACTGGAAGCCGCGGCCGTTGGCATCGCCTTCGATCATGGTCTCGATGAAGGCGCGGTTGATCATATCCATTTCCTTCTTGCAATCGCCGTAGGTGAAGTCCATTTCCTTCCCGCCGACGATGGCAGGCAGATCCTTCAGATCTGCGGGAACGGTCCAATCCAGGGTGATATTGGAGAAGGGAGCCTGGGTACCCCAACGGCTGGGGGTATTGACACCGTATACAAAAGACTGAATGCAGTTCTTTACTTCCCAATAGGAGAGGTTATCCACTCTTACAAAGGGAGCCAGATAGGTATCGAAGGAGGAGAAGGCCTGAGCGCCCGCCCATTCATTCTGCATAATGCCCAGGAAATTGACCATCTGATTGCAGAGGGAAACCAAATGCTTGGCGGGAGCGGAGGTGATCTTACCGGGAACACCGCCCAAGCCTTCCTTGATCAGCTGCTTCAGAGACCAACCGGCGCAATAACCGGTCAGCATGGAGAGATCGTGGATATGAATATCGGCGTTGCGATGAGCATCGGCGATCTCGCCGTCATAGATCTCGCTGAGCCAATAATTGGCGGTGATGGCGCCGCTGTTGGAGAGGATCAGACCGCCTACCGAATAGGTAACGGTGGAGTTCTCCTTCACACGCCAGTCGGTAACATTTACATAACTGTCTACCAGGGACTTATAATCCAAGAAGGTAGACTTCAGGTTACGCACCTTTTCTCTTTGCTTACGGTAAAGGATATAAGCCTTGGCAACATCGGCATAGCCGGATTCGCTCAATACTTCCTCCACACTGTCTTGAATATCTTCTACTGCGATCTTCCCGTCTTTGACCTTGGGCTCGAAATGAGCTGTCACCTTCAAAGCCAGCAGATCGATCACGCTGGGATGAGATGCCTTATTCTGGGCATCGAATGCCTTTTGGATGGCAACGCTGATTTTTGCAATGTCGAAATTTGCTTCGGATCCGTCTCTTTTAATTACGCTATACATCTTTTCCTAATCCTCTCTATCTATATTTTTATTCCACAAAGTTTTCTTCGAAGCACTCCAGCCAAGCCCGCTTGAGCAGCTCCTTGCCGGCGTTCTTGGCGTGAACACCGTCGGTAGCCCAGTCCCCATCGGGGTATTGGGCAACCGCCTCATCAAATCGGGTCAGCATATCCACAAAGGGCAGGCCGAATTTTTCGGCGATCCCCTTGGCGGCTGCTGCCTTTTCCTCCACACCGGAGCGGAATTCTTCCCATTTTTCCTCGGTGGCGGTGCCCTTGATCACATAGGGGCCGATGATCATGATCTTGATATCGGGCAGAGCCTCTTGGATCTCCCGCAGCATCATCTCATAAAGCAGTTCATACTTTTCGGTGGAAACGCCATTTTGATGGTTGACCTCATGCCATACATCGTTGACACCGATCATAATGCTCATCATATCCGGCGCCAGATTGATGATATCCTTTTTAATACGGGCATAAACATCCACAATACGGTTGCCGCTGATGCCTTTATTGATGCATTCATATTGACCGGGATACTCCCCACACAGATAGCAACCCACCAGATTGGCATAACCGCCGCCTAAACTATAAAAGCTCTCGCGGTTTCTGCCGCAATCGGTAATGGAATCACCTTGAAATAAGATCCTTTTCATTTAATCTACCCCTCTTAATTCTGCAACGGGAAGGATCTCCTGTACTGCCTTGAGATATTGGTGCATCTCCGCGTAGGTAGGCGCAGTCAGCGCCTTGGGCACCTGCTCGGAGGGCTTGAACTGCTGCAGGAAATAGCGCTTGGCGCCTTGAAGCCACTCGGCGATGGCGCGCAGCTCCTCTTCCCCATGGTATTCGCTGACAACGGTGGTACGGAATTCATACTCCACCTTGCCGCTCTTTAAGTATTCGATGCTCTCCCGAATGGCCGCAAGATCCAGCTTTAAAAAGCCGACCGTCTCGCCGTAGCGCCCGGGCGCATTCTTCACATCCATGGCCACATAATCCAGAAGCCCTTCCTCCACCAACGCTTTTAAGCGCTCGGGGAAGCAACCGTTGGTATCCAGCTTCACCCCATAGCCCATCTCCTTGATCTTACGGATCAGGGCAGGCAGCTCCCGCTGCATCAGCGGTTCCCCGCCGGTAAAGCAAACTCCGTCCAACAGCCCCTTGCGGCTCTCTAAGAAGGAAAGAAGCTCTTCCTCCTCCATCAGCGGCTCTGCAAGGCCCTTGGCAAGGGCAAAATTATGGCAAAAGGGACAGCGGAAGTTACAGCCGTTTAAAAAAACCGTGCAAGCGGTTTTGCCGGGAAAATCCAGCAAAGTCAGTTTTTGCAGGCCTGCAATGGTCATTTTCGGTTCCTTCCTCCTATATCTTGTGGTCGCCATAGTGGTGCAGATAACATTCTATCACAAGATATAGTCGATGTCAATACAAAAAGACACAATATCTTTTGTTTTTATTTTTTTCAAAACACAACATATAGTAATACTAAAATTCATGAAAATTGACCAATTTCTTCATTATTATATATAAAAAAGCCTCCGTTGCGGCTTGCAACGGAGGCTTATAAAACCTTATTCAGTCCTCGGATTCTTCGGTAAAATCGGTCTCAAAGGAAAGATTTGCAGGGGCGATCTGAGCCTTTTTCTTTTCCAGATGCTTCAGCACCAAAAGAACGGTTGCAACCGCGGCGGCTACCGCCAAAATAACCGATACCAATACAATGATCTGATTCTTCTTCAATGAGAACACCCCTTTCTTTTCTTTCAGTTTATCATAGGAAGGATAAAAAATCAATCCCGTTCTTTAAAAATTAAGAATTGATAGAGCAGGAAGCAGGCGATCTCATATAAGGCCTGCAATATATATTTGATGACCATGGCATAGCCCAGCCAAGAGGCTAAAAAGAGGGTCAGATAATTGACAGCCAGGGTCAATACCACCAGGCTCATAAAGGCGATCATTCCCTGGCGGGCGGTATAGAAAAAGCCGCTGCCCCCTTCGTTATAGGCCCAATATTTCAATACGGTAAATAAAATGAGATGCCGAAGGGCAAAAGCAAGGAGCTCTCCGCCGGAGAGAAACCGCTTCAGCAGAAATTCCAAAAGGCCGGTCACCAAAGCGGCAATGATATACCGCAACACCTCGGTGCGGTGGGCCATCAGATAATCATAAAACCGATCCGCCGCCTCATGGGGCTTGCGGGTCTTCAAAGACTTTGCCAAAACCAATCACTTCCTTTTTATATAGTATAGCACACCCGCGAAAAAAAGGAAACCTTTATTTGACTTTTTCTTTTGAAAAGAGTATACTATCCAAGACTATCAATTCAAAGGAAGTGTTTTAAAATGGGTTGCACCCACGATTGCGGAAGCTGCTCCTCCAACTGTGCAGGAAACGCAAAAGAAAAAGAAAGCCTCATCGAAAAGCCCCACGACCTGACCTCGGTGAAAAAGATCATCGGCATTGTCAGCGGCAAGGGCGGAGTCGGCAAAAGTATGATCACCTCCCTGATGGCGGTTGCCATGCAGAGAAGAGGATATAAGACCGCCGTTTTAGATGCGGATATTACCGGCCCCTCCATCCCCAAGGCCTTCGGTCTTTCGGGCAAGCGGGCGGAAAGCGACGGAACTGCCATCTATCCGGTGGAATCCAAGATGGGGACCCAGATCATGTCGCTGAATCTGCTGCTGGAGGATGAGAAGTCCCCTGTTGTTTGGCGGGGACCGGTCATTGCCGGCGCTGTCAAGCAGTTCTGGACCGATGTGGTGTGGAATGATGTGGATTATATGTTTGTGGATATGCCTCCCGGCACCGGGGATGTTCCTCTTACGGTATTCCAATCCCTGCCGGTAGACGGGATCATTGTTGTGACCTCTCCCCAGGATCTGGTCTCTATGATCGTGACCAAGGCGGTGAAGATGGCCAAGATGATGAATATTCCTATTTTGGGCATTGTGGAAAACTACAGTTATCTGTCCTGCCCCGATTGCGGCAAGAAGATCAACGTTTTCGGCGAGAGCCATGTCCATGAGGTTGCCGAGCAAAACGACCTTACGGTTCTAGCCCAGCTGCCCATCGATCCCGAATTAGCATCCCTTTGCGATAAAGGGATGATCGAGCTCCATGAATGCGATGCCTTGGAGGCCATTGCCGATCAATTGGAAAAATAATCTTTTTTAATAACCACCCGCAAGGGTGGTTATTTTTTTCTCTTTTGCCAAAACTAAAGAGAAAGGAGTTGATTGGCTTGAACATTCCATCGGATCTGATGATCGAGCAATTGGAGATGGCGAAAATGGCCCTGCCCAAGGGCATCCGCAACGAAGTAAAAAAACGGAAGCACTGCACCCTCACCGAGGTGATCATTGAAGATCAGGAGGGCGCCGAGGCCCTGGGGCGGGAGATGGGGCGCTACCTGACCTTAGAAACCGAAAAGACCTACGAGATCGGGGAGCCTGCCTTTGAGGAGATCGCAGGAATTCTGGCGGAGCGGCTTCACACCATGCTGGGAGAGAAAAAACGGGTCCTGATCTTAGGCATCGGCAACCCCAACATTACCCCCGACAGTCTGGGCGCCAAAACGGTGGAGCGGCTGATGGTGACCCGCCCCCTCTCGCCTCTGCCCAAGCATTATACCGCGGTCAGCGCCGCCACCGCGCCGGTCTATGGCATCAGCGGCATCGAAAGCGCGGAGATGGCCCAGGGGCTGACCCGTGTTTTACAGCCGGAGGCAGTGATCCTCATCGATGCTATGGCCACCGGTACCCTGGAGCGCCTTTGCAAGACCATTCAATTGGCCGATTCGGGGCTGACCCCCGGCGGCGGGGTGGACAACGCCCGCAAGGAGATCTCCGCCGCCACCTTAGGAGTCCCCGTTTTCTCCATCGGAATGCCCACGGTGGTGGATTGCCGGGTTTTGCTCCGTCATGTACTGGCAGATGAATGGGAACAATACGGTGTAAAATTACACCCCTATGAAGAAAGCCTCATTGCCACCCCTCGCCAGATGGAGGCCGCCACCGATATGGGCGCCAAGATCATTGCCTTTGCCCTCAACAAGGCCCTCCACGGAAATTTATCCACCGAAGAGATCTTAAAGTATTTATACTGACGGGCGGGCATATTCTTTTATAGAAAGGATGTGACCCCTAAGATGCAAAAATGGATAAGCATTCTGCTGGCGGTGGTTCTTTGCCTCACCGGTGGATTTTTTTGGAAAAGCTGGCTGCCGGAGGTGGCGGAATTCACCCTGCGGACCGCGGGCGGCCGATCGGCGCGGCAGATGACCCTTACTCTCTTGAAATATACCGACCCCCTGATGCGGGAGATCGGGCGGTATATGGTACCGGAGTTTACCGAATCGCTGAACGAAAGCTTTTTATATTTTGCCAAGGCGCAGGCGGAAGAGGAATTGCCCGAGGATGACTCAGTCAAGGCTGCCAATCTTTCCGCTCTTTCGGGCACCTACCATCAGATCGACGGCACCGCAGTGGCCAACGCCACCGACTATGATATTACCGCCCAATTAAATGCCGCTGTTGAGATGCCCGTCTTTACCCCCGGGGCGCCTGCCATCCTCATTTATCATACCCATACCACCGAATGCTATCGCAACAGCCAAGGCATCAGCAATACCCCCGATGAGAGCCAAAATGTGGTGGCGGTGGGCAAGGCCATGAAGGCCGTCTTTGAGGCGGCGGGCTACCCCACCATCCATCTGACTGAGATCTATAACGAGGATTTCGGTAACGCCTATACCACCTCTCGCGCCGCAGCCGAAAAGATCTTAGAGCAATACCCCACCATTCAGGTGGTTTTAGATATCCATCGGGATGCCATCAGCAGCAACGGCATTGATTACTACCCCGTAACCGAAGTAAACGGGCGGCAGGCGGCGCAGATCATGCCGGTTTGCGGTACCGATGCCAAGGGGCTTTCCCATCCCCATTGGCGCAAAAACTTTACTTATGCCCTCGCCCTCTCCCGCAAGATGGGCGCCCTTTACGGGGAGCTTTCCCGACCGGTCAATCTGCGGCGGGATCGGTTCAATACCCATTTTACCCCCTATTCCCTGCTTTTGGAGGTGGGCAGTGCCGCCAACACCTTAGAGCAGGCGGTCTACGGCGGAGAGCTGACCGCCAAAGCCATGATCGCACTATGGAATAATTCTTGATTATGGAAAAAATTTGTACTATAATGTAAGTACTAACGTATTAAGAGGTATAAAATGATCTATTTAGACAACAGCGCCACTACCCGCCCCTATGAGGCGGTAACGGCGCTGATCGCCAAGGAGGAGCAGGAGCACTTTGCCAATGCCTCCGCCCTCTATGCCCCTGCCATCCGCTCCGAGGAGGGGATCCGGGCGGCAAAGACCGCCATCGCCGCCGCTCTTCATTGCGCTCCGGATGAGGTATTGATCACCACCGGCGGCACCTATTCCAATAACTTTGCCGTAATCGGCGGCGCCCTTGCCCGCAAGCGGATGGGCAATCGGGTGGTACTGACCAAGGTGGAGCATCCCAGCGTTTACGCCTGCGGGGCGGTTTTGGAGGAGCAGGGCTTTGAAGTCCTCTATACCGATCCCACCATAGAGAGCATCGGTGAGGCCATCAACGAAAAAACGGTGATGGTGGCGGTGATGATGGTCAATAATGAGATCGGCCAGCATCTGCCGGTAGAGCGGATCGCAGGGATCATCAAGCGCAAAAAAGCGCCCGCTCATTTTCATATCGACGGAGTGCAGGCCTTCTGCAAGATCCCAACCAATGTGCAGACCTTAAAATGCGACAGTTTTTCCATCTCCTCCCATAAGATCAAAGGCCCCAAGGGCATCGGCGCCCTTTATCTCAAAAAAGGGGTGCGGCTGAAAAACATCTTAGTGGGCGGCGATCAGGAAAAAGGAATGGTTCCCGGCACCTATAACAGCCCTGCGGCGGCAGGCTTTGCCAAAGCCATTGAGCTTTACCGCGGCGAGGATCTTTCCCGTTTTGAAGCCCTGCGGCAGCGGTTTCTCGCGCGGGCAGCGGAATTGCCTTTTCTGCAGATCAACTCCCCTGCCGACGGTGTCCCCTATATCCTCAATATCTCTACCATCGGTTACTTAGGCGAGAATGTTTTGCATTTTCTCGAGGAAAAAGAGATCTATGTTTCCCAAGGCTCTGCCTGCTCCTCCAAAAAGGCGCGCAGTCATTCGGTTCTGGGGCGGCTGGGTCATAATGAGCAGACCGTCATGGGGGCCCTGCGCATCAGCTTCGGCATTGAAAACACCTTGGAAGAGGTGGATACCCTGATGGATGCCCTCTCGGAGGTCCCTGCAAAAATCCAGAAACTATATTAAGGAAGTAAAAAACACCATGCAACAAATGATTTTGGCAAAATGCGGCGAGATCGTATTAAAGGGTCTCAACCGCAGTTATTTCGATCAGGTCTTATTGAAAAACATCAAGGATTCCCTCAAAGGACTGGGGGCTTTTGATATCCGCCTTGCCCAATCCACCATCTACATTCAGTCTTTGGAAGAGGCCGATATGGATGAGGCCTATGAACGGATCAAAAAGGTCTTCGGTCTGGCGGCGGTCTGCAAGGCCTATATGTGCGAGAAGGATATGGACTCCATCGCCGCTTTGGCAAGAGAATGCCTTGCCGATACGATGGAGGAATTCAACACCTTCAAGGTGGAAGCCAAGCGCAGTGATAAGCGGTTCCCCTTGAAATCCCCCGAGATCTGCAATGAGATCGGCGGCGTTCTTTTAGAGACCTTCCCCCATCTTCGGGTGGATGTGCACCATCCCGAGGTGACCGTTACCGTGGAGGTGCGGGACTTCGGGGCATACATCCATGCAGTAAGAGAGCCCGGTGCCGGCGGAATGCCCTATCGCTCCAACGGCAGCGCCGCTCTCCTGCTCTCCGGCGGCATCGACAGCCCTGTTGCGGGCTATATGATGGCCAAGCGGGGCGTCAAGCTGACCGGCATCCATTTCTTCAGCCCGCCCTATACCGGCGAGCGCGCCAAGCAGAAGGTTCTGGAGCTGGCAAGCATTATGCGTAATTACTGCCCCGCCATGAAGGTGGCGGTCGTGCATTTTACCGAGGCTCAGGAAGCCATCCGCGACCATTGCAAGGAGGAATTCTTCACCGTGATCATGCGGCGGATGATGATGCGGGTGGCGGAAAAAATCGCCTACAAGCGCCACTGCGGCGCGCTGATCACCGGCGAAAGCTTAGGGCAGGTGGCTTCCCAGACCATGGACGCTTTGCACCTGACCGACAGTGTGACCGATGCTCTGATCCTGCGCCCGCTCATCGGCATGGATAAAGAAGAGATCGTTAAGATCTCCCGTAAGATCGGAACCTTTGAGACCTCCATTCAGCCTTATGAGGATTGCTGCACCGTTTTCACCCCCAAGCATCCCCGCACCAAGCCGGTTTTGCGGGATATCCTCAAGGAAGAAGCCAAGCTGGATATTGAAGGCTTGGTGGAGCGCTGTATGGAACGAATCGAAATTGTGGAGGAATAACCAATGAAAAAAGCAACCTTTAAAACCCATTTGATCTGCATCATCGGCACCCTGCTGTTTGCTGCAGCCAACTTTTATGTGACCCTGCCTGCTCTGAATATCCATTCCGCAGGGCTTCTGGGCTTTATTATCAGCCTTTGCGTATGCTACGGCATTTTGTTTCTGCTGCTGACCGCCCGGCGGAAGATCACCCAGGTTAAGACGGTCGAGATCAAAGGGCTGAAGGGGATCCCCGCCACTGTGAAGGTGCTGTTGGGCATTATTGCCCTTTGCATCATCGTCGGTCTGGTGGGTACCCTTGCAGGCGCCCAGATCTTCAACGCCAAGCGCTATCGGGAGCTTCTGACGGTGGAGGAAGGAAACTTCACCGAGGATGTTTCCCGGATCACCTATAATAATATCCCCCGCCTGGATTCCGCCTCTGCCATGCGCCTGGGGGATCGGAAGATGGGCGAGCTTTCGGATATGGTCAGCCAATTCGATGTGATGGACAATTATACCCAGATCAACTATCAGGGGCGGCCGGTTCGGGTAACACCGCTGGCTTATGTGGATGTCTTTAAATGGCTCTCCAATATGAAGGACGGTGTCCCCGGCTATCTGATGATCGATATGGTGACCCAGGAGGTGGAACTGATCCGCCTGCCCGAGGGGATGAAATATTCCACCGCCGAGCATTTCGGACGCAACCTGGCCCGCCATCTTCGGTTCCAATATCCCACCAAGATCTTTGCCGATCAGACCTTTGAGGTGGATGAGAGCGGTACTCCCTATTGGATCTGCCCCACCTATGATTTTACCATCGGTCTTTACGGCGGTCGGGATATCAACGGCGCGGTTTTAGTCAATGCTGTTACCGGGGAGCATATCTATTATGATGTTTCTGCCATTCCCAGCTGGGTGGATCGGGTCTATAACGCCAATCTGATCATTGAACAATATGATTATTACGGTACCCTCATCAACGGTTTCTGGAACTCGGTCTTCGCCCAAAAGGACTGCCGCGTTACCACCGACGGTTACAATTATATGGCCCAGGGCGACGATGTTTATATGTATACCGGCGTCACCAGCATGGCCGCCGATGAATCCAACATCGGCTTTATCCTTTGCAACCAGCGCACCAAGGAGACCAAATTCTATGGGGTGCCCGGTGCCGAGGAATACTCCGCTATGAACTCTGCCCAGGGGCAGGTCCAGGAGATGCGCTATACCTCCACCTTCCCCCTCTTGCTGAATATTGCCAATGAGCCCACCTATTTTGTGGCCCTGAAGGATGCTTCGGAATTGGTGAAGATGTATGCTATGGTCAATGTGAGACAGTATCAGCTGGTGGTGGCCGCCGATACGGTGGAAGAATGCGAGAAGCTTTATGTGGAAAAGCTTTATGAAAACAGCATTTTAGAGGAGGTGCCCGAGGACATCTCCGGTCAGACCACCGTTACCGGCGCCATTCAGTCCATCCGCAGTGCGGTGGTAGGCGGCAATACCTGCTTCTATTATACGCTGGATGCTATGGAAGGCACCTTCGCCTTGAGCGTTGCCACCGATCAACGGGCGGTGATCCTCAACATCGGCGATACGGTCACCTTCACTTATGACACCAATAAGACCGAAGAGATCATTACGGTTTTGAAGCTGGAAAAATGATCAATAAAGGGCGGTTTTTACCGCCCTTTATTTTTTTAAAATTTTTTATAAAAACTGCTTGACATTTAAAAGAACTTGCTGTATAATAACATTCGTCGCTTGAGGAAAGCGAAAGAGATGCGGGTGTAGCTCATCTGGTAGAGCGCAACCTTGCCAAGGTTGAGGTAGCGAGTTCGAGCCTCGTCACCCGCTCCAAAAGAACGATTGCGAAAGCAATCGTTCTTTTCTTTTTACAAATAAAAAAACCGCCGACCGAAGGGCAGCCCTTCGCAAGGAAGAAGCGGTTTTGAGAGCATCTTTTCCGCCCAAACAAAACAAAAAATCCCCGTAATG
>JAZUNB010000106.1:0-2919 GCA_045603925.1 Eubacteriales bacterium
TACAATTGTAGATTATAAGTAGATACTCCTCTTGTAGAAGGACTGCAGATGAAATTATCCGAAAGGGAATGGACGGTGCTTGGCGCCTTATGGGAGACCGAAGGGGCAGAGCTTGGGGTACTCGTTCAAAAGCTGTATGAAGATACAGGCTGGAGCCGCAATACGGTTCTGACTTATCTGACCCGTATGGAGTCCAAAGGGTTTGTGCGGATCGAGAAGGAGACCTATCCTCATATGTATTATGCCACCGTGGATCGGGAGAGCTGTCGGCAGCAGGAGCGCCAAAGCTTTCTTCACCGCGTCTACAGCGGCTCGGCAGGAGATCTGATCGCCGCCTTTTTAAAGGAGGAGCCGATCTCTCCGGAGGAGCGGGAGCATCTGAGGCGGCTCCTTGAGGAGATGGAGGTGTAACCGTGTTCGATCTTTGGGGCTTTCTTCTTCAAACACTTACCGTTTCGGGCGTTGCGGTGCTTTTGCTGATCATCAAGGCATTGTTTAAGGATAAGCTGCCGCCCAAATGGCATTTTGCCGTATGGGGCGTTTTGGGGATGATGATATTGATCCCTGCGGGATGGAACGGCCGATATACCTTGATTCATTGGCAGTTTGTTGTGGAGGGAATCAAAACATGGGTCGGGGATTACTCTGTTACCCGTGTGCTGTTTCCTGTTCCTGTGTTAACAGCACTGCCCAAGACCCTTCCGCAATGGCTCTTTGCGGGATATGTTTTCGGTGTTGTCTTTTGCGCATTGAAATACCTGCTCTCCTTTTTGCGGCTTTGCCTGGTTCTGCGCGGCGGCAGTACTCCCAGCGAGGAAGAGATGGCGCGTATTGGGCAGATCGCGGCGGAGCAGAAGGTGAAGGTGCGGCGCGTGGTTGCGGTTTCGGGCTTGCCAAGCGCCTTTGTATGCGGGATCCTTCGTCCTGTTTTGGTGCTCCCCGAAAATGCAGTGATCGACCGTAAGATCCTTTTGCATGAGCTGTTGCACCTGAAGAATAAAGATACTCTTTGGAGTATGGTGATCTGCCTGCTTCGGTGCCTTCATTGGTGCAACCCCCTTGTGGTTTATTGCGCCAAGCAGGCATTGAATGATATGGAGGCGCGTTGCGATCAGTATGTTTTGGAGCAGCTGGAAGGGGAGGAGCGCAGAGCATACGGAGAGATCCTTCTTTCCATGGTCAATGACCGCTTTGCCAATACCCCCGGAAGCACCTCCATTCATAATGGCGGTAAAAATATACGCGCCCGCATTGAAGCCATTGCCCGATTCAAGCAGTATCCTGCGGGGATGGGTCTGGTCTCTGTTTGCGTTGCGCTTATTCTCGGTCTTTCGCTGATCACAGGCGTGCAGGCCTCGGAGGTGCATCAATCATACGGAAATAATATATGGGCCTCTCTGGCCTCGGCCAGAAGCACCCCCTGCACCACCTATGCAGGCGCCTTTGATGCCTATGGGAAGGCAGTATTGGGGCAAAATGGGATCTATCGGGTGATGTGCGCCCCCGAATCCATGCAGAAAGAAATCATTGGGGAAGTGGCGGAAAAGGAGCGAAGCGGCATCTTTCCCAGCTGGGGCAGTGGCTTAAACGAATGGCCGAATACCCAGGGCGGGTATTTCATTTATAACCTGAAGCAGCGGGAGAAAAATGTCTATGAAGGCCTCTTGGTGGTCAAGGTGAACTATCCGCCCAACGGTCTGCCTGCGGAAGAGGGAAAAATGTATCTTGCGGTCCAGACCCTTCGCGTGGAGAAGGAGAAGGGAAGATGGGTGGCGGTTCCCCTGGAGGATTTCCGTAATGTGGAGGCCTTGGATCAGCGGCTGGAATGGGGCTGTATGGAGCTTCCGGGCGTTTTGTATACCGGCGTGATCGGAGATTTTCGGGTGGAAGCCAATGTGCAGACCATCTATTCTGTTGAAAATACCACCCAAAATCAAAGTGATTTCGAAAGTATTTTAACAAATCCCGTCTTTTTGAACACAACCCCGAAGCCCGATGCGGTGTTTACAAGAGCCGCCAGAATTCAAAATGAAGGGCTGACCCATCTGGGAACAGCGGAGGACCGAGCAAAAATCGAGAGGCTCGGCGTCTCCATCGCGCCTGTGTATGCGGGAGAAAAGCGGCCGGAGCATTTAACGGTCGCCACCGGCGAGAATTCCGGCGGGAATAGCAACAATGGCGAAAGCTGGAACAGCCGAAAAATGGAGGCGGGATGGGGGCCTGCCGTTTCCTTTAGCGGTGGCGGCGGAACCTTCGATCCCCAGCGGGAGGCGGCTCTTCCGGAATACTTTGTGGCGGATCTGTATGTGAATGATGCCTTAGTCGGACGGGAGGATCTATGGAATGACGGATTACAATAAACTCTATAAGGGCCTGACCAAAGCGGCCTGGGGATATTTCTTTATTTACTTCGATATCCATATCAATACCGTCAGCCTTCTGCCCGCCTTTATCGGCTATCTTCTCTTTTTATCGGCGATCACCGCCCTGAAAGAGGAAGAGCGGGAGCTTTCCCTTCTTCAAACATTAGGCGCTCTTCTGGCTCTTTGGCATGGAGCAGAATGGTTTGCAAGTTGGTTCGGAGGAAGCCTGGATGGAGCCTGGCAGTTTTTTGATATTGTGATCAGCCTGGTAAACCTGTATTTTCATTTCCAATTGCTTACCAATCTTGCCGCTATTGCGAAAAAGCATCAGCCGGAGGGCTATGAATTGGATGAAAAGCTTCTGCGCTACCGAACTCTTCAAACGGTTATGCAGACAGCGATCTTGATCGTTACCTGTCTTTATCCGTGGCTGTCGGAGCTGTGGGTCTATATTTCCCTTGTGATGCTGATCGTCTATGTTATCGCAGGTCTTTGCTTAATGAAGGCGCTTTTTGATCTGAGAAAGTGCCTGCCCCGGGAAACTGAATAAAGAAAC
>JAZUNB010000107.1:0-6264 GCA_045603925.1 Eubacteriales bacterium
GCATCTCTTTGCCACCTACGCCCGCAACAGTCAATGGGGCCAGCAGATCCTTTATGTAGGCCCCATGGGTTGCCGCACGGGGTTTTATCTTCTGGTAAGGGATACGGTCTCCCACGAGGAGGCCATCCGATTGGTGCGGCAGGCCATGGAATTTACCGCCGCCTTCGAAGGGGAGATCCCCGGCACCAATAAGATCGAATGCGGTAATTATCTGGAGCACGATCTTTCGGGTGCCAAAAAGGAGGCGGCCGCCATTGCCGCAGTTCTCCGCCCCTGGACTCCCGAAATGCTTCAATATAAGGAATAAAAATCTTGCATTAAAAATATGAGAAAAGGAAAAAAGATGAATGGACTTTATTATTAAAATCATCTCTGCGGTCTACAAGGCCTTATGGGGTGATCTCATTACCGTCCCCCTGCCCGGAGGTGCCACTCTGGGACTTCCCCTGCTGGTTTTACTGCTGATCCCCGCAGGGATCTATTTCACCGTCCGTACAAGGTTTTTACCCATCCGCCTCTTCCCCGAGATGCTGAAGGTCTCGGTGGAAAAAAACACCAAAAAAGGCGGTGCCATCTCCGGCTGGCAGGCCTTGGTCGTTTCCACCGCAACGCGGGTCGGTATGGGAAATCTGGTAGGTGTTGTTGCCGCCATTTCTGCCGGCGGCGCAGGTGCGGTCTTCTGGATGTGGATCACCGCTCTGATCGGCTCTGCCTCTGCCTTTATTGAGGCTACTTTAGCCCAGTTATATAAAGAAGAGGATCCCCTCTACGGCGGATATCGGGGCGGTCCCGCTCAATACATCCAGGGGATCGTCAAGGGTAAATTCAAGACCCCCTTTAAAAAATCCATTCTTGCCGTCCTTTTTGCTGTTTCGGGGCTGATCTGCTGGTGCGGTATCAGCCAGGTCATCGGCAACTCGGTGACCGAGGCCTTTATGAATTCCTTCCATATTCCGGTGCTTTATACCTCCATTACGATAACGGCGCTGGCGGCCATCATTGTATTGCGGAAGGATACCACCGTAAAGGTGCTGGATATTATGGTCCCCATTATGGCGGCGATCTTCTTCTGTATGACCCTCTTTATTATCTTCAAGAATATCGGGCGGTTACCCGATGTATTCCACCGCATCTTTACCGAGGCCTTCGGTATCCGCCAGGTAGTGGCGGGCGGCTTCGGCGCGGTTCTGATGAACGGTGTGAAGCGCGGGCTCTTCTCCAATGAAGCGGGCAGTGGCTCTGCGCCTTGCGCGGCGGCCGCCGCCGAGACCGATCATCCCGTTAAGATCGGCCTTTTGCAGGCGCTGGGTGTTTTCATCGATACCATTGTGATCTGCAGCTGTACCGCCTTTATTATGCTGCTGGTGCCTGTCGAAAAGCTTTCGGGGCTCTCGGGTCTTGCCCTGCTGCAGACCTCTATGGAGCACCATCTGGGCGCCTTTGGTTCCATCTTTGTTGCTGTTATTCTGTTCTTATTCAGTTTTTCCACCTTTATCGGTGTATTGTATTATGCCCGCTCCAATGTTGCCTTCCTCTTCGGCGACAATTGGACAAGCCAGACTGTCTATAAGGTCCTTGCGCTGATCATGCTCTTTATCGGCGGACTTGCCGCCTATACCTTTGTATGGGATCTGGGCGATGTGGGCATCGGGCTGATGACGGTGGTGAACCTTGCGGTCATTGTACCCGGATGTAAGCCTGCGCTGAATGCCCTTAAGGACTATGAAGCCAAACGAAAAGCCAAAAAATAAGGAGGCACTATGACTGACTTTTTGAAAAGGAGCGTCGAGACGCTCCTTCTCTTTTTTATGATCTTTTCCCTTCTGCCCCAATTTCCCGCGGGGCTCACCGCCTCTGCCGCCTCCGGCGCTGAGGCCTTTACCCCCCTTTCCCCCAAGGAAGCGGAGGCGCTGATCGGTTTTCTTTCCGATCGTTCCAAGGTGACCGAGGAGATGAAAGAGGCCGGCAATGTTTATAAACTGCTGACCGGCGCTCTGCCTGCAGGCAGTCAGGAGGAGATCGCCGCGCGGGTGGCTTTTTCTGCCTTTGCCGCGGCGGGCATCAATAAGAATCTGGAGCAGGCCAACCTCTCCATTGAGGTTGCCACCGATTACCTGATGGACTATCTCACCGAAAAGGCCGGCGGCGATATCGACGACGGGATCGCCAAAGAGGTCTTCGGCGATGTGAAGGATTCCGCCAAGGGAATTCTCGTAACCATGCTGGATGTTTCAGAGGAGACGGCAGATACTCTGGAATTTGCCGCCAAATCCTATGACTCCATCGTCAGCATTCCTCAAAAGGTGAAGGATTTTCTGTCGGATGTCAGCGCGGGGTTATCGGCCTTTGCCCTCATTGCAGGCCAAAACAAGCGCGCTCAATATACCTATGTTGCCACCAAGATCGAAAACCTTTCGGCGCCTGCCTATCAAAACCCTGCGGTTGCCGATATCATTGATTCCTATAATGATATGGCCAACGGGCAAAACAACATCTTTGCAGGGCTCTCCGGCTCGGAGAAATGGAGCAATGTGAAAAACAAGGAGCTTTTGGAGAAATTTGCAAAAACCATCCACGCGCTCAATACGGCCGCCGTTCCGGTTGCTCCCGCCGAGACCACTTTGGTGCAGGTCCATTGCCCCACCGATGTAACGGTGATTGATGCCAAAGGCACCCTGATCGCCCAAATCAAAGACGATGAGGTGCTCTTTACCGCCGAGGGTTGCCTGGGGGCGGTGAAGGAGCAGATGAAGCTGATCGTTTTACCCCAAGGGGAGGACCATCGGATCACCATCAACGGAACCGCAAGCGGCACCATGGATTATGCCATCTGCTCCTATAATGAGGTCGGCCTTTTGCGGGAGATCCGCTTTGAAGAGGTTCCCCTGACCGCAGAGACCGCCTATACCGGCACCATTGCCAAGGAGCTTTTTGCCGACACCGACTGCTATCAACTGCAGGACGGCGAAGGGGCGGTATACACCGCCGATTATGATTCTCTGCCTCAAATTGAGGTGCCCATCACCGATCTGGTGGTGGAGGAGGAAATGATCGCCGATTTTCCCAAATCGCTGATCGACACCCTTGCCCAGGGGCTCTTTACCATGCAGGCAGAGCTGGATCTTTCGGAATATCAATTGGCGCCCGATCAAGGAGTTGCCCTTTTGGCGGCGGTGGCCAAATACTATCCCGCCGAATACAGCCTCATCAGCAACAGCGGCTTTTCCTATCGGGTGATCACCAATCCTGCGGTCACCGCCATTCAGAAGCTCCGTTTTTATTATGGGGCGGATCTGGAACTGACCGATTATCAGAAACGGGTTCTGGATCTTAATAATGCCATCGATGCAGTCATCGCCGAGACAGCGGGGATGAGCGATTTTGAAAAAGCCCTTTATCTCCACGATTATATCGCCCTCCATTGCCAATACGACAGCGCGCTCTTCGCCCTTTTGGAGGCAGGTGAGATCACCGATACCGTCTACAGTGAGCGCTATACCGAATACGCGGTATTGGTCAACGGAACCGGCATCTGCGGTTCCTATGCCCTGGCCTATCGCGTCTTGATGAACAAAGCGGGGCTGGAATGTCTTTATCTTTCCAGTGAGACCATGAACCACGCCTGGAACCTGATCCGATTGGACGGCGAATGGTACCATGTGGACTGCTGCTGGGATGATCCCACCCCCGATCTCTACGGCCGGGCCAACCGCGGCTATTTCCTCTTAAATGATGCAGAGATCCGGGCGCTCCACCATTCCGACTGGGCTCCCACCCAACGCCCTTCCGAGAGCACGCGCTTCTCCCAAATGCCCCGCAAGCCCGACGAACGGCAGAAATATTTCGACGGTGCCTGGTATTATACCGACGGCGCAAATCTCTATTCCTGCGCCCCCGACGGCAGAAATGAGACCCTGCTTCTCTCTGCCGCCGCCAATACGCTGGATGCCGATGCCGACGCCCTCTATTACGCCAACGCCAAGGCTGTCTACCGCTATGATCGGGCCACCAAGGAGACTGCTCCCGTTTATCTGCTGAACGAAGGAAGCTCCGCCGCCTACATTGCCAATCTCTATATGGACGGCGAGGAGCTGATCCTTTATATCTGCGACCGCACCCCAAGCGGCGCATATGAGCGGTATCGCCGCACCGTTGCCTTGGAGACGGAAAGATTTGCCGCCATTCAAGGGCTTCAATTAAGCGACAATACCAAGACTCTGAAGGTCTTTGAAACCGCCTCCTTAACAGCCGAGATCCTCTCCTCGGCCTCGGTGGAGGGTCTACGCTGCAATTGGGCATCCTCCGATGAGAATATTGTTTCGGTAAATGAACACGGTCAGCTGACCGCCCATAACCTCGGTACCGCCGAGATCACCGCTTCACTGCTGAACCATTCAGTCACCTGCACCGTTACGGTGGAGGGAGACGGAAAGAGCGGCACCAGCGGAAATCTCAGCTGGTCCTTTGACGGAGAGGGCGCTCTCACCATCGCGGGAAGCGGCGAGATGAAGAGCTACGGCTCCTCTGCCAATAAAGCTCCCTGGATCGCCTTTAAGGATGAGATCCTTTCGGTGACCATCGGCGGAGGGGTCACCTCGGTCAGCGGCAATGCCTTTTATAATTGCCGCAACCTTGCGGAGATCTCCCTGCCGAGCAGTATCACCTCCATCGGCGGATGGACCTTCTTTGGCTGCGCGCTGAAGGAGATCCGAATTCCCGACAAGGTGACCTACATCGGCAACTGCGCCTTTGAATTCTGCGAGGCGCTGGAGCGGGTGACCCTCGGCAAGGGGCTCTCCGGCTTCGGATACAACATTTTTTACAGTTGCACCTCCCTGCAGAGCATTACCGTTTCCCAAGAGAATGCCGCCTATTCCTCCGATGAGATGGGCATTCTTTACAATAAAGAGCAGACCACATTGATCCAATACCCCATGGGGCGGATCGATCGGGAGGTCACCGTCAAAGAAGGGGTCACCACCATCGGCAAGGCCGCCTTCGCCCATTGCGACTACATCCGCTCGCTGACTTTATCGGATACTGTTACCACCGCCGAGCAGGAAGCCTTCTTTAATATGGAGGGTCTGCGCTCCATTCAGTTGGGAAAACTGCAGACCTTGGGCAACAGCGCCCTGGCCCATTGCCATCTGCTGAAGAGTCTGACCCTTCCCGATACCGTAACCTCTCTGGGCAACAGCGCGGTCAGCCAATGCGACCTGCTGGAAACGCTGAACCTTTCCGCCTCTCTCACCGAGATCCCGCAGTATTTCGGCGAAAAATGCCCCGCCTTAAAGACGGTGATCCTTCCCGAGGGTGTTACCGTTATTCGGGAGCAGGCCTTCCAGGATTGCGAAAATCTTACCGATCTTCAATTCCCCTCGACCCTGCAGTCTATTCTTTCTACCTTCTATGGCTGTGATTCCATCCGCCGCATCACCATTCCGGCAGGCGTTACCGACCTGACCGATAGCTTTATGAATGCCTGCGCCGCGCTGGAGTTTGTGGCGGTAGAGAGCGGGAACCCCTCTTATTCCGCCAATGAGCAGGGCTTGCTCTTTGATAAAGCCCAAACCAAACTGCTCCTCTGCCCCGCCGCCCTGAAGGGCACCTGCTATCTGCCCGCCGCCCTCACAACGCTGGAGCTTTATAACGCCTTTTACTACTGCTCCGCCCTGGAGGCCATTGAGGTGGCGGCAGGCAATCCTGCCTTTTCCTCCCAAGACGGCGTTCTTTATTCCAAGGATCAAAAGACCCTTCTTTATTATCCCTGCGGCAAGACCGATCAGGTCTTTACCGTTCCCGCTCAGGTGACCGCCATGGATTACTATGCCTTCGGCGAGATCGCTCATCTGAAGACGCTGATCCTGGATCAGCCCCTTCCCGCTTCCTCTTTAAGCCTTTCCTCCTTCAAGGAGCTGGAGACCATCGTCTTTACCGAGAATTTCTATGCCACCTTTGAATATGAGGGCGAGGAGGAATGGTTCTCCCTCTACCTTCCCCGCAATATCAAGCGGCTGATCCTTGAGAATCCCGCCTTCGCTCCCAAATACATCTATTCTTATTCCTATGGGGAGAATGGGGAGATCGCCGTTTATGTCCCCGAAGGGTCTCCGCTTCTGGAGGAAACCTTCCGAGAGAATTCTCTTGCCGTAACGGTTCACTCCATGGCGGAAACGCCCCATACCCACGATCATTATCTGGCGGCTCATACCCCCGCCACCGCCTCTGCCGACGGCACAGCCCTCTACCGTTGCTATTGCGAGG
>JAZUNB010000108.1:0-7488 GCA_045603925.1 Eubacteriales bacterium
ATTCTCGATATTTCCCTTTTTATTTTACGCCCTTTGCTACCTCCAACCCGAGCCACTCGGCGTATCACATACGCCTTCGGGTAACCCGCCGCCAAAGGCGGCGGCTCGGTTTGAAGGTTTCAAACAATTTTTTCGACCCCCTTTTCTTAAGATTTCTTCATATCATTGACAGGGAAAACCGGTCTGTATTATAATTAGAAAAAGGAGGAATGTGCGATGTTTGGTTCTGTGATTACTTATCTTTTGATGGCCCTTTGGCTCGCCATGGCGGCCTTTGGCGCTGTTTTGATGATCCGAAAAAAAGCCCCCCATCTGGGCAGAGCCTTGGTGCTGGCCGCTTCCATCGGGCCGCTGTTTTTGGGCTCTGTGGTGGCCTTGCTGGTGGTTTCCTTCAGCCTGCGTACCCGCCTGGAGCAGAATTTCTATGGCGTTATGATCTTTATTGCCGCTTTTTTGGTGGCGCTGGTGATCGCGGCGCTTCTTTGGCGGGGCTTTCGTCAAAAATGGGTGCGGATCGCCCTTTCCACCGCCATCATCCTTTGCCTTTTGGTGACGGGTGGCTTTTCCGCCTGGCGGTCGGCGGATGCCAAGATCGCCACCGTCTCCGACGGAGGAGATCTTCTTGCGCAGTATTCTCCCTTTGAGGAAAGCAAGGTGGCAACCCTGGATCATCCCGCTTCCCTGCAATTGCAGGGGTTGGATCTTCCGAAATTAGATGGGGCTACCGCTATGTATCCTATCTATTCCGCTTTCTTTAAGGCGGTGTATGCCGATCATTATGAGAGCCATATCAGCTGCTCCACCACCACCTATGCCTATGATAATATCATTACCGGTGAGGCGGATATCATCTTTGCGGGCGGCCCTTCGGCAGAGCAGAAAAAGGCCGCCGAGGAGGCGGGGGTGGAATTGGTGTATACCCCCATCGGCAGAGAGGCCTTTGTCTTTTTTGTCAATAGCAACAATCCGCTGGAGAATATCACTCTGGAGGAGATCCGCGGCATCTATTCGGGCGAGATCCGGGAATGGGAGGAACTGGGTATTTCCCGTTTGGGGAAGATCCGCGCCTTCCAGCGGGATGAGGGAAGCGGTTCCCAAACCGCTCTGCAGACCCTGATGGGGGATACCCCCTTGATGGATCCTCCCATGGAGGATCGGATCGACGGTATGGGCGGCATCATCAACCGCGCCGCCGATTATAAAAACTATAAAAACTCCATCGGCTATTCCTTCCGTTTCTATTCCACCGAGATGGTAGGCAATCAGCAGATCAAGCTGCTTTCTGTCAACGGTGTTGCCCCCACTCTGGAGAATATTGAAAACGGCAGTTATCCCATCGCCTCGGAATTTATGGCGGTGACCCGCAGCGATGCCGATGAGAATACCAAGGCCTTTTTGAATTGGATCCTCTCGGAAGAGGGGCAGGAGCTGATCGAAAAGACCGGCTATACTCCGCTGAATAAATAAAAAGACCGCCTTTCGGCGGCATCTTCTATAAAATAAATGACCCTCAGTATTGCACCTTTCACCTGCAACACCGAGGGTCATTTCTGTTCACTCTTGATATCTAACATCAAATTTAACCTCTCTTTCTCTTGACTTCGCTTTCGTCTTACTCCTTTTTTTCGATTCCGAATCCTCAAACTCTTAGTTTTTCGTCTCTCCTAAGCGAGATTTTCAAATGGGATGGATTCTAATTCAAACGAGAAGACTTTTCAAGCCTGACTCTTGCAACCAAGGAATCTTAGCAGTCTAAAAACTTTCACCTACTATCGAACTTCAAAAAATGATTTGCAAAACCGTAAATTATTTTTCTTCTTCTTTCTGCCTGCTGCTACTCTTGATCCTTGGGAGAGAGCCCCGATCAACTGTACATTGGACTCACCGTGCTCCTTTCTGTACTTTGAGTTGATTTCCTTTTCTTGTCTATAGTTTAGCATAAATTTTATCAACTTTCAATATGTTTTTTATACAAAATAAACAAGAATTTTTTATGAAAAAGGGAGAAATTGCGCCTGATAAGCATTTTTTTATTGACATTGCTGTATAGTATCTGTTATAATAAATTTGTTGAGCCGGTCGAAAGACCGGCTTTTTCTTATTAAAGCGGCTGATCGCAGAGAAGATCGGTGATCTCCTCCCGGCGGCAGATGATAAAGGCATTTTCCGAGCCGAGCTTGGTGGAGTCACAAAGGCAGTATTGTTCCCTGGAATGCTCCATCATCGCCAGGCGCATGGAGACCTCTGCTTGATCCGCATCGGTCAGCAATCCGGTATCGGAGAGTCCTTTGCAGGAAAAGAACAGCCGATCGGCGTAGACTGTGCGCAAAAACCGTTCGGCGGAGGGCCCTAAAAAGCAGTCCCGCTGGCGGTAGTATTCGCCGCCGGTACAGTAGACGGTGATGTCGCTGTTGCGGAATTCATTGAGGATCCGCAGATTGTTGGTAATGATCTTGACATTTTTTCTCTTTTGTATATGCTTACACATCCGCCTCACGGTGGAGGAGGAATCAAAAATGACAGTATCGCCGTCTCGGATCAGCTCTGCCGCCCGGGCGGCGATCTTTTCTTTTAAGTCGGCATTGGCATTTTCTCTCACTGTGGCCGGTACCACCTCGTTTTTATATTTAGAGAGCAATACACCTCCATAAACCAATTGCACCAGCCCGGCGGCAGAAAGGTCGGCAAGATCCCGCCTTACTGTAGCTTCGCTGGCATAGATCGTTTTTGCCAGGTCTCTTACAGTGGAGGAAGGTTGCTCCTCCAAAGCGCTCAAGATCTGCTGCTGTCGTTCATATTTTAGCATAAAGCACCTCCTGCAAAAGTTTGAAAATCTGTCAAGATGGGTATCATCGATTGACTTTCCTCTTGAAACCGCTATAATGATATTATACCAACATTTTCAAACTTTTGCAAACTTTTTCAAGGAGAGACAACGATGAATATGAAAAAATTGGTTGCGGGCATCCTCGGTTGCTCCTGCGGGATGGATCATCTTTGCCCCATTGATCATATTGAGATCAGTGGCGAAATGCTTTCCCATCTGCCCGCCTATTGCGCGGGGTATCAGAAGATCCTCTTGGTGGCGGATCAGAATACCTATGGGGCGGCAGGAGCGCAGGTGGCCGCGGTGCTGGGCGAAAAAATCGCCCAAGTAAAGATCTTTGAGACCGGCGATGGGGTATTGATCCCCGATGAGCAGGCGGTGGCCGCGGTGGAAGCGGTATTGCCTGCTGATTGCGATCTGGTGCTGGGGGTAGGCTCCGGCGTTATCAATGATCTTTGCAAATATGTCAGCTTTCGGCATGATCTTCCTTATTATATTGTTGCCACCGCCCCTTCCATGGACGGTTACGCCTCGGTCGGCGCCGCTATGATCCTGGGCGGAATGAAGGAAACAGTCAGCGCCCGCCCGCCCAAGGCCATTCTGGCCGATCCCAAGGTTTTGGCGGAAGCCCCCTTGGAGATGCTGCAGGCGGGGTATGGCGATATTGTGGGTAAATACTCCTGCCTCAACGATTGGAAGCTGAGCGCTCTTATCAATGATGAGTATTTTTGCCAAGCGGTCTATGACCTGACCATGGATACCGTTTTGAAGGTGGATCCTTTGGCAGAAGCCATTCTCCGAAGGGAAGAGGAGGCAGTAGCCGCTTTGATGGAGGCGCTGGTGATCGTGGGCGTGGCCATGGCCTATGTCAAGACCTCCCGCCCTGCCTCGGGTAGTGAGCATCATCTTTCCCATTTCTTTGAGATCACCGGCATTGTGTTTGACCGCCCCTATTTTGCCCATGGCATTGATGTGCTGTATTCGGCGGTGGTTACCGCCAGGCTGCGGGAGCAGCTGCAAAAGGCGGAATGGAGCGCAGTCCCCTTTGATGAGGCCTCTTGGGAAGGGGAGATCCAAAGAGTCTATGGCAGCTCCGCCTCGGGCGTTTTGGCCTTGCAGCGGCGGCTGGGCTGGTATGAAAAGACCGATGCTTCTTCGGTTCTCGGGCAGGAAAAGGCCATTAAAGAACTGCTCGCCCAAGCCCCCACCGAGGAGCAGATGCTTCGGCTGGTGGAGCGGATCGGGCTGAAAATGGAGGCTTTCTATGAATTGTACGGTTCGGCGGTGGAGGATGCCATCCGCTATGCCAAGGATCTGAAGGATCGCTATTCGGTGCTTTGGCTGTATGATCGTTTTTATAGAGATTAAGAAGATGGATGTTTCGAAGATCAAATTGGTTGCCTTCGATCTGGATGGCACCCTGACCCAGCATAAGACTCCCTTAAGCGAGGAGCATCGCAGGGTGCTGGAGCGGCTTTCCGAAAAATATCAGCTGCTGATGGTGGGGGCGGGAATGTGCCGCCGCATCTTTGAGCAGATGGGGCATTTCCCCATCGATATTCTGGGAAACTACGGCCTTCAGCTGGCCCTTTATAACCCCGAGACCAAGGATATCGAGATCGTGAAGAATGCGGTGTTGCCCTGCGATCGGGAGTCGGTGGAGCGGCGGGTAACAAGCCTTCGGGAAAAGTATGGCTTTACCGACTATGCAGGGGAGAATGTGGAATTTCATTCCTCCGGCTGTGTCACCTTTCCCATTTTGGGGACCAAAGCCAAGCAAAAAGATAAACTGGCCTTTGATCCCGATCGGAAAAAGCGCCGCGCCATCTATGAAGAGGTCAAGGAGGTCTTCTCCGATTATATCGTCTTTGTGGGGGGCTCCTCCTCCTTTGATATGGCGCCCGCGCCCTATAATAAGGCTTATGCCTTGGAGGAATACTGCAAGGAGCGGGGGATCCTGCCCCAAGAGGTGGTCTTTGTGGGGGATGATTACGGCCCCGGCGGCAACGATGAATCGGTCTACCGCTCGGATTTTCATTTCCTTACCATTGATGATTATCGGGATTTTCCCCAAGTGGTGAAAGAATTGTTATAATAAAAAACAGCAGTCTTAAGACTGCTGTTTTTTGATGAGATTTAAGATCAGCGGGATCAGCGCCAATTGCAAGACCGCTCCCGGTAAACCGGTGGTACTGCTGGTGAGGGCGCTGGTCATGGAAAGGGAAGAGATCCCCAAAGGATAGATGGCAAGCGCCAGCGCGGCGGCATAGCAAAGGCGGCCTGCCAACTGGGCCAAAAGCACCTTTACTGCCGAAGGGGTGGGCAGGTTGCGGAAAAGCCCTGCAAAAAGGCCGAAGGCCATCAGCTCGATGATCATCAGCGGCAGTTTAATGGGGATGGGCATTCCCGTCAGTAAAAAGCTGGCTAAGGGGCCCATCATTCCTGCGGCGGCGCCGGCCAAGGGCCCTGCCAGAAGACCCACCAGAAGCACCGGCAGGTGCATGGGCAAAAGGGCGGTGCTCAGGGGCTTTCCGCCGATGAGATGGCAAAGCTGGGGCAGGGCTACCGCCGCGGCGGTGGCCAGCAGAGCGGCAACGGTCTGCACCTTGACGGATACGCGGGGTTTATTTAATGCTTTTATAATAACGCTCATATTCGGGCTCCTTTTTTCAAAAGATATATTCATTTTACCATATTTTTCGAATGGGTACAATAATTTTATAAAAAACTCTTGACGATTTTTTTCTTTTGATAAATAATATATACGCATTTTAAAAGGAGTGAAAGCATTGAAGTATTTTTATTTAAAGCCGAAGTTTTTTTCGGTGATGAAAACCTATCATAAGGATCAATTCTTTAAGGATCTCATCGCGGGTATCATTGTGGCCATCATTGCCCTGCCGCTGTCTATTGCTTTGGCGCTGGCCTCGGGGGTGGAGCCTGCCTGCGGTGTTTATACCGCCATTGCCGCAGGGTTCTGCGTATCCCTTTTGGGCGGAAGCCGCGTGCAGATCGCAGGCCCTACCGCCGCCTTTGCCACCATTGTGGCAGGAGTGGTGGCCGCCAACGGAATGGACGGTCTGTTTATTGCCACCGTGCTGGCCGGTATCATGCTGATCCTGATGGGCGTTTTTAAGTTCGGCGCCCTCATTAAGTTTATTCCCTATACCATTACCACCGGCTTTACCGCCGGTATCGCCGTTACCATCCTGATCGGTCAGATCAAGGATTTTCTGGGGCTTACATATGCGGCGGGCGTCAAGCCGGTGGAGACTCTGGAGAAGATCGAGGCCAATATCGAGGCCATGGGCACCTTCAGCTGGCAGGCTTTGCTGGTGGGTGCGGTCTGCTTGGCCATTCTGATCGTCTATCCCAAGCTGGAAAAGCGGGTGCCGCCCTCTTTAATTGCTGTGATGGTAGGTGCTTTGATGGTGAAGTTCATCCCCGGTCTGGATGCCCATGTCTTTACCATCGGCGATCTTTATACCATCCCTTCGGGTCTGCCCGGGATCTCCTTTGCAGGGATGGATCTCAGCTTTGCCAAGGTGGCGGCGGTGCTTCCCGATGCCTTTACCATTGCGGTTCTGGCAGCCATTGAATCGTTGCTCTCCTGCGTGGTGGCCGATAGTATGGTCAATTCCAAGCATAATTCCAATGCGGAGCTGGTGGGCCAGGGCGTTGCCAATATCGCCTCGGTGCTCTTCGGCGGTATCCCCGCCACCGGCGCCATCGCCCGTACCGCCGCCAATGTGAAAAACGGCGGCAGAACCCCCGTTGCGGGAATGGTCCATTCGGTGGTATTGCTGTTGGTGCTGCTGTTTTTGATGCCCTATGCGGCGCTGATCCCCATGCCCGCCATCGCCGCCATCCTCTTTGTGGTGGCCTATAATATGAGCGAGTGGAGAAGATTTGTCCGTACCGTGAAAACCGCTCCCAAGAGCGATATCATCGTGCTGGTGACCACCTTTGTATTGACCGTGCTTTTTGATCTGGTGGTGGCCATCGTGGTGGGTCTCATTCTGGCGGTCTTCCTCTTTATGAAGCGGATGAGCGAGGAGACCCATGTGGATAGCTGGAAGTATGCCGAGGAGGATCCCGATAGCATCGATCTGCGTCAGGTGCCCCGCTCGGTGCGGGTCTATGAGATCACCGGCCCCCTGTTCTTCGGTGCCGCCGATAAGATCTTGGATGTTACCTTTAAGGAATATACCCGTTGCCTGATCCTGCGGATGCGGGAGGTCAACGCTCTGGATGCCACCGCCATGAACGCGCTGGAGGAGCTTCATAAGAAATGCCAAAAGAAAAAGGTGATGCTGGTGTTCTCCCATGTAAACGAACAGCCCCTGGCGGTCATGAAGAAGGCGGGCTTCTATGAGGCGGGGGGCGCCGAGCATTTCTGCGCCCATATCGACGACGCTTTGGCGTTGGCCGAAAAAATTTCTTAAAATTTTTTAAAATAACCATTGACAAAAGCTGCCGAAATGAGTATACTATTCAAGGTAACGACGCGAGTCGCTATTATCAACTTCGGCAGCGTCAATGTGCTGGCGTGGCTCAATGGCAGAGCAGCTGATTTGTAATCAGCAGGTCAGGGGTTCGAGTCCGTTCACCAGCTCCAAACAGAAGCCGATCACAAGGTCGGCTTTTTATATGGGAGAGTT
>JAZUNB010000109.1:0-2403 GCA_045603925.1 Eubacteriales bacterium
GCGTTCGTCCTGAGCCAGGATCAAACTCTCTAAAAAAAATTTAAATCAAGTTTTTAATCCAGCTCATAACAAATCTCTAATTACTAGAATTTTTCTGGCTTTTAAAAGTTTTGTTAATCGCTTTCACCAAAAGCATTTCGCCCTTGGATTTTTCAATTAACGGGTCCTTCTAAATGATGCTGTTTAATTTTCAAAGTCCTTTGCTTTCCCGCGATTTTCTCGCGAGTGCCTGAATATAATAACAAATCTTCAACTGTTTGTCAACAGTTTTTTTGAGATTTTTTTAACTTTTTTCAAAAATATCTTTTTGCACAAAAAATCGACACGTTATGAACCAAATATAGAGAAAGTTACTCCAAGGCTTCGGCTTTATAGCCCATGGCGGTCAATTGCGCCACCAGATCGGCCTCTACCTGCTCATTATTCAGCACCGCGCCGCTGACCTGCAATTGGAAGGTGCCGTCCTTGGTTTTGGCCAGCTCCGCCAAAGCATTTGCCGCACGCACCACCGATTTTTCATAATTCACAAAGGTAAAGGTATCCATCAGCACGATATTACCGGTATTCTTACTGCCGGGCGCCAGACGCATACACATTCCAAAGACGGTACAGTTCAGCCGCACCACATACTGCTCCTCCCCTTCCGTCTCATAGTGCAGCAGCACATTCTGGACCGGAAAAAAGGAGATCAACAGCACCACGCCGATGAGGCCAACCAACAGCATTTTATTTCGCTCTAAAAAATCCTTCATTTTTTCACCTTGATTTGTAAATTTTTGTTTATTTTTTGCTTCATATATTATATAATAGGTATGAACCTGATACCTAAGGGGGGTTATGTTTGAACATTATACCACAAAACTTTGATCAATACAAGAGTTATTCCCGTTTCCATTTTGTTGGGATCGGGGGTGTTTCCATGTCTTCTTTGGCGCTGATCTTAAAAAAGCAGGGCAAGAAGGTCACCGGCTCCGACAGCGGAGACGGCCCCACTATCGCCAAGTTGAAAGACGCCGGCATCACCGTATATAATAAGCATGAGGCCCGAAATGTCGGTCAATGCGATCTTTTGGTTTATACTGCCGCCATTTCCGACAATAACCCCGAACTGGTTTTTGCCCGAGAAAACAACATTCCTATGATGGAGCGGGCTGTATTGCTGGGCTATATGATGGCGGAATTTCAAAAGTCCATTGCGATTTCCGGCACCCATGGCAAGACCACCGTCACCTCTCTGACTGCCTCGGTTTTTGCAGCGGCCGCCTGCGATCCGACGGTTTTGGTTGGCGCTAATCTCAAGGCCATTGGCGGAAACTACTGTTTAGGGCAAAGCGATTACGCCATTTATGAGGCCTGCGAATATGTGAATTCCTTTCATCATTTCTATCCCCATTGCGGGGTGATCCTCAACATTGACGAAGATCATCTGGATTTCTTTAAGGACCTTGCCGCCATCAAGGCCTCTTTTAATCGATTTACCGACAATATTGCCGAAGGCGGTCTCCTGGTGGTCAACGGCGATGAAGAGAACTGCAAAGAGGTGCAGAATTATTACAAGGGCACCATCCTCACTTTCGGCCTCGGGGAGCACAACATCTGCCGCGCCATCAACGCAAAGCTGAACAACGGGTATCCCGAATTCGATATTCTATATAAGGAAGAAACCGTGCACGTTGCCCTGCGGATCCCCGGAAAACACAACATTTATAATGCCCTGGCTTCGGCCACAGTTGCTTTTTGGTATGGGCTCTCCCCCGCCGCCATTAAAGAGGGCTTGGAGGCCTTTACCGGTGCCGATCGGCGGTTTGAACACAAGGGAACCTGCAACGGCGCGGTGGTATTAGATGATTACGCCCATCATCCCACTGAGATCCGCGCCACCTTGGAGAGCGCCAAGGCGGCGGCAAAGGGCAAGGTTTATGTGGTGTTTCAGCCCCACACCTTTACCCGTACCTATTATCTGATGGACGAATTTGCCGAAGTATTGGCCATTGCCGACCAGGTGATCCTCACCGACATCTATGCCGCCAGAGAGATCAACAAGGTTGGGGTAAATATTCTGACGCTGCGAGATAAGATCCCCGGAGCCATCTATATCAGCCATTTTGATAAAATTGCCGCATATCTCAAAGAAACCCTGCAGGAGGGCGATTTTGCCATTCTGATGGGGGCAGGAAATGTAAATACGATCGCAAAAGATTTAGTACAATAATAAAATCGGTCTGCTTGAAGCAGACCGATTTTTTCGATTAAAAAAGACTCCCCGAGGGGAGTCTTTTTTATTTAGGTTTATGCTACCTGGAAGGTATAGAATGCCAGAGCTTCAGCACCACCGTTGTCGTAGCATACAACAACAGTATAGTAACCGGCAGTTTCACCCAGATTGATGGCGCTGCCATCCTT
>JAZUNB010000110.1:0-11758 GCA_045603925.1 Eubacteriales bacterium
GGCGCGACCGTGATCCGCGTTTCTCCCAAGTTTGCCGATGCCATGCATATCGATACCGATGAGGCCAATGCAGTTGCTCTGCCCCGCAATGCCGAAGGCGAGATCATCCTGTAAGTTTACATAATTTAATGCCCCGTTCCATTTCGGAACGGGGCATTATTTATTTACTCTTTTACCACAGTGACTGTTGCGGGGAGGTCCTCGGTATCGCATTTCGGCCAGCAGATCAAAAGGTTCAGCTGCGGGCAGTTCTTCAAGGCGGAAACATCGGTTACCGCGGTATCGGAGAGGTCCAGCACCGATAGCCGGGGATGCCCTGCTAAGAAGCGGATGTCGGTAACCTTGGTGCTGGAGGCTTCCAGCATGGTAAGGTTGCCGCGTCCCTCCAGGGAGGAGAGGTCGGCAAGAGGATTTCGGTTTACATAAAGTTCTGTCACATCCAGCTTGAAGGTGGAAAGGTCGGCGATCTGATTATCGCTGGCGTTGATCACCTGCAGGGCGGGAAAGTCATTAAACACACTCAAGGAGGTCAGCCCGCAGGCGGTAACATCCAGCACCGTCAGCTTCGGCAGCTTGGAAAGCCCCTTGAGATTGGCGGGGGCATTATTGTCGATGATCAGCTGCTGCAGATTGGTAAGACTCTCCAGGGGCGAAAGATCGGTGATATTATTGCGGGAGAGGGCCAGCAGGAAGAGTTCGGTCAGCCCGCCGAGATCGGTCAGGTCGGAAAGGCCGTTGCCCGAGAGATCCAATTGGTTGAGCAGGAGAAGCTCGTTGAGCACCGAGGTGTCGATAATGTCGTTGTCTGCCGCAAAAAGGGCTTCCAGATAGATCATTTCCTTCAGCGGTTCTAAACTGGTAATGTGGTTTTGGCTGATGTTCAGCCCGGTGAGGCGGGTGCAGGCGGAAAGGGTTGCAAGATCTGCATCGGTCAGCCCGCAGGAGATCAGCGAAAGATCGGTCAGCGCCGGCAGGGTTCCCAGGGGGGTATAGTCTTCGATCAATAATTCACCGTCAATGTAAAGCGTTTGCAGAGCGGGCAGATATTCCAGATCCTTCAGACTGCGGATCTCCCCCTCGGCGGTGTCGCTGGAAAGACAGTTGATGGAGGCCAGCTTGGCGGCATAAAGATTGCCGTAGGGCTGGTTCAGCTCTGCTCTTACCATAGCCTCAATTTTTTCATCGGTAAACTGAATGGCCTGGTTGGCATTATCGATCTCATAGGTCAACTGCAGGCGGGGAGAAACGATTCCCTTCTCATCCACCGCCATGGCGGTCAGGGTAGAGGTAGTGCTGACTGTGATGGGCTCGGTATAGACTGAGGAATGGCGGGTGGGATCGGTGCCGTCCAAGGTATAGTAAACGGTAACGCCCGGGTCGGCCTTCAGAGTCAGCTTCTGGGCGGTACTGTAGCGCCCCTGAGCGGGGGTCGCTGTCGGGGCGGCAGGCCGCAGATCCTGCACCTTCTTGTTTATATAAGTATCCTCGATCCGATCCAGAAAATCGGCGGCGGTTCCCAATTTGCCCTCGGCAGAGAAGGTGGCGGCCTTGGCAAGATAAAGCCCTTCGGCGCCGCCCAGCCGGTCAATGCCCTTCTCCAGAACCTCCCGGGCGCCGGTATAATCCTTCATGGCCACCAGGGCATCGGCATAGTCGGTATAAAGCCCCTCACGGTTTTTCTTCAGGCTCAGCGCCAGGGAATAGCGGTTGGCGGCTTTTTCAAAATTTCCGTCTGCAACAGCCCTTGCGCCTTGCTTGGCAAAGAGCGAAGCAAAGGGCCCCCGCAGAAAGAGCAGGAAGATCAGCAAAAGCAAAACCAGGGTCGCGGCGGCGGAAAGGCCGAATAAGACCCATTTATTTCGGATACGGTCAAAAAGACGGTTCATGATGACGCTCCTTTTCAATATACTATTATCAAGATACCATACTTTTTCCTTTTTTTCAACTGCGAATAAGTTTGGAAGAAAACGGCAACAATGAGTGTGAGGTGATATTCAAATGAAAAAGAAAGCCATGACCCCGCGGGAGGAGATGCTTTGCCTGCGGGCGCGGATGGAGAATTTAGAGGCAAAGCTCTCGCTGATCAATGAACCGCTGCTGGTGGATGCTCTTTCTTATGAATTATTGGGGGTGCAGGCGCGCCTTCGTTTTCTGATCGCCAAAGAAAAAGAAGCATACGCCATGAAATAATGCACAAAAAAATGAACAAATTATTGTGAAAATTCACTAATTCGAAAATTTTACTTGAAGTGCCTATTTCCGTATGATATACTATGAGTGATATATTATATATATTGCTTTTTAGTTCTCGTATGCAGGAGGTATTCAAATGAAGTTGAGAAAGGTATTGGCTGTTATCATGATCGTGATGATCGTGCTTACCCTGGCCGGTTGTAACTATGTCGGCAGACCCAAGGGCGCCATCAATCATGGCGAAGACCTGAGCGGTAAGCTGAGCGATCTGCTGATCATTCCCGAATTTGATTATAAAGATCAGCCCACCGAAGACCGTTATGTTTATGTAGAGCCCGATAAGGAGCCCGAGCCCGAGCCCGAACCGGAACCCGAACCGGAACCCCAAGATCCCGATCCGGTCTATACTCCTTTTACCTCTACTTATGACCCCTCGACCCTGTTGAGCAAGATCGAAGATCTGGTCTCCAAGGTCAAGGCTTCCCATGGCGTTGCCAATAGTGCAACCGGTGTCAGCGACGAGCTGCTTTCCGGCAGAACCGTCAAGATCCTGGTTCCCGATGATTTCCCCATCGAGGATGAGAATGCCGCTGTGAAGGCGATGGCCGCCAAGTATAATTGCTCGGTGATCGTGAAGCGTATGGGTACCGGCTCTGCTTATACCGCCGCTTGCCGCCGCGCAACTCTTTCCGGTGAGAAGGCCGATCTGATGTATGTGGATAACTCCAATTGGGGCGATATCCATACCTTTACTCAGGTCATCGATTCCTATATCAATATGGAATTGGGCGATGAGCTGGGTACCTTTGACTCCTCCTTCACTAAAAAGTTTTTCATTCCCGATGCTTTGGAGACGACCACCCTTCGTTATTATGTTGCCTCCGGTATCGGCGCTCCCTACCTGCTTGCATATAATAAGGGAAGTATCAAGACCGCTACTGTGGAGCCCAGCGTCGGCTATATCGATTCCGCTCCCGTTGATCTGCGCGGAATTGGGGTAACGGATCCTGTGGAGATGTATAATAACCGCACCTGGAGCATCAGCGCGTTCTCCGAAATGCTGAAGGCCAGCACCTCCGGTACCAATGTAGGTCTGGCCTCCGAGATGGATTCGCTGGAGGCTCTGGATATCTGGTACGGTATGGATGATGGTGCAGGTATGACCATCCATTCCACCACCAGTATCGCCACCTTCGATTTCAAGATCGATTATCATCAGAGCGTTGACTTCATTGAGAAGCTTTATTGGACCCATACGGGTACCGACGGAAAGAACTATGTCGGTGATTTCGCCGATGCCGAGGACTGGGAAGATAAGACGGTCTTTGATAAGCTCTTCAACCGCTACAGCGGAAGCGATGATATCAAGTCCTATTCCTTTGTTGCCTGCGAGATCGACGATCTGGCAACCATTAAGGAGACTGCTTATGCCGCCAATGAAGCGGCTTGGGATTTTGTGGCTTATCCCTATGGCAAGGTAATTGAGAATGTAAACCTGGGCTACAGCGAGACCGAATTCACTGAAAAGGTTGCCGCTGATAAAGAGGCCGCAGGTGAGGCCGGATATGAGAAAGAGGTCGAAAGCCCTGTTGCAGGCTGGGTCGGCGGATTTGCGGTTCTGCAGAACTGTGAAACCCCCTCTGTCGCTCTGCGCATCGCTGAAGAGTATACCAAGATCTGGAAGGCCGAAAATGAGGAGCCTGCCCTGAAGCTGATGACCGATGAGCAGAAGACCCGCTATGCCGATATGAAGAAAAACATCGGCGTATCCTTTGTGCGCGGTTGGGCTGAAAAGGCTGCCGATATGCATGAGGTCTATCCCAATGTGACTCAGTACTTCTATGGCTATAAGAATAAGACCAGCATCACCAGCTATAGCCCGGATGACTTTGCTTCTGAGCGTGCTTATCTCTTGGCGGCCGAGCAATTCTCCGATAATGCGCAGCTGCTGGTTCATCCCATGTATCATAAGAATGATCCCACCAAGCTCTATAATCCCACCATTCAGATCAAATGGAGCGACTGGGCATGGGGTGCTGAAGGTCAGGAATATGTATGGCAGAAGGATACCGTCAACATTATGAGGGTTCTGAACGCTGCATTACTGCCCACCACCGTGATGTTTAACTGGTAAAGAAAAAATTCAAAAGGGGATGTGTGAAAACACATCCCCTTCTTTTTTTGAGGTGTTTATGAAAAACCGTCAACGGGGCATTCTTTATGCCCTGATGATCGCCCTGGGCTCCTTGGCTGTTTTGCTGTTGGTCTTGGGCGGCATCTTCTTATTAAATAGGAAGGGAGATTTCTATTCCGCCTTTCGGGGGGAACTCAACCGCGGCTTTTATTGGTCGGCGCTTTTGGTATTGCTCTTTTCCTCGGTGCTTTATACCCCCTTTTCCTATGGCATCTCCCATTATTTTCTCCGCTCTGCCGCAGGGGAGGAGCCGCGGTTTTCGGCTCTCTTTTTCCTTTTCGGCCATCCGACCTTGCTGACCAAGGCGGTTTTGCTGGCAGTGATCAAGAAGGGGCTGATCTATCTGCAACGGCTGGCACTGCTGCTGGCCGCCGCAGTAGCAGAGGTGGCGCTCTTCTTTTCCTTTTTGGTGGTCACCGGGGAGGATATCTTCGCGGTGGAGGGCAATCCCTTTGCCGCGGCGGCGGAGTTTATGCTCCGCTCTCCTTGGCTGATGGGGCTCTCTGCCGCCCTTTGGAGCGGGGTGATTTTGGGCAGTTTTCTTCTTTATTTAAAATATATCCTTTGTAAGTATGTGTTGCTGGAATATCCCGATGTTTCGGTGCGGCAGGCCTTGAAGGTGGGGCGGAGCGCTATCCGCGGCCATTTTTTAAAGACTCTGCTCTTTTATCTGCGCTATGGGGCCTTCTGCCTGCTTTATCTCTTTTCCTTCGGTCTTGCCACCACCAAAAAGCGCAGTTTTTCCGTTTATGCCGCCCAATTGGCGGGGGAGGGCTGGCGGGAATACTGCCGCAAGCGCAGTATGCGATGAAGTTTTGCAGAAAACCTTGAATTATGGCATAAACTTTGATACAATAATACTGTATATATAAATATAAGGAGTTGGCCTCGTTTTGGAGAAATTAAAAGTACTCTTTAATAAAATAGGAACCGTTTTGAAGGCGGTGCTCCGTCGGCTGAAGAGAGACCCCGAGAAAAAGGGAAAGAAATTTTATGATTCCTGGCCCCATTGGTTGCGCCGATCCATCTTCGGCGTTTTCCTGACCGGTGTGTTGACCTGTTGCCTTGTGGTATTGGCCTTCGCGTGGTTTTCTTTTATTTATCTGGACGATGAATTTGATCTTTCCGAGGTGGATAATACCCTGAATTATACCTCGGTGGTCTATGCGGTGCAGGATGGGCAGTATGTGGAGGCGGAGAGCCTTCTGACCAGTGAAAACCGCATTTGGTCGGATATTACCGATATCCCCAAGAACCTGCAGAATGCCTTTGTCGCCATTGAGGATCAGCGGTTTTATCAGCATAGCGGTGTGGATATCAAGCGTACCCTCCATGCGGTGCTCAATTTTATGAACCCGGGCTCCGATGATACCTTCGGCGGCTCCACCATCACCCAGCAGGTCATCAAAAACCTCTCGGGCGAAAGCGAGCAGACCATCTCCCGTAAGGTGCAGGAGATCCGCCGCGCCTGGTATCTGGAGCGGGAATACAAAAAAGAGCAGATCTTAGAGGTCTATCTCAATACCATCTATCTGTCCCAGGGCTGCTACGGTGTTCAGACAGCGGCAGAGATCTATTTTAATAAGACGCTGGATCAGTTGACCCTGCTGGAATGTGCCAGCCTGGCCTCCATTACCAAGCTTCCTACCTATTATGATCCCATCCAGAACCCCGAGAATAATCTGGAGCGGGCGAAGAATGTTATTAATAAAATGGTGGAGCTGGAGTTCATCTCCGCCGAGGAGGGAGAGGCGGCCAAGGCCGAGACCCTGCAATTGCATGTGGGGGAGAGTGAGTCGTCCAATAGCTCCTCCATCAACAGTTATTTTGTGGATCAGCTGATCCTGGATGTCATTGATGCCTTGGTTAATGATAAGGGCTATAGCGAGGCCTATGCCCGCTCTCTGGTCTATGGCGGCGGTATTCAGATCTATTCCACTATGGATCTGGGTGTGCAGAACCAGGTGGATACCATCTATAAAAATGCCGCCAATTTCCCCCAGATCACCTCTTCGAAATATAAGGAGCCTTTGCAGAGCGCCATTGTGGTGATCGATAACTCCACCGGCGCGGTGGTGGGAATGGCAGGGGGCGTCGGCGAGAAGGCCACCGCCCGCGGTCTGAACCGCGCTACCCAAAGCTACCGTCAGCCCGGCTCTTGTATGAAGCCTATGGGAACCTTTGCGCCTACCATCGAGTATAAAACCACCATCGACGGTGTGCGCATCGCCCCCGGTATGATGCTGATGGACGATGCGGTCCGTGAGGATTCCAAGGGCAATCCCTGGCCCAAGAACTATGACAGTTATCTGAAAAAGCTGATGAGCGTGCAGGCGGCGGTGGATCAGTCCAAGAATACCGTTGCGGTGCAGATGGTAAATGCTCTGGGGCCGTCCAAGGCCTTTGGCTTTGTGCAGAATAATCTGGGAGTCGGCACCCTGCGGAAGGGCTCCGGCTATGATGAAAACGATCAGGCTATGGCTTTGGGCGGCCTTACCAAGGGCATCAGCGTATTGGATATTACCGCCGCTTATTCCGCCTTCCCCAATGAGGGAACCTTTACCGAGCCCTATCTCTTTGCCAAGATCTGCGATCAAAACGGTCGGGTGATCCTGGAAAATCGGGTGGAATCTTCTACCGCTATGGAGAAGAATACCGCCGATGTGGTCAATATGATGCTGCAGCACGCCTGTACCTACGGTACCGGTACCTCCGCAACCCGCGATTTCGGCTCTTCCCATGCCATTGCAGGGAAGACCGGTACCACCAGCGCCGATAATGACCGCTGGTTTGTGGGCTATACCAAGTATTATACCGCAGGCGTCTGGGTGGGCTATGACACTCCCGATACCGTCTACTACGGCGGTCTGAACCCCGCCGCGGTGGCTTGGCGAAAGGTGATGGGCCCCATCCATAAGAACCTTTCCTATCAGGGCTTCGATTCGCCCACCGGTCTTGGCTCTTATACGGTCTGCGCCGCCAGCGGCAAGCTTCCCAATGAGAAGTGCGCCGAAACGGTCAGCGGTCTGTTCTTTACCGATGCTCCGCCTGCGGCGGCCTGCGATGTCTGCGGTGTTCCGGGAGTGGATCCCAACCTGCCTTTGGATCCCAATGCGCCGGTAACCGATCCCAATGCTCCTGCCGATCCGTCGGTGGAGCCTGAGACGCCCGAAACGCCGACTCCCGAGCCCGAAACCCCGACCCCGGAGCCGGAAACCCCCGAGCCGACGCCGGAGACCCCCGAAAAGCCGGAGGAGACTCCCGCCGAGCCCGAAAAACCGGCGATAGAGCCGGAGCAAAAGCCGGCTGAAACCGAAAAACCTGCCGAATAAAAAATCAAACGAGGGAAAAAAGATGAAAAACTTCAAGACTTTTAAAAAATGCTTGCCGTTTCTTTCTCTTTTTTCCCTCGTTTTTGTTCGCTATCTCTATTATGGCTTTACCTATTTTTACCAATTGGATGATTATATCCAATACCATAACTATACCTACTTTTTTGAAGATCTCGGCTGGTTGATCGACCGTCTGGGTCTCCTTACCTCCCGCCCTGCGGCAGGGCTGGGGGATCTATATGTATGGAGCCGCTTTTTCTCCGTGATGCTGCTGGCAGTGGCGTTGCTTTCGGCGCTGTATACCGCGTCTGCCTTTTTGCTGAAGGCAGTGTTCTCCCGCTATTTCGGAACGGGAAATTTCTTTTTGGTGGTCTTTGCCCTTCTGCCCTTGGGCTTTGAGGGGACCTATTGGGTCAGCGCCTCCTCCCGCATCCTCTGCGGGCTGTTCTTCGCCGCTTTAGGCGGATGGCTCCTGCAGCGGTATTTAGAGGGTGCTAAATGGTATTTTCTGGCGAGCGCCTGCCTGATGCAGTTTTTGGGCAGCTGCTTTTATGAGCAATGCCTGGTCTTTTCGGTGGCGCTTTTTGGTCTGCTGGGCCTGCTTTCCATGAAAAGGGCGGGCAAAAAAGCCCTATGGGGCGGCTTCGGCCTGGTGAATACCGCCCTCTATTTTTGGCTGACAAGCCTGTTCCCCTCCTCGGTGCTGTATGGCGGGCGGATGGAATTGGTCTTGCCTGTCAGCGCCGATTATTTTAAAGGGTTCCTGCCTCAAGTTATAAAGCAGATGGGGCAGGCCTTTTTGGGCGGCGGCTTCGGCACCCTTTTCAAAGGCTTTTGGCGGGGGCTTCAGATCCTTTGGCAGGATGGCGCCCTGTTCTTTGCCCTGCTTCTCATCGCCCTTTGCGGGCTGTTTTGGTGGCTTTCAGCCCATCAAAAAGAAGAGGGGAAGAAGGATGGGTGGCTGCTGTATCTTTGCGGCGCGGCGCTGTTTTTGGCGCCCTTGGCCCCCTTCTTCATCTTGGCCAACCCCTGGCTTTCCCTGCGGGGCACAGTGATGTCCTTTGCAGGCTTGGCGCTGATGGCCGATGGACTGTTCCGTCTCTTGACGAAAAGGATGCGGCAACCTCTTTCTGCGGGGTTGATCGCCGCAGTGGCGCTGGTCTTTTGTGTCGCTGCTGTTTCGGAGCTTCATGATTATAAGCAGACCACCGAAACCGACCAAAAAATTGCCGCAACCATTGCCCAAACGGCAGATCTTTCCGATCCCCATCAGCGGATCGGGATCCTGGGGTTGGAGCCTTCCTATCTTGAAGATCAGAATTTTTATTACCATGAGCATATCCATGGAGTCACCGAAAGCGATTGGGCGCTGACCGGCATCCTGCGGTATACCACCAAGCAGTATGACCTGGCGGCGGTGGTGCCTCTGCCTCGGGAGGCGGTCTGGCAAAGCTGGAATTTCGAGACCAACCGCCCCGATGGCTTTGATCAGATCTATTATTATAATGAAGCAACCGATGAATTGCTTTTGCTGGAGATGGAGATCCTCGGGGAGAAGGAATACCGCTTCTATTATGAGGGTGCTTTGTTTGCCACTGTTACCGAAGAAAATCAAAAAGGGATATTACACCAAGAGTAATATCCCTTTTAAAATGCAAAAAAGAGGATCTCATAAGAAATCCTCTTAGCGTTAGCTACTCTGTTTAGGCTCTCTCGACCTTGCCGGAACGGAGACATCTGGAGCAAACGTAAACACGCTTAGGCGTGCCGTTTACGACTGCTTTGATACGCTTAACATTGGGCTTGAACGCCTTATTGCTGCGACGGTGAGAATGGGAAACCTTAATACCAAAGGTAACGCCTTTACCGCATACTTCACATTTGGCCATGATGAACACCTCCTTATTACGCAAAAATCATTTTACCATAGCCTCTTCAGAAAAGCAAGTGTTTTTTTTATAAAAAAATAAACATTTTATTTGCTTCCTATTGTATGGTTTGTTATAATGATAATATATGAGCCTAAAAAAGGAGGCAAAAGGATGTCCCAGGAGAAGAAACTGTATCTGAAAGACCTGATGAAGGAAATGGGTCTGGAATCCATGTATATGCCCATCGGCGGGCTGGATAAGGAGATCACCTCCACCGATATCAACCGCCCTGCACTGCAGCTGGTGGGCTTTTTTGATTATTTCGATGATACCCGTATTCAGGTCATGGGGAAGGTAGAGCATACCTATCTGGATCAGTTGGATGAGGCGCGCAGGCGGGAGATCTTTGAGGAGTTCTTTAAATTCCGTTTTCCCGCGCTGGTGGTCACCCGCGGCCTTTCGGGTTATCCCGAAATGCTGGAGATCGCCGAAAAATATAAGGTCCCCGTTTTGAAGAGTAATATGCATACCGCTCAATTTGTCAGCAGTTCCATCTTCTTGCTCAATGACCGCCTGGGCCCTCGGATCACGATCCACGGTGTATTGGTGGAGGTCTATGGCGAGGGTATTTTGCTGACCGGTGAGAGCGGTGTCGGTAAGAGCGAGACCGCCATCGAATTGGTGAAGCGGGGCCATCGCCTTATCGCCGATGATGCGGTGGTCATCAAGCGGATCACTTCCACTCATCTGAAGGGAACCTCTCCCTCCAATATCCAGTATTTCATCGAGCTGAGGGGTATCGGCATTATTAATGTCCGCCGTATTTTCGGTATCGGCGCCGTAAAGGAAGAGGCCAATATCGATATGGAGATCCATCTGGAGAATTGGGATCAGAATAAGGTCTATGACCGCCTGGGAATGGATACGGTCTATAATCAGATCCTGGGTGTGGATGTGCCTTCGCTGACGATTCCTGTCCGCCCCGGCCGAAATCTGGCTATTATAATCGAAGTAGCCGCTATGAATAACCGCCAGAAGCGGTTGGGCTATAATGCGGCCGAGGAATTGAATCAATTGATCTTAAGCAATATGGAGGAGCAGTAAATGTATTATTTGGGAATCGATCTGGGCGGTACCAATATTGCCGCCGGCATTGTGAACGAAGAGATGGAGCTGGTTTATAAGACCAGCATCCCCACCGAAGCCAAAAGCGGCCCCGAGGCGGTGATCGCGCGGATGGCCGATGCGGCCAATGCGGCTATGGAGGGCTTTGGGATTACCGTAAAGGATATTAAGAGCATCGGCATCGGTACCCCCGGTGCGGTGGAGCCGGGAACCGGTGTGGTGATCTATGCCGCAAATCTGGGCTTTAAGCATACCCCCTTGGGCAAGCTGGTGGGGGAGTATTTCCCCGGTACTCCCGTGCGGGTAGAGAATGACGCCAATGTGGCAGCCTGGGCGGAGGCTAAATGCGGCGCCGCGGTGGGTACTAAAAACAGCGTTACCGTTACCTTGGGTACCGGCGTCGGCGGCGGTATGATCATCAACGGTCAGCTCTATAGCGGCTTCAACGGAATGGGCGCCGAGCTTGGTCATATGGTGATCCATGAAAACGGCAGACCCTGCGGTTGCGGCCGAAAGGGCTGTTGGGAGGCCTATGCTTCGGTTTCGGGCCTCATCGCCACCACCAAGGAATATATGGAAAAGGATCCCGACTCCCTGATGTGGAACATCGCAGGCTCTTTGGAGAGGGTCAACGGCCTCACCTCCTTTGATGCCATGCGTAAGGGCGATGCCACCGCCCAAAAGGTGGTGGATACCTATCTCGATTCCGTTGCCTGCGGTGTGGCGGATCTTTGCAATATGCTGCAGCCGGAGGTTCTTTGCATCGGCGGCGGCATCTCCAAGGAAGGGGATACTCTTTTGAATCCGGTGAAGGAATATGTGATGCGGGAGATGTTTGCCCGCTTCAATGATACCTATACCCAGATCAAAATTGCCAAATTGGGCAATGATGCGGGAATTATCGGCGCTGCCTTGCTGGGCGCGTAAAATAAATGCGCCGACTTGGGCAGACCTTCGTAAGGAATAAGCGCCTTAAAATTCAAGATTTTGGCGCAAATCTGTGTTAAAAATACTCGTCATCCGTCAGAGAGCCTTACATTTTA
>JAZUNB010000111.1:0-9023 GCA_045603925.1 Eubacteriales bacterium
CTTACCAGAAGATAAAACCCCGTGCGGCAACCCATGGGGCCCACATAAAGGATCTGCTGGCCCCATTGACTGTTGCGGGCGTAGGTGGCAAAGAGATGCTCGATGGTATGCATGGCGGCATTTTCCAGATAAACACCGCCGTTGGGCTTTTTCATGCGGATGTCATAGGTCACCGCATCTCCGTCGATACGGGAGAGATACATTCCCGGTTCTAAAACATCGTGGTTGACCGCAAAGCTTGCAATTCGTTTCATTGGCGGCACCATACACATTCTCCGCCGATAAAGGTGGCGCGGATATTGCATTCCTCATCCAGCAGGATAAAGTCCGCCAGAGTATCGGGCAAGAGCGTCCCCATCTGATGGCCGATATTCAAAAGGCGTGCGGGGTTTTCGGTCGCCATCATCAAGGCCTCCGCCAGGGTGACCTCGCCGTATTTTGCCATATTGCGGACCCCTTCGTTGAGCTTCAGCACCGAGCCGGCCAAGGTTCCGTCCAAAAGCCGCACCTGGCGGTCATGGACCTCCACCGGCTGACCGCCCAGGGCATAGCGTCCGTCGGGCAGGCCGCCTGCCTCCATACAGTCGGTAATAAGGCAGATCCGCTCCTTCTTCAGGCGGGTGAGGATGGGGAAGAGATGAGGATTTACATGGATGGTATCGGCAATCAGCTCGATATAAGCATCCCCCTCCAGCGCCGCACCGATCACCGCGGGATCCCGATGATGGAGCGGGGGCATGGCATTGAAGAAATGGGTGGTGCTTTTGGCGCCTGCTTCATAGGCGCCCTTAGCGGTTTCATAATCAGCGGTGGTATGACCCACGGAGGGGACGATTCCCTTGGCAGAGAGCGCCTTGGCAAAGGCGTGGCCCTCATCCTGCTCGGGGGCATAGGATACGATCTTGATCACATCCTCAAAGGGCTCCACCATCTCCATGGCGGGGGCAACAATATATTCCCCGTTCTGGGCGCCCTTTTTAGCGGGATGAATAAAGGGCCCTTCCATATGGCAACCGAGAACGCGGGCGCCTTTGGGCTCTTTCATGCAGGCGCGGATGCGCTCCATGGCCTCGGTGATGGTCTCTTTATCCATGGTCATGGTGGTGGGTAAAAAGGCGGTGGCGCCGTTTTGCACCAATTTCTCGGCGGCCTTTTGGGGGGAGTGGGTCATGGTATCCTCGCCGCTGTAGCCGTGGATATGCTGGTCGATGAGTCCGGCGGAAAGATATAAGCCGCCGCCGTCGGTAATTTCGGCGCCTGCGGGGATGGTATCGGATACGCCGATAATGCGGTCTCCCTCATAGAGTAAGACCGTCTCGGGCAGGATCTTCCCGCCCCGTACGATTTTTACATTTTTGATTGCTTTCATTTTTTCAGCCTCTTTTCAATGGTTTCGATCACACGGTGCAACGCAGGCGCCGCCAGAAGATTTACGATCAGTTCCGCAATAAAGTTTACGGAAACGCCCGCCAGCACCATTAAGAAAAACATCCACCAAGGAGTCTCGGCGGGAATGGCTCCGAAGGTGCCCGATGCAATGACCGTATCGGCAATGGCGGTGCAACCGCCCACAAAGAATAAGGTGTTGATAACGGGCGCCGCCGCGGCCGCGGCAAAGAGAGCGGCTTTTTTGTTTTTCTTGGCCACCAGCCGATAGAAGAAGCCTGCGCCCAGTCCCGCCAGAGTCCCTTTGCCGACGCAGATCACCACCGTCATAGCGGGGGCGAGGGGTAAAAGGGTCTGGGCCATGGGTTCTCCCAGGGTGATAAGCCCGAAGGTCAGCCCCAAAAGCCCCCCTGCAAGGGGACCGTGGAGAATGCCGCCCAGAACGATGGGGATCAGGACCAGACTGATGCTGACCGGCCCGATCTTGAAATTATTTCCCACTGTTTGCAATACAATGGTCAGTGCCAGCAGAATGGCCAGCTGAACCAATTGCAATGTCCGTTGTTTTTTCATAAAAGGATCCTCGCTTATTTTTAGGTTTTAACTATATTCTATTTTAACATATAAAAGGGGGCAAAATCAAGCCTTCTGCCCTTGATTTTGCGGTGTAAAATTACACTAATTGATGTAAGACCTTTAATATTTCGTCTTTTTTCGCCAAGGTGCCCGAAAAGGCGGTGGCGCAGCCTGCGGCAACGCCCCATTTCAGCGCCGTGGCCCTTCCCTGATGAAGGGCGGCTAAAAATCCCGCCACCATAGAGTCCCCCGCGCCCACTGTGTTGAGGGCGCGCCCTGCCACAGCCTTTTGGCAAAGGCAATCCTCTTCATCCACCAAAAAGGCGCCTTCGGCGCCCAAGGACACCAAAACAGAGCAGGCACCCATTTTACGAAGCTCCTCAGCCGCCGCCTGTTGCTCTGCCCGGGTGGGTAAGGGGCGGCCTGCCAATTCCTCCAATTCCTGCAGGTTGGGCTTAATGAGGAAGGGGCGGTAGGGCAAAACGCTCTTCAAGGACTCTCCTGCCGCATCCACCGCCAGACGGATCCCTTTTCCTTGAAGTCTTTTTGCGATCTGTTCATAAAGCTCGGCGGGGAGCGAGGGCGGGATACTGCCTGCTAAAACCAAGGTATCGCCTTCTTTCAAAGCCTCCAGCCGCTCCCAAAACTGCCGAAGGGCGGCTTTGTCAATGGCGGGGCCTTGGGCATTGATCTCAGTTTCTTCAATGCCTTGGATTTTGATGTTGATGCGGGTGGTTCCTGTTGCCAGGGGAATGAGATCGGCAGTAAGCCCTGCTTCCTGCAGCTGCCGCTCCAATTCTTTGCCGGTAAAGCCGGCGATGAACCCGATGGCAGTATTGGGGATCCCCAATTCCTTCAGCACAACCGAAACATTGATCCCCTTGCCTCCGAAGCGCAGTTCTTCCCGCTGACTGCGGTTGGTAACGCCCGGCCTCAGTCTTTCGGGATATACATAGTAATCCAGCGCGGGATTAAAGGTAACGGTATAGATCATGGATTTCTCTCCTTTTTCATCTTTATCATATCATGTTCGGCGGGCATTTGCAATAGAAGGCGCGCATAAGTAATAAGGGGTGAAACATATGAAAAAGCAATCTTTTTTGGAAAATGCCGCGCTTCTTACGGGGACCGGCCTGCTGCTGCGGGCGGCGGGTCTGCTGCTGCGGATCCTCATCGCCAATGTTTTGGGCGAAGAGGGAATGGGTCTGTATTCCCTGACCTTTACGGTTTATAATCTCTTTATTACCCTTGCCCAGTCGGGCATCGCCGTGGCTGTTACCCGCCTGGTGGCGGAGCATCTGGCGCTTCGGGATGAGCGGCGGGTGAAGGGTGCTTTGCAGGCCTGCCTTTTATGGGCGTTGCTATTGAGCACCGCTGCGGCCCTGGCGCTCTTTTTGGGGGCGCCCCTTCTGGCGGAGCGCTGGATCGGAAATGCAGGCTGCGGCTTTGCCTTGAAGGTCTTGGCGCTGTCCTTGCCCTTTATGGCGGTCTCTGCCTGCTTTTCCGGTTATTTTATGGGTCGCCGCCGAGTGCGCCCCACCTGCCTTTCCCAAACCATGGAGCAGGCGGTGCGGTTGCTGATCTGCGCAGGGATGGTTGCCCTCTTTCGGGGAGCGGGAACCGAGATCCTATTGGGGATGATCGTTTGTTCCAATACGGTTTCGGAAGCCGTCTCCTGCCTTTATCTGGCTCTTCGCTGTAAGCGGGAACGCCCCAAGGGGACTCCGCTCCCGCCTCCCAAGGGCGCCATCCGCCGCATTGCTCTGCCGGTGGCGGCCTCCCGCTATCTTTCCACCGCCCTTCATTCCACCGAGAATATGCTGATTCCCGTTGCCATCGCCCGTTATACGGGGGATTATTCCCTGGGGCTGGCGCAGTTCGGTGCCTTGAAGGGGATGGCCATTCCTCTGCTCTTTTTTCCCGCCTCCTTTTTGACCGCTCTTTCTTCTCTTTTGGTGCCGGAGGTCACCGATTCCGCCGCCCGCGCCGATTGGCGGTCTGCCCGTTCCATTGTGGCAAGAGCCCTGGGGATCACCGTGACCCTCTCGGTGATGATCGCGGGCGTATTTTTTATCTATGGGGATCTTTTGGGAGAGGTGCTGTTTCATAGCAAGACCGTCAGTATGATGCTGAAGGTGCTGGCGCCCATTACGCCCTTTATGTATATGGACACCATTGCCGACGGACTGCTGAAGGGTCTGGATCGCCAGAGCGCCGCCCTGCGGAATAATACCGTTGATTCCATTCTGCGGATCCTGCTGATCGCCGTTACCGTTCCCTTTTTCGGTATTTACGGATTTTTAGGGGTGATGGTCTTCAGCAATATTCTGATCTGCTCTCTTAATATTGCAACACTGTTGCGTGCCTGCAAGCTGGGCTTTCAATGGAAGGATTGGGTGCTGAAGCCCTTATGCGGCTGCGGTCTGGCAACCGCCGTCTGGGCCTTGCTCCCCTTGAGGGGCTCCATGGGCAGAATGCTGGGCGGTGCGGCTCTTTGGTGCCTGCTCTACGGCCTATTCTATTGGTTGACACTTCCCCAAAAAGATATTATAATAAGAAAAAGAAAGAAAAAGGAGGCGGCGCGGTGAAGGAAAAACTGTTGAAGTGTTTTAAAGAGGTTCCCATTGTGGCGGCGGCCAAGAGTGAGGCAGAATTGGAAAAATGCCTTAAAAGCCGCAGTAAGGTCATCTTTTTGCTGTTTGGCGATATCTGTACCATAGAATCGATGGTGCGGCGGGTCAAGGAGGCGGGGAAGATGGCCATCGTCCATCTGGATCTGATCGACGGTCTTGCGCCCAAGGATGTCAGCGTGGATTTCATTGAAAGTGCCACCGAGGCTGATGGGATCATTACCACCAAGAGCGCTCTGATCCGCTATGCCAATCAAAAAGGAATGTTGACCATCCAGCGGTATTTTCTGCTGGATTCCCGCGTGTTGGACAATCTGTCCCGTACCGGCTGCCCCGCCGACTTTTTGGAGGTTCTGCCCGGCGTGATGCCCAAGATCATCCGCCATCTGGTAATGACCACCGGAAAGCCCATTATCGCGGGCGGAATGATCCGCGATGGGGAGGATGTGCAGAATGCCCTTGCCGCCGGCGCGGTAGCGGTATCGTCTACCAATGCCAATGCGTGGATGGAATAAGAGGAGTAAACCATGAAACTGAAATTTTTAGGCGCCGCCCACGAGGTCACCGGCTCCTGCACTCTTTTGGAGGCGGCAGGCAAGCGGATCCTCATCGATTGCGGAATGGAGCAGGGCGCCGATATCTATGAAAACTGCAGCCTGCCGATCCTGCCCGCCGAGGTGGATATGGTACTGCTGACCCATGCTCATATCGACCATTCGGGGAAGATCCCCATGCTGGTCTCCCAAGGCTTCCGCGGCCCTATTTATGCCACCGGAGCAACAGTGAAGCTCTGCGGCATTATGCTGCAGGACTCCGCCCATATCCAGGAGCAGGAGGCTGTCTGGCGCAACCGCAAGGCCCAGCGCTCCGGCGGGCCCGAATATGTTCCCCTCTATACGGTGGAGGATGCCTTACATACCATGACCCTCTTTGAGCCCTGCTCCTATCGGAAGGAATATCCCGTGGCCGAGGGCATCACCCTGCGGTTTCTGGATGCAGGCCACCTGATGGGCTCGGCCAGTATTGAGATCACCGTTCTGGAAGAGGGGCAGAAGCATGTATTGCTGTTCTCGGGAGATCTGGGAAATGTGGATCGCCCGCTGATCCGCGATCCCCAGAAGCCCGAATATGCCGATACGGTGATCATCGAATCCACCTATGGCAACCGTCTTCACGGGGAGCGGAAGGACTATATCGGTCAGCTGACCGCGGTGCTGCAGGATACCTTTGATCGGGGCGGCAATGTGGTGATCCCCTCCTTTGCGGTGGGGCGTACCCAGGAGTTTTTGTATCTCCTGCGCGCCATTAAGGATCAGGGCCTGGTGAAGGGGCACGATCATTTCCCTGTCTTTGTGGATAGCCCCCTGGCGGTGGAAGCCACCAAGATCTATTTCGGCGATCTTACCGAGTATTACGATGATGAAATGCTCTCCCTCATTGAGCAGGGCATCAATATATTGGAATTCCCGGGTCTTCAGGTCTCGGTCACTGCTGAGGAGTCTATGGCCATCAATGAAAATAAGGTGCCCAAGGTCATCCTCTCGGCCAGCGGAATGTGCGAGGCGGGGCGGATCCGCCATCATTTGAAGCATAACCTCTGGCGGGAAGACAGTACGGTGCTGTTTGTGGGCTACCAGGCGGAAGGGACCGTCGGCCGCCTGCTGCAGGACGGCGCCGAAACCGTAAAGCTTTTCGGCGAAACGGTGCAGGTGAAGGCGAAGATCGCCACCATGGACGGCATCAGCGGTCACGCCGATCAGCAGATCATGCTGGATTGGCTGGGCGCCCTGCCCCAAAGCCCCAAGCGGGTCTATGTGAACCATGGGGAGGATCAGGTCTGCGATGAATTCGCGGCCACCATCACCGCCCGCTTAGGCTTCCCCGCCACCGCTCCCTATAACGGCGCGGTCTATGATCCCCTTGCCGATGTGATGCTGGAGGACGGCAACCATTTGCGCTTAGAAAAGAAGAAGCCCGCCCAGACCAAGGCGGATCTGGTCTTTGAGCGCCTCTTGAACGCCGCTAAGCGGCTCCTCAAGGTTGTTGAAGGGATGCGGGGCAGAAGTAATAAAGAATTGGCAAAATATGCCGATCAGATCAATAATCTTTGCGATAAAATGGAGAAATAAGCGATGTATAAAGAATTTGATGCAAAAATCGATGCCATTCTGGCCAAAATGACCCTTCATGATAAGATCGGTCAGTTGAATCAACCCTGCACCCCGCTGCCCCATCAGGTGGAGCAATTTAAGGAATGGGTGCGTAAGGGCGAGGTGGGCTCTATTCTGATGGCGGTAGGCGCCACCGCCGGCAATGACCCCCAGGGCGCCATTGATGTGGATTTCTACAACGAACTCCAAAGAATTGCGGTAGAGGAAAGCCCCGCAGGGATTCCCATTATTTTCGGGCGGGATGTGATCCATGGGCACCGTACCGTATTCCCCATCCCCCTGGCTATGGCCGCCTCTTTTGATTTTGATCTGATCGAGCAAAGCTATGCCGATGTGGCTAAAGAGGCTGCCAATGAAACGGTTCATTGGACCTTTACCCCCATGCTGGATCTTTCCCGCGACCCTCGCTGGGGTCGGATCATTGAGGGGCCCGGTGAGGATCCCTTGGTGGGCGCTTGCATGGCAAAGGCTGTGGTAAAGGGCTGTCAGGGCGAGAATGTGGCCGATAAGGATCGGATGATCGCCTGCGCCAAGCATTTTATCGGCTATGGCGCGGCTGAGGGCGGCAGAGATTATCACCGCACCGAGATCTCCAATTATAGCCTTTATAACTATTACCTGCCCGCCTTCCGCGCCGCGGCAGAGGCAGGGGTCGGTACCTATATGTCCTCCTTTAATGAGATCAACGGCCAGCCGGTCACCTCCGGCAAATTCTATCTCACCGATGTTTTGCGGGGAGAGCTGGGCTTTGAGGGCTTTGTGGTCTCCGATTACGGTTGCGTGGAGCAGCTGCTGAAGCAGGGTGTTACCGATGATCGGGGCGAAGCCTCCGCCATGGCGGTGGAAGCCGGTCTGGATATGGATATGTATGATTTCTGCTATATGGAGAATCTGGAAGAGCAGGTTCAAAAGGGCAGAATCCCCGAAAGTGTTATTGATACCGCCGTTCGCCGTGTGTTGCGGCTGAAGATGGCAAAGGGCCTTTTCGAGAATCCCTATTGCAAGCCTGAAAAATATGACCGCGCAGTTCATCTGGCCCATGCCAGAGAGATGGCGGCAAGCTCCATGGTTCTTTTGAAGAACGACGGTGTTCTTCCCTTGAAAAAAGAGATGAATATTGCGCTGATCGGCCCCTTTATCAAAGAGCGCCGCTCCCTTCTGGGCAGCTGGACGGTAGACGGCAAGGCCGAAGAGACCCCCACCCTTCTGGAAGCTATGACCGAAGCGGTAGAGGGAAAAGGCAAGGTCTATGCCAATGCAGGCATCAGCCTGGATAAGGATTTCACCTATCGGATGGCGGAAAGCGGCGATGTGGTGGTATTGGCGCTGGGCGAAAGCTGGGCAAGAACCGGCGAGAATAAGGCGGTTTCCGATATTACCATTACCGAGGATCAGAAGACCCTCTTCAAGAAGGTGAAGGCCACCGGTAAAAAGATGGTGGGCGTCTTCTTCTGCGGCCGCCCCATCGCTATGGAAGGCATTGCCGAATATTTTGATGCCATCCTCTATGCCTGGCATTCGGGCAGCGAGACCGCGCGGGCAACCTGCGATGTGCTGTTCGGCGATACCGTTCCCTCGGGCAGACTGCCGGTGACCATGCCGCGTTTGGCTACCCATATTCCCATGTATTATAATGTGGCCCCCAGCGGACACCCTGTGAATTGCTATTACGGCGAGAACCCCGGCAACTGCTATGTGGACAGCTATCCCACCCCCTATTATCCCTTTGGCTACGGTCTTTCCTATACCACCTTTGAGTATGGGGATATCACCGTTGCCGAGCCTGCGGTTTCCCTCAAGGAGCTGGAAGAAGGCAAGACCTTCAAGTTCTCCGTTGAGGTGGCCAATACCGGCGATTATGACGGGAAGGAGCTGGTTCAGCTTTATATCCACGATCCCGTTGCTAAAATGATGCGCCCCATGCGGGAGCTGAAGGCCTTTAAGAAGGTTCTGATCCCCAAGGGCGAGAAGGCTTTGGTGGAATTGGAACTGGGCTATAAAGAGCTGGGCTACTATCTGCCCGACGGTACCTATACCGTAGAGCCCGGCAAGATCGAAGTCTTTATCGGCGAGAACTGCCTTACCGAGCGGATGGCGGAAATTATAATCAAATAAGTTTAAGGGGCTGTAAAAATAGTCCGAACCGCAAAGGGCAAGAAAAAACAAAGACCTTTTCAAAAAGACTCTGCCTCAAAACTATAAAAAGGAAGGGAAATATCGAAAATTTCGATATTTCCCTTTTTATTCTATGCCCTTTGCT
>JAZUNB010000112.1:0-28245 GCA_045603925.1 Eubacteriales bacterium
CCGATCTGGACGATGTGAATATGATCGACCCCTTCCATCTGGAGGCCTATGGAGAGACCGCCATCAATTATAACCGCGATGTGGAGATCTTCCCGGTGCTCAATGCCATGATGGAGCGGATCATGGGTCAGTCTCCCTATAAGAGCCCCACCGATATGGGGGTTAATATGGCAGGCTGTGCCATTTGCGATGATGAGGCGGTGCGCGCCGCCGCCAATCAGGAGATCATCCGCCGCTATTATGCGGTTCTCTGCTCCATCCGCCAGGGTCTTGCGGAATCCCATGAATCCTCCAAGATCGAGCTGCTGATGAATCAGATGCATATTACAACTGCGGACCGCAAGGTCGTGGCCGCCGCCCTGAAAAACGCGGAAGAGTCCGCCGCCCCCGCCGCCGCCATCGAGATGCCCAACGGTAAGATCGTGACCGGTAAAACCTCTTCCTTGCTGGGGGCTTCTTCCTCGATGCTGCTGAATGTTTTAAAAGAATTGGGCGGAATCGCCGATGAGGTTCAGCTTCTTTCGCCCACCATCATCGAGCCGATCCAGCGGATGAAGACCGGTGTTTTGGGCAACCATAACCCCCGCCTCCATACCGACGAGGTGTTGATCGCGCTCTCTATTTGCGCCGCCACCGATGAACTGGCAAAGAAGGCAATGGAGCAATTGCCGAAATTAAAGGGCCTGGAAGCCCATTCCTCGGTGATCCTCTCCCGCGTGGATGAGCAGACCTTCCGCAAGCTGGGCATCAACCTTACCTGCGAGCCCCGCTATCAAACCAAAAAATTGTATCACGCATAATAAAGGGGTGCATCAATGCAGCTTTTTGATGTTTTAAAGAGAATTCGGCCATGCAATATGGATGAGCCGTATATTTTCGTCAGTTACAGTGCCAAGGCGCTTCTTCAGGTGTATGCTGATGCGAATAAGAAAAAATCAACATAATAAAAAACGACCCCCAAGGGAGACACTCCGTAAGGAAGTTGTCTCCCTTTTTCTGTGTAAATGAAAACGACACTTTCGATTTGAAAGTGTCATAGTGGGTTACGCACTTTCAAAAAGTGCGTAACGAAAATACATACCTAAAAATTAACCTATCTCAAAGATTAGAAATAAAGATTCTATAAGAATCCTTATAACTCATGAAGATTGTAAGAAATATTGAAAATCAAGCATTGATATGTTATAATAAAATACAGAAATCGACTTTTTTCTACAAAGGGGATAAACAAAAATGTGGTTTGAGAATTACAAGGCAAAAAAATGGACACAAAAAACCATTAGCCTAAATATGAAAACGACAAAACCCATTGACTGCGAACAATACATTCACAGTTTAGATAAGACTGCATTAGTGGCATTAAAAAAGATCCCTTTGCTTGACACCATATGCGCTAAACTCTTATCTATTATGAACGACAAGCAAAACACAATTATCAATATGTCAACCAAGATACACATAACCGAAAAACAACTACCGAAAATTTACTTAATGGTTGAAAGTATCTGCAAAAAAATTGGCATTGATATGCCCGAACTGTATCTCGAATTAAACAGGGAGCCTAATGCTTATACGTACGGAACAGAAAAGTTTACCATTGTAATTCATTCGGGTTTGATTGAGTGTTTGCAAGACGATGAATTATATGCCGTTTTAGCACACGAATGCGGTCATATCGCCTGTAAGCACGGTCTATACCACACCATAGGCGGTATGGTATTAAGCGGCGGTGTAATCGGTCTAAATGAACTTTCAAACTATCTTAACGCAAAAGGAATAGTAGGTGCCATTGCAGGAAATGTTGTTTCTGCCGTTGATAGTGCCTTGGAATTAGCGTTTTTCCATTGGTTTAGGTGTAGCGAACTTTCCGCAGATAGAGTTGCAATTATTTGTTGTGGTAGTGCCGATCCCGTTATAGAAACAATGATGCGACTTGCGGGTGGAACGACCCATATTGATTCTGAAATCAACAAAGATTTATTTATTGCACAAGCAGCCGAGTATCAACAAAGTATGGAAAAAGATATTATAAACAAGGGTTTAGAATTTTTACTAACCAAAAACGATACACACCCTCTCCTTGCAGTAAGAGCATATGAGGCTCAAAAATTTGCGAGTTCCGATGAGTTCAAAAAGATAGCAAAATCATAAAAATACATATCCATACACAAAGAGGACTATGACATTTTTGGTATCATAGTCCTTCTTTATTTTGTCTGTGACAAATATAACTGAGGCACCTTCCTTACGGAGGGTGCCTCAAAGGGGTCGTTTTTTATGCTTTATATTTCTTTACTTCCTCGGCGATGCGGTGATAATCATTGGTCAGGATGGTATCGATGCCCATCCCAAGGAGTTGTTTTACCTCCTGGGGATCGTCGCAGAAAAAGAAGTTGCAACGGATACCGTGAGCATGGGCTTTGTTGATCATCTCCTGATTGTAATATGGCTTGAAAAGTTGGATTTTTTTGCAACCGAACCGAATGGCGCGCTCCACAATTCCCCAAGGATCGGCTCCTGCGCCCATACACCGCGCAATGGTGGGATCCAGGTCTATCAGTTGTTGCATCACCGCGTCGTTTCCCGTCATCAGATAAACATATTTGCGGCAATCGTATTTATTGATAAGGGCAATGATCTTCTTTAAGAACTCCGGATCGCAGGGATCGGTCTTATTAGGAGTCTTGATATGGATATTCATGATGCAATGGCAGGAAAACTTTTGAAGGATCTCCTCAAAGGTGGGCAGTTTCAGCCCCGCAAATTCCGGGCCGTGCTTACTGCCGAAATCCAATTCCTTTAATTGGGCCAAGGTTTTCGATTCCACCAAGCCCTCGCCGTTGGATACCCGCTCTAAATTGCGGTCGTGGGCGGAGACAACAACCCCGTCTGCGCTGGGCCAAAGATCAAATTCGATCTCCTGGGCGCCCATGGCAATGGCCGCGCCGAAGGCGGGCATACTGTTTTCGGGTGCAATCGAATTAAAGCCCCGATGGGCGCAGACCCGCGGATAGGGCATAATTTCTTCATGGCGCACAATGGCGCTTCCCGCAGGGCGGTATTTCCAAGGCCGCCGCCCCTGCTCAATGTATTCATAATGGGCGGCAGGGGGATTTCCAAAGCCTGCAGGCTTGAAGTATTTTTTCTTGGGGTCAATTTCGCAGGTGGCAAGCCCGACGGCGCTTTTCATATGCGCCAGAACCGTTCCGTCGGGGGCAACCACCATGGAAGCACCGCCGATATGGGAGTTTTCATCCATACTGACTGAAGAACGCACTACATAAGCATTGGTATTATAAGCCAGATGCTGACTCATAATCTGCAACGCCTGATGGGTATCGCTCCGCTGATGGGAGCAACCGATGATAATGTCTAAATTCTGCCGCGCCATATTGGCAAACATCTCATAAAAATAGAAATCATAGCAGGTGAGAAAGCCGAAGCGCAGTCCTTCCATCTCAATAACGGTAGGCTCCGAAAATTCAAAGGTATAATCGGAATCCAGCTTGCTTTTGCTGACTTCACCGGGAGTCAGATGCTGCTTATGGTAGAGCCCGATAATCTCTCCATGTGGATTGATGGCATAGGTGGAATTGCGTTGCCCTCCTTCTGCCTCGCTCCGAGCGGAAACAAAAAGCATGGCGCTGCAACGCTTGGCGGTTTCTTTGCAGGCCTTCAGCAGAGGCGCATTATACTTTGCGCTGGCGGCATCGGCGCATTCCTTGTCTCCTGCAAGGCAGGGGATATCGCAAGCCTCGGGCAAAACGATAAGATCCATGGTCTCGTCGCATTGGTTTAATAGATCCAACTCAATATTGAAATATTCGTCCATCCGCTCTCGATCGGTGGAATAGGGGGGTTGAATGATGCAAACTTTCATACTATTTCTCCTTTTTTAAAAATAAAACACTAACTAAAATCAAAGCGGGGAAGATGGTGGCAAGCCCTAATCCCACCCGCATATTGCCGCTGAAAAGGTCGGTGGCGGTACCGATCAGGGAGGGGCCGCCGGAGCAACCGAGATCTCCCGCAACTGCCATTAAGGCAAAAAGCGCTGTTCCGCCGGTGGGCAGACGCTTGCTGGCAAGACTCAGGGCGCTGGGCCACATTCCGCCGATGCCGAAACCGGTGGCGGCGCAGGCGGCCAGAGAAATAATGGGAGCGGGGAAAAGGGCGGCTGTCAGATAGGTGCCGCAGCAAAGGGCGGCGCTGATGATCAGCCATTTCCGCAGTTGATGCTCCTGCAATTTCGAGAAGAAAACACGGGTCAGCCCCATACAGCCTGCAAAAAGGCATGGGCCTAAAAGGTCTCCGACGGTCTTGGAGATCCCAAGAGCCTGCTCGGCAAAAGCGGAGACCCATTGGGACATCGCCAGTTCGCCGGCACCGGAGGAAAACATGATAAGGGCAAATACCCAAAAGATCGGTTGGATCAGCAGACTCTTGATGCCGCTGCTCTTTTCCGCCGCAACCGGCGGTTGAATGGGAACCTGCGAGAAGAGAAACGCATTGATCAAGGGGATCAATGCCCAGATCATCGCCAGAATTTCCCAATTTTCAATGCCGAAGAGGGCAAAATAAAGGGCCGAGATCAATACAACCACCATCAAGCCCCAACAAAAAAAGGAATGGGTCAGGTTCATAATGGCGGATTTATTCTCGGTGGGGCAGCCTTCCATGACCGGGCTGACCAATACCTCGCTGATCCCGCCGCCGATGGCAGAGATCATCATCGCAAGGATCAAGCCCCAGAAGGGCGGCAGAATTTTCGGCAGAAATACCAAGCCCGCGGTACCGAAAGCACTGCAGCAATGGCCGAAGACCAGGCAGGGGCGATAGCCGATCCGATCGGCATATTTCGCTCCCAAAAGATCCACGATCATCTGAGTGATAAAATTGGCAACGATCAGTACCGAAAGCTGGGAAAAGCTTAAGTGATAGTCCTGCTGAAAGGTGAGAAATAAAAGAGGCGCAAAGTTATTGATGATCGCCATGCAGGCAGAGCCGGTGAAGCAGGCGATCATGGTTGCTTTCCAGGATGTTTTCATTGGATCTCTTCGATGATCTTCAAGAGGTCGGCGGGTTTTTCGATGGGGAAGTCGGCGCCGCCCACCTGCTCCGCACCGCCGATGCCCCAAAGGCATCCGACCGAGCGAACGCCTGCATTGACGGCAACATCCATATCAAAGGTCATATCACCGATATAAAGGCATTCCTCGGCAGTGCAGTTATTATCCTTCATAATTTGATGTAAAACGGTGGGATCGGGCTTTTTGGGGAAGCCTTCCCGATGGCCGTATACTTCGTCTAAATACCCGTCCAGGGTCTTATCCACGATCCAAAGGGTCTGGTGATGGGGGCGGTTGGAAAGGATGACCAGATGGATCCCCTTCTCCCGAAGAGCGGCCAGGGTCTCCTTGATCCCTTCATAGGGTACCACCGAATAAGCGGGATCCGCCTGAAACAGGCTGTCGTAGTAGGGAAACATCTCCTCGGCAGTTTTATCAAGCCCTGCATCGCGGGCGCATTTATTCAGAAGATCCAGCCCCCCGAAGCCGACATAACTCAATACCGTTTCGTTGGGCAGAGCCTTGGCACCGTAATGCTCCAGCGTTTTATTCACATAGGTCGGAATCAGCGTGGTGGTATCGTTCAGCGTTCCGTCCATATCAAAGACCATCAGTTTAATCATATTCCAAAATCCCCCTTATTTTTTTACTATTTTATCATAAGAAACAGTGGCATTCAAGTAAAAACTATGTTAAAATAAAAAATAACTTCAATAAAGGAGGCAGTTGGAATGACATTCCCCAAAAAAGTAACCGATAAGCTGGCAGTTCTGACTGCCCGTCCCGGTGTCTACCTGATGAAGAATAAAGATGACGCCATCATTTATGTAGGCAAAGCCAAGAATTTAAAGAACCGCGTCAGTTCCTATTTCACCGGTGTGAAAAGCCATACCGCCAAGGTAATGGCTATGGTGGAAAAGGTGGCGGATTTCGATTATATCTGCGTCAATTCCGAAATGGAAGCCTTGATCCTGGAAAACCAACTGATCAAGGAGCACGAACCCAAATATAACATCCTTTTAAAAGACGATAAGACCTACCCTTATGTGGCTCTGGATCTGAAAAATCCCTATCCGCGCCTGGAGATTTTGCGGCGGGAGAGTAAGGAGGGAAAGAAGGTCTTCGGTCCCTTTCCCCAGATGGGCGCGGCGGCTGAAATTGTACGCACGGCCAATGATCTCTTCGGTCTTGCCACCTGCAATCGGCAATTTCCGCGGGATTTCGGCAAAGGGCGGCCTTGCCTTCGGTATCATATCGGCAATTGCGTCGGCGTCTGTACCGGGAAGGTCAGCGAGGCGCAGTATCAGGAGCGTTTAGAGGAGGTCACCGCCTTTTTGAAGGGAGATTACCGCGCTCTGGTGGCGCAGCTGACCGCCCGTATGGAGCAGGCGGCGGAGCGCTTGGAATTTGAAAAAGCGGCCTCCTTGCGGGATCGGATCGTAAAGATCGAGAAATTGGGGCAAAGCCAGATCGTGACTGATGATAAAAGCGCCGATCGGGATATTATCGATGCTGTTCGTCTGGGCGACCTTTTGGCGGTAGGGATCCTGATGATCCGCGGCGGTCGGTTGCTGATGCAGGATACCGTTGTGTTCCGCGACGGAATGGAAGAAAACTGGGTGGGCGCCTTTTTGCAGGAATATTATCGGGAAAAAGCCCAGCTGCCCAAGGAGCTCCTTCTGCCTTTTGCTCCCGAAGAAGAGGCGCTGATGGCGGAGTACCTTTCGGAGCTGCGGGGCAGCAGTGTAATTTTACGCTACCCTCAAAGAGGAAAGGGGACAGAGCTTCTTGCCCTTTGCCGCAAAAACGCCCAAGAAAAGCTTGCCGAGCGGGAGGCGGGGGGCGATCGGGTGCGTAAGATGGCCTTGCTCATCGCCGAGACCCTGGGGCTTTCCCAACCGCCCAAGCGGATCGAGATGTATGATATCTCCAATTTCGGAAGCGAATCCATGGTGGGCGGTATGATCGTTTGGGAAGAGGGGCGCTTTAAGCGCAGCGCCTATCGGCGGGTTGAGATCAAGGATCAGCTGATGCAGGATGACTATGCCGCCACCCGCCAAATGCTGGCCCGCCGCCTTTCCCATCTGGAGGATGAGGAGTTTGGCGGCAAGCCCGATGTGATCTTGATGGACGGCGGAATTCAGCATATCCATGCGGTTTCCGATCTCTGTGAAGGAATTCCCCTTTACGGGCTTGTGAAGGATCGCCGCCACCGTACCCGGGGTCTGGTTTCCTTCAACGGGGAGTTGGATCTGCGGAGTGACCCTGCGTTATACGGATTTTTCGCCTCCCTGCAGGAGGAAGTTCACCGCTATGCCATCACCTATATGAAGAAAAAGCACAGCAAGAAAATGACCCGCTCGCCCCTTCTGGATCTGCCCGGAATGGGGGAGGAGCGGTTGAAAAAATTCAAGAAGGCCTATCCCAAGGGTATCGGTCAGGCCACCGCTCGGGAGATCGCCGAGAAGGCGGGGATTCCTCTTTCTCTGGCAGAGGCCGTCTGCCGCTATTATGCCGAAGGAGTTTAAAGAGTTATGATGCGAATTGTTGCCGGCATTCGTCGGGGGAAAAAACTGAATACCCTTCCCGGAGAGGAGACCCGCCCTACTTTAGAGCGGCTGAAGATGGCGTTATTTTCCGCCATTCAGTTTGAGGTCGCCGACCGCTATGTGCTGGATCTTTTTGCGGGGAGCGGTCAGCTGGGGCTGGAGGCTCTCTCCCGCGGCGCCGCTTATTGCTGGTTTAACGATAGGAATCCCGCCGCTGTTAAGGTCATCAACAGCAATATTAATAGCTGTAACTTTGAAAATAGTTCAAAAGTAACTTGCATCGACTATATTATGTGTGTTAAAATGATAGAGAGGGAGCAAAACCGCCCTTCGCTGGTCTTTTTGGATCCGCCCTATGGAAAGGGGCTTTGCGCCGATGCCATTGCCCGCCTGGCGCCTCTGTTGCCGGAGGGCGCATTGGTGGCGGCCGAGACCGGTGCCGAGGAGGAGCTTCCCCTTTGCGGGCTTACCCTTCGGAAGGAATACCGCCAGGGAACCGTAAAGATCACCCTTTTGGAAAAGAGGAATGAACCATGAAAGTTGCCATTTGCCCGGGCTCTTTTGATCCGGTCACTTTAGGACATTTGGATATCATCAACCGCGCCGCTAAGCTCTTCGATAAGATCTATGTGGCGGTCTTAGCCAACAGTGCCAAAACCCCGCTGTTTTCCGTGGAGGAGCGGATGGATCTCTTGCGCCGTTGCCTGACCGATCTGCCCAATGTAGAGGTCATCACCTTCTCGGGCTTTTTGGTGGACTGCGCAAAAGAATATAATGCCGTTGCCATTGTAAAGGGTTTAAGAGCGGTGACTGATTTTGAATATGAGTTTCAGATGGCGCTGACCAATAAGAAACTGAACCCTCAGCTGGAAACATTGTTTTTGAATACCAGTGCCCAGTATATGTATCTCTCTTCCAGCATTGTGAAGGAAGTAGGGCGAAACGGCGGGGATATCGCTGATTTCGTCCATCCCGCAGTGGTGGAGGATATTAAAAAAGCATTTGAGAAAAAGGAGATTTAAGGATGAAGATCGAAGAAATTTTAGTTGCAATGGAAGACCTGCTGGAAGATGCTTGGAACCTGCCTATGAGCGGCGGCAAGCGTGTGGTGGATACTGCCGAATTGCTTGCGCTGATCACCGATCTGCGTTCCTCCATGCCGGAAGAGATCCGCTTGAGCAATGAGATCATTGCCAAGAGAGATCGCATCATTCTGCAGGGCAGAGAAGAGGCGGATCTTACTGTGAGCGCCGCCCGTGCCAAGGCTGAAAAATTAGTCTCCCAAGAGAATGTTTACCGCGAGGCTCAGGAAAAGGCTCAGGAAATTATTGCCCAGGCTCAGGTAAACGCAAAAGAAATGAAGAACGCGACGGTTGAGTACTGCGACAGTATTCTCACCCGCACCGCCGAAAGCCTCACCAAGAGCGCGCAGGCCATCGAAGAGACCCGCAAGTCCATTCGGAAGCAGCAGGCATGATGCGGGAGCGTGTTTATGCTCTGGATTGGATTCGGGGCATCGCTGTTTTGGGCATGATCTTGCATCATGCCCTCTTCAGTTTGGAGCAGGTCTCCTGGCTTTTCGGAGAGCCCGTTGCTTTTCCGGTGCTGGAGACCAAAGTATTCTGGGTGTTGCAGGAGCTGTTTGTCTGCGCTTTTTTGCTGATCAGCGGCATCTGCACCGCCTATTCCAGAAATGTATTGAAGCGGGGCGCCATTGTAACCGGCGCCGCCCTGCTGATCACCTTGATTACTGCCGTTATATTGCCCCCGGTGGGGGTAACGGGGCTTGAGATCTGGTTCGGGATCCTCCATATGATCGGCATTTCCATGCTGCTCTATGGATTATTTACCTGCCGTAAACGCTGGGTCCCCGTTGTGACCGCGATGGTGCTGTTTTTGGTGTACCTTGCCCTGGTGAACCTGCCCGGAACTTTATACGCCGATGGAGTATTGGCGGTGATCGGAATGCCGCAGAAGGGCTTTTATTCGGCGGATTATTATCCGCTGCTCCCGTATTTCCTGGTCTTTTTGGCCGGCGCCTTTTTAGGCAAGCCGGTGAAGGAGCATCGGTTGCCGGAGCGTTTTTATACCGTGAGGATCCGTCCCCTTGAATGGGTGGGGCGCCATTCCTTATGGGTCTATCTTATTCATCAGCCGGTTTTGTTCGGGCTTTTTGCGCTGATCTATTGGCTGATGTCTCTTTGAAAGGTTTGAAGCATGAAGAAACTGAACTGTGAGATCATGGAAATATTGGATTCCGTTGTTTTCGCTCTGTTGGCGGTAATGGTGGTCTTTACCCTGGTCTGCCGTGTATATGTGGTAGACGGTCAATCGATGGATACCACCCTTGCCCATGGCGACCGTCTGCTGGTCTCTCAATTATTCTATACCCCCGAGCAGGGGGATATTGTCTGCTTTGTGGCCAAGAACTATAACGATAAGATCCTGGTCAAGCGGGTGATCGCCACCGAGGGGCAGACGGTAGATATTACCGCCGACCGTAAGGTGACGGTGGATGGCGAACTGCTGGAGGAAGATTATCTGAACTCCCATCAGTATACCGATCCCAAGGGCTTTGATTTTCCCTATACCGTAAAAGAGGGGGAGGTCTTCTGTATGGGAGATAATCGGATCAATTCCAAGGACTGCCGCGATCTGGGCCCCATCCGTAATGAGCATCTTTTGGGTCGGCTGATCCTGCGGCTGACTCCTAAATTCGGGGCGGTGAGCTGATGGGAAATCTGCAGATTCAATGGTACCCCGGGCATATGACCAAGACCCGTCGGTATATCGAAAAGAATATCGGCCTGGTGGATCTGGTGATCGAGGTAGCAGACGCCCGCGTGGTAAAAAGCAGTCAGAATCCCGATTTCGACCGCCTTCTGGGCAATAAAAAGCGGCTGACGGTTCTCACCAAAAAGGATCTGGCAGATGAAGCTGTCAACCAAAAATGGGCGGCCTACTTTAAAGAGCAGGGCAGAACCGTTTTGTTTTTGAATAATACCACAGGTCAGGGCGTTTCCGATGTGATCCCTGCCGTTCGTAAGATGTTGAAAGAGCAGTTGGATCGCGCCGCCGCCAAGGGGATGACCAAAACCATCCGCCTGATGATCTGCGGCGTTCCCAATGCGGGAAAGAGTACCCTTATTAACGCCCTTTGCCATCGCAAGGCGGCAGAGGCTCAGGATCGCCCGGGCGTTACCCGCGGCGGCCAGTGGGTCACCCTGCAGAAGGATGTGGAGCTTTTGGATACCCCCGGTATCCTTTGGAATAAATTTGAAGATCAGCAGGTTGGTATCCACTTGGCCCTCACCGGCGCGGTGAAGGATGATGTGGTGGATAAAGAAGGTCTGGCGCTGGAGCTGATCGAGATTTTGCAGGAAAAGTATCCTGCGGCGCTGGAGACCCGCTATAAAATTGAACTGTACCCCGGTGAGCCTCCCTTGGAGGTCTATGAGGATATCTGCCGTAAACGGGGCTTTTTGTTGCGGGGCAATGATTTTGATTATACCCGTTGCGCCGCGGTCTTGCTGGATGAATTTCGCGGCGGTAAGATCGGGCGGATCTCCCTGGAGGAACCGTAATGTTAGAATATAAGTGGGAAGAAGAATACCGTGCCAAAGGCTATTCGGTGGTCTGCGGTGTGGATGAAGCAGGCAGAGGTTGCCTTTGCGGGCCGGTCTGTGCCGCCGCGGTGGTGTTGCCTGCTGATTGGAACCATCCCTTGCTCAATGACTCCAAAAAACTGACCCCCAAGCGGCGGGATCAGTTGTTTGAGGAGATCACCGCCCATGCCATTGCTTACAGCATCGGCTGGGGCACGGTGGAAGAGATCGATGAGCTGAATATCCTCAATGCCGCGATGCTGGCCATGCGCCGCGCTATTGAGGGGTTGCCTGTGAAGGCGGATTTTGCATTGGTCGATGGGAATGTGGTGCGGGATTTTCCGATCCCTGCCGTTGCCATTGTTGGCGGAGACGGTGTTTCTCCTTCTATCGCCGCGGCCTCTATTCTGGCCAAGGTCTCCAGAGACCGTCTTTGCGAGGAGCTGGACGCCCAATATCCCGAATATAAGATCGGGGTCCATAAGGGCTATGGCACCAAAGTCCATCGGGAAGCCCTGCTGGCTTACGGGCCCTCGCCCTGCCATCGTAAAACCTTCTTAAAGAAAATTTTAGGGGAATAAAATGAAGGTTTACGGATTAGGCTTAAAAGGAGAGCAGATCGCCAAAAAGTATCTGCGGAAAAAGGGCTATTCGATCCTGGAAACCAATTATCAATGCCGTTTCGGCGAGCTGGATCTGATCGCCCGGGATAAAAACTGCTATGTGTTCTGCGAGGTCAAGACCCGCAGTAAAGGGATGATCGCTGCTCCCCAGGAGAGCGTTACCCCCGCAAAGCAGCGAAAAATGATCAAAACAGCAGAGCATTGGCTGATGGAACATCCGGTCGATGCTCCGTTGCGCTTTGATGTTCTTGCCATCGCCCCCGATTCCTTCGGGCGGTGGACGGTGGAGCATCTGGAAAATGTTATGGTGCTATGATTTACGGTGACCTTCATTGCGATACCCTCTGGCGGTGCTTTGAGCGGCGGGTGGATCTTTCGGATCCTCATCTGCAGCTGAAAAAAGATCCGCCTTTTTCTCATTTGCAGACCTATGCCATCTTTATCTCCGATGGGGTGGATGATCCTTACCGCTATTTTCGGGCGGTCTATGCCTATGGGCAGGAGATGCTGCGCCGCTTTCCGAAGCTGGTCCATTGCAAAAATGCCCGGGAGATCGATGAAGCCTTTTCGGCGGGGAAGACGCCTTATATTTTCAGTGTGGAGGGCGGAAGCTTTTTCGGCCCCGATACCGAAAAAAACCGCCGCACCGCCAAGGAACTTAAGGAGAAAGGGATTGCTTTTTTGTCGTTGTGTTATAATCGGGGCAACGGCCTTGCAGGCGGCATTTTAACGCCCGAGCGGGGGCTTTCTCCTTTAGGCAGGGAGGTGGCGCTGATCCTGCGGGAGGAGGGGATCTCTCTGGATCTCTCCCATCTCAATCATCGCTCTGCCGATGCCCTTCTGGAGCTGCTGCCCGATGGAGTGGTGGCCACCCATTCCAATTGCTGTTCGCTGACCCCCCATCCCCGCAACCTGACCGATGAGCAGATCAAGGCGCTGATCCGTAAGAACGGCCTGATCGGGCTGAATTTCTATCCGCCTTTTTTGACCGATGAGGAAGAGGCTACCATCGAGGATCTTATGCTCCATCTTCGGTATATTGAGCGGCTGGGCGGTCAAAAGGTATTGGCCTTCGGCAGTGATTTCGACGGTATAGAGCAAACCCCCAAGGATCTTCAGACCCTTTGGGATGTGCAAAAATTATCTCATTTGGATGAAGCCTATCTTTACGGCAATATGAAGCGCTATTTGGATCGGTATTTTAAGTAAAAAGCGCCGCTTGGAGCGACGCTTTTTCGAAAAAGAGTTATTTCTCTTTATAGGTCTTGCAGAAGGTATCCTCGCTGCAGCTGCAGTTTGCAGCGCAGTCACCCACTTCGATCTTTTCTGCGGTACATTTGTTTTCGGTGGTGTGATAATAGCAATTGGTTACCTTGCAGTCAACACCCATATTGATCGGTTTCTGATTCATTGGATCTCTACACTCCTTTCCGTTCATTAGTTTGACCGAAAGGAAAAGGAATATACAAGAAATTCAAAAAGGAGGTGATCTCTTGTCGATCTTTGTGTTGGGCGATCCCCATTTATCATTTTCTTCGGATAAGCCTATGGATATTTTCGGAAGAAAATGGAAAAATCATCCCAAAAAAATCAAAAAGGCCTGGTGCCGCAAGGTGCGGCCGCAGGATACGGTAGTGCTGGCAGGAGACATCTCCTGGGCTATGTCCCTGAAGGAAGCGGAAGCGGATCTTGCTTTTTTACATGAACTGCCCGGCCGAAAAATTCTGCTGAAGGGCAACCATGATTATTGGTGGGAGACCGCCTCCAAAATGTATCGCTTCTTTAAGGAACGGGGCTGGAATGATTTCGTACTTCTCCATAATAATTATGTGATGGCCGAGGGCATCGCCCTTTGCGGAACCCGCGGCTGGGAGGTCTCGGCGGGAAGCGAGCAGGATCTTAAGATGCTGGAGCGGGAGCAGCAGCGGCTGGAAAACTCTTTGCAGGGCGTTCCCAAGGGCGTTAAAAAAATCGTCTTCTTCCATTACCCGCCCTTTGATGGGGGAAAGGATCCCTTTTTACCTATTCTCAAGCATTATAAGGTGCGCCGCTGTTATTACGGCCATGTCCACGGCCCCAAGGCGGAAGCCACCAAAACCATCCGTAAAAAGCGGATCCGTTTCACCTTGGTTTCTGCCGATGCGCTGAACTTCAAACCTTTAAAAATCGCGAGAAATCGCGGCAAAAAGGCCTTTTCTCATCAAAATTGCCAAAAAAAGCCTTCTTTTTGGGCGAAAGTTCTCCGCCTTTTTGGGCATAAGTGTTGACTTTTTTTGCTGATAATTATAAAATGATATAGTTATATGAGCATTCTTATGGAGGTATAAAAAGGATGACTGTTAAAGAAGTAAAGACTCTGGAAAAGAGCACCGTTGAGCTGATCGTTGAGGTTAAGGGCGAAGAGTTCAAGACCGCGGTAGACAATGCGTTCAAAAAGAACCTGTCCAAGATCAGCGTCCGCGGCTTCCGGAAGGGCAAGGCTCCCCGTAAGGTGGTGGAGCGTCTGTATGGCGAAGGCATCTTCTTTGAGGATGCAGTAAACGAGCTGTACCCCAAGGCTTGTGAAGAGGCAATTGCCGAAGCAAAGCTGGAACCCGTTGCCCGCCCCGAGATCGAGGTCACCGAAGTGGATGCCGATGGCTTCACCTTCAAGGCTCTCGTAACCGTTAAGCCCGAGGTCAATGTAAAAGCATATAAGGGTTTAAAGGCAACTAAAAATGTCTATACTGTAACCGAGGCCGAAGCAAAGGCCGAGCTGGAGCGTCTGCAGAAGCAGAATGAGCGTACCATTGTTGTGGACCGCGAGTCCAAGGACGGCGATACCGTTAACATTAATTTTGACGGTTCTGTAGACGGCGTTCATTTCGACGGCGGCAAGGGTGAGAACTATGATCTGGTTCTGGGATCCAATAGCTTCATCCCCGGCTTTGAGCCTCAGCTGGTTGGTAAGAAGGCCGGCGAAGAGGTGAAGGTTGAGGTAACCTTCCCCGAGGATTACCATGCAGAAGAGCTGAAGGGTAAGGCTGCCATCTTTGATTGTAAGATCAATGAGGTGAAGGAGACCGAGGTTCCCGAGTTGGATGATGAGTTCGCCAAGGATGTCAGCGAGTTTGATACTCTGGCCGATCTGAAGAAGGATATTAAGAAGAAGATCAAGGAAGGTAAAGAGCGTCAGGCCGCCAATGAGCTGGATAACGCTCTGATCGATGCTCTGCTGGAGAATACTGAGGTAGAGGTTCCCGATGTCATGGTTCAGCAGAAGGTAGATACCATGTGCGGCGAGTTCGAGCAGAGACTGGCAGGCTCCGGTCTGAATCTGGAGATGTATCTGCAGTATACCGGTATGGATATGGCCGCTTTCCGCAAGGGCTTCGAAGAAGACGCCCTGAAGCAGGTCAAGGTTCGTCTGGCTCTGGAGAAGGTCGTTGCGCTGGAAGGCGTTGTGGTCGAGGATGCCGAGATCGAGAAGGAATATAATGATATCGCCGCCGCTTACGGTATGCCCGCCGATCAGGTGAAGATGTATATCCCCAAGGAAGACATCACTATGGATTGTGCGGTTTCCAAGGCAGTTGAGATCATCCGCAATAATGCAGAGGTAACCGAAGAGAAGGTTGCCGCCAAGAAGCCTGCGGCCAAGAAGCCCGCAGAGAAGAAGACTGCAGAGAAGAAGCCCGCGGCCAAGAAGCCTGCTGCCAAGAAGCCTGCAGCCAAGAAAGAAGAAAAGACCGAAGAGTAATCTTTCATTATAAGGAGTATTTCTATGAGTTTAGTACCGATGGTGGTAGAGCAGACCGGTCACGGTGAGCGTTCGTATGACATTTATTCCCGTCTTTTAAATGATCGGATCATTATGCTGACGGAAGAAGTCAACGATACGACTGCCAGCCTGGTCATTGCCCAGCTGCTGTATTTGGAGAGTCAGGATCCCGATAAGGATATCAGCCTGTATATCAATTCTCCCGGCGGCTCGGTCACAGCCGGCCTTGCCATCTTTGATACCATGCAGTATATCAAATGCGATGTATCCACCATCTGTATCGGTATGGCGGCGAGTATGGGCGCATTCCTGCTGGCGGCCGGCGCCAAGGGGAAGCGGTTCTGCCTGCCCAACAGCGAGGTGATGATCCATCAGCCCTTGGGCGGCTTTATGGGAAGCGCCACCGATGTGGAGATCCGTAATCGGAATCTGAAGAAAACCAAAGAAAAACTCAGCCGTATGCTGGCGGAGTTTACCGGTAAGAGCTATGAGGAGATCCTTCGGGATACTGACCGGGATAACTTCCTTTCCGCAGATGAAGCAAAGGAATACGGACTGGTCGATCAAGTGATCGCCCATCGATAAAATGAACTGCAAGAAAGGAATCAGCTGATTCCTTTCTTGTTTTTTAAGGAGAAAGTTATGTCAGAAAAAAAGACCTGTTCCTTTTGCGGGAGGGCGGCCAATGAGGCCAATATGATCGCAGGGCTCGATGGACTGATCTGCGCCGAGTGTGTGGAGCTTTGTATGGGGATTCTGGAGGAGAACGGCTACCGTTCTCAAACCCACCGTCGCGCCAAAAAGAAGGCGGAGCAGGAGATCCGTATTTATAAGCCCGAAGAGATCAAGGCCTTTCTGGATGAATATGTCATCGGCCAGGATCGGGCCAAGATCGCCCTCTCAGTGGCGGTGTATAACCATTATAAACGCATTATGAACCCCGAGGCAGATGCTTCGGGCGTGGAACTGCAAAAGAGTAATATTCTGCTGGTGGGACCCACCGGCAGCGGAAAGACCTATCTTGCTAAGACCCTGGCGAAGATCTTGAATGTTCCCTTTGCCATCGCCGATGCGACTACGCTGACCGAAGGCGGCTATGTAGGCGAGGATGTGGAGAATATCCTCTTAAAGCTGTTGCAGGCGGCGGATTTCGATGTGGAGCGCGCCCAAAAGGGCATCATCTATGTGGACGAGATCGATAAGATCGCCCGCAAGAGTGAGAATGTGTCCATTACCCGCGATGTCAGCGGCGAAGGCGTTCAGCAGGCATTGCTGAAGATCGTGGAGGGTACGGTGGCCAATGTTCCGCCCCAAGGCGGCAGAAAGCATCCCAATCAGGAATTTATCGCCATTGATACCTCTAATATTCTCTTTATCTGCGGCGGTTCCTTCGACGGGATCCAGAAGGTGGTCTCCAAGCGGCTGTCCAGCTCGGCTCTGGGCTTTGGTGCCAAGGTGCAGAGCAAGGAGGGTCCCTCTTTGAGTGAGATCTATCAGAAGATCGAGACCCGTGATGTGGCAAAATTCGGTGTCATCCCCGAATTGGTGGGGCGTCTGCCTGTTTTGGTGGCGCTGGACGAATTGGATGAGGCGGCAATGCTGCGGATCCTGACCGAACCCAAAAATGCCATTGTAAAGCAATATATCAAGTTATTTGAGTTGGATGGCATCGAGCTGGAGTTTACCGAGGATGCCCTTCACGCCATTGCCGAAAAGACCATCCGGCAAAAGACAGGCGCCCGCGGTCTGCGCTCCATTATTGAAAACGCCATGATGGATATTATGTATCGCGCCCCGTCTATGAAGAATGTGGCAAAGATCACCCTGGATCAGGCCTTTATGCTGGGGGAGGGCGAAGCCAAAATTTCCTATAAGGAGCAAGAGAATGGAACATAACTTTTTTTCAATGCTGTTCCGCATGAAATATATCGATCGCTGGGCGCTGATGCGTAATTCCCGCCCCGAGACCCTGACGGAGCATACCCTGGAGACTGCGGTTCTGGCCCATGCTTTGGCCAATATCGGCGTTTTGCGTTGCGGGAAGACCTATTCTCCCGATCGTGCCGCCGTTTTGGGCCTCTATCACGATGCCCATGAGATCTTGACCGGTGATATGCCCACACCGGTGAAGTATCAGAACCCCGAGATCGAAACCGCCTTTAAGGGCGTGGAAGAGGCGGCCAACAATAACCTTTTGGCCATGCTCCCCGAAGATATGGCGGCGGTCTATGGGCCCTTTTTAAAGGAAGAGGATGCGGAGCTGCGCCCCTTGGTGAAGGCGGCGGATAAGCTTTCTGCGCTGATCAAATGTATTGAGGAGCGTAAAGCGGGGAATACCGAGTTTTTAATGGCCGAGCAGTCGGTGCGCTCCATTCTGGAGCGGCAGGATCTGCCGGAGCTTCGGATCTTTATGGAGGAATATCTGGCGGCATTTGAGAAAACTTTGGATGAAATGCGCTGAAACCGTTTTTTTCATTGACACTCATCTGAGTGTGTGCTAAAATTCCCTTGGAATAGGGGGGATCATTGATGCTGAAATTGAAGCCTGCGGTTCGCAATGCTATCCTTTTAGGCGGGATGTGTTCAATTTCCTATCTCGCGGTGTATTTTGCACGTAATATACTTGGTACTGTTTCGCCGCAAATGATCGAAACCGGAGCTTTTACTACCGCTCAGATCGGCACACTGTCTTCGGTGTATTTCATCACCTATGCCGTCGGGCAGTTGATCAACGGAGCCATTGGCGATAAGGTGACGGCTAAATGGATGATCAGCCTTGGTTTGATTATGGCCGGTGTTTGCAATTTTTTGCTGACGGTTACTTCCGGCATTCCGCTGGCGGCCTATGTATCTTATGGATTGACCGGCTTTTTTCTTTCAATGATCTATGGCCCTATGGTTAAGGTGGTGTCAGAGAATACCGAGCCTCTTTATGCCACCCGTTGCAGTATGGGTTATACCTTTGCTTCCTTTATCGGTTCGCCTCTTGCAGGTGTGTTTGCTATGGCGTTTGCATGGGAAGGGGTCTTTGTCTCCAGCAGTGTGGTGCTGGTTGCTATGGGCATCCTTTGCTTTGTCGCCTTTGTTTTATTAGAGCGCAAACAGATCGTGCGTTATCATCAATATGATAATGCCAAGCCCGGTGGAACAACCGGCGGAATCAAGCTCTTGATCAAGCATCAGATCATCAAATTTACCCTGATCTCCATTGTGACCGGCGTAGTGCGTACCAGCGTGGTGTTTTGGCTGCCGACTTATCTTTCCCAGCGGCTGGGCTTTTCCTCCGAAAGTGCGGCGCTGATCTTTACGGTTTCAACCCTGGTGATTTCTTTTACCACTTTTATTGCAATCTTTCTTTATGAACGGTTGCACTATAATATGGATCTTACTATTTTGACTGTTTTCATTTCGGCGGTATTCTGTTTTATCCTGGTGTATCTTGTGGATCAGCCGATATTGAATATCGTTTTTATGGTATTGGGAATTATGTCCTCCAATGCGGCGGCATCTATGCTTTGGAGCCGTTATTGCCCCGGCCTTCGGGATACAGGGATGGTTTCGGTGGCAACCGGCTTTTTGGATTTTGTCAGTTATATGGCGGCATCTGCCTCTTCGGCACTCTTCGCCAATGCCGTTTCGGCCATCGGTTGGGACGGCTTGGTCCTGGTGTGGATTGCCTTGATGGTATTGGGTGTGATCGTCTCCTTGCCCTATGATCAGTTTAAGAAAAAAGCCCTCGTTTAAACGAGGGCTTTTTGTATTTATTTTGAATTTTCTTTTGCAGTCCGGCAAGAGGCAATAAGCATAACGCGAAGAGAGGCGCATTTGGAGGAGAGGTCTTTAAAGGTGCACGCATCGATATAATCTGTTCTGTGCAGTAATTCAAGCCAATATCCGGTTTCACTTGATTCCTTCAAAGCAATTTCAAGTTTTGAAATAAAATCTTTTTTTCCTTGTGCATATTGTGCTTCGTGAATATTAGCGCCGATACTTGTGCCGCTTCTTCCGATTTGGTTTGAGATAATTGTTTCATGATTTGATTTTAAATGTTTTACAAGGTGAATGATATCAACAGAAAACTCCATAGATAACTCTGCAAGCTTATTTTCTTTCATAAAACCATCTCCTTTTTGAAAATTATATCATAGTGTTTTGGTTTTTTCAATGATGGCGATATGATGTAATGCTCCGCATAATGATATTGCTCATTTCATTCGCAATGATGCAAAGTTTGCCACAAATTAGCGAAGCGACATCATTAGGCGAAGCCGACATCATTTACTTTAGTGAACATCATTTGCCGAAGGCAAACATCAGGTTTTTTCAATGATGCATCGCCTAAAGGCGATATGATGTAATGCTCCGCATAATGATATTGCTCATTTCATTCGCAATGATGTGATGTTTGCCACAAATTAGCGAAGCGACATCATTAGGCGAAGCCGACATCATTCACTTTAGTGAACATCATTTGCCGAAGGCAAACATCATTCAAAAAACGAACCTTTGTTATACAAAGGTGCGTTTTTTGATGGTGGGAGTTAACGGGCTCGAACCGCTGACCCTCTGCTTGTAAGGCAGATGCTCTCCCAGCTGAGCTAAACTCCCAAATATGGTGACCCGAACGGGAATCGAACCCGTGATACCGCCGTGAAAGGGCGGTGTCTTAACCGCTTGACCATCGGGCCATAGGATGGTGGCGGTAATTGGATTCGAACCAATGACACTGCGGGTATGAACCGCATGCTCTAGCCAACTGAGCTATACCGCCATCGCAGTGAGTTATATTTTATACTAAAAAGTGTTGTTTGTCAACTGTATTTTTCAAAAAAAATAATTTTTTTTTATTATTTGTAAAACCTAATAAAAAGAAAGGTTGGGAATGGAAAAATGAGCGATAAAAAGACGCGTTCGGAAGAGATTTTGGATGATCTTTTGGAATTAGGTTCTGCAGAAACCGAGTCCGGTATTCAGGTATTAACTGTCATTGGGCAGATCGAAGGGCACTATCTTGCTCCTGAGCAAAACAAAACAACCAAATACGAGCATTTACTGCCGATTTTAGTATCTATGGAGGAGAGCAAGGATGTAAAAGGTGTATTGATCTTGCTCAATACCATGGGCGGCGATGTGGAGGCGGGGCTTGCCATTGCAGAGCTGATCGCCTCTATGAATACACCCACGGTCTCGCTGGTTTTAGGCGGTGGGCATTCCATCGGGGTGCCCCTTTCCTGCGCGGCCAAGCGTTCCTTTATTGTTCCCACCGCCACCATGACTCTTCATCCTGTCCGTGCCACCGGTACCATTATCGGGGTGCCCCAAAGTCTTCGGAATTTAGAGGAGATGCAAGATCGCATCTGCGACTTTATTGTAAGGAATTCCCGCATTCCTGTTGAGCGTTTGAAAAGCCTGATGACCGATGTGGGAAATATGGTCAATGATGTGGGGACCATTCTGGGCGGAGAGCAGGCGGTAGAGGAGGGGTTGATCGATGGAGTGGGCGGCCTTAGAGAGGCGCTTTCCGCTTTAAAAGAAATGATTGAAAAACAAGAGGAAACCGAGTATAATAAAAACCATGAACATGATCGTAAGAGCTGAACAATCGGATATTGAAACCCTGGCCGCTCTTTTTGCGGAGGGCTTTATGCGGGATCCTCTTTACTGCCATTATATTCCCTATGAGCAGGACCGTTTGGGGATCCTTTTGCAGATCTTCCGTAAATACCTGACTGATTATTGGGAGAGTCTGACTGTTTTTGTAACCACCGACCGCTCTGCGGCCCTTTGCATTTGCCCTTGGGATGCGGAAGCAACCGAACGGATCGTTTTGCCGGTGGCCGCCGCAAAGGTCTATGAGCAGATCGACCATAGCCTTGCGCCGCAGTTTTATGAAAACTATCTGATTCTGGATCTTTTGGCGGTTCGCCCCGAAAAGCGGGGTCAGGGCTTGGCCAAAAAATTGGTGCAGGCTTTTATCAATACAGTGAAGACCACCGGTCGGATCGGCGTTGTGGAGATCTATGAGCCCGGAAATTTGGAGTTTTATCAAAAGTTGGGCTTCCGCTTGGCGCATATTCAGCCGGTGGGTGAGACTTTGTCTGCTTATTTATTGGAGTTTGGGGAAGAATGACCATTGCATCCTTAAAAAACTTAATTGTGGAATTCGGTGACCGTCGGGTGATCGATGATGTCAGCATCCTTTGCGAAGAGGGGGCGGTCATCGGTCTGATCGGTGGCAACGGCGCGGGGAAATCAACCCTCCTCAATGTATTGGCAGGCTCCTTGCAGGAAACGGCAGGGGAGCGGTTTCTGCATCCCAAGACCCGCATCGGCTACCTGTTGCAGAACAGCGGCCTTTCCGGCGGCAGAACCGTTATGGAGGAACTGCGCAGTGTTGTGCAGGAGGGGCTTTCGGCCATCGACCGCTTGCCCGAGACCACCGATCCAAAGGAATATGCCCGCCTGCAGGCGATCATCGATGCTACGGATGCTTATCAGATCGATGTGCGGATCAAAACCGTGCTCAACGGCATGGGCTTTGGCAATTATGATCTGACCTTGGATGTTTCCGATCTCTCCGGCGGAGAGCAGACCCGCCTGGCTTTGTGTAAACTGCTGATCGAGCAGCCCAATCTACTGTTGTTGGATGAGCCTACCAACCACCTGGATTTCAAGACCCTCTGCTGGCTGGAGGATTACATAAAGGCCTATAAGGGTTCGGTGATCGTGGTCTCCCATGACCGCTTCTTCCTGGATCGGTGCGTAACCGAGATCTGGGATATGGAGGAAGGGCGGATCCGTTGTTATAAGGGGAACTATACTGCCTTTAAAGAGCAAAAGGAACTGTATCTTAAGGAACAGGAACGCTTATTTGAACAGCAGGAAAAAGAAGTGGCCAAGCTGACCGATTATATTGACCGTAATCTGGTGCGGGCTTCTACCTCCGCTATGGCAAAAAGCCGTCGTAAGCAGCTGGAAAAGATGGAACTGATCGAGAAGCCCCGTTCCGATGAACGGCGCTTGAAACTGAAATTTCCCGTGGATCTTGCGGGGGGCAACGATGTACTCCAATGCAAAGATCTCACCGTTTCGGTCGGAGAAGATCATCGGCTGTTCAGCGGCCTTACCTTTCGGATGCAAAAGGGCGAAAAGATCGCCATCGTCGGTGATAACGGCACCGGAAAGACCACCCTGCTTTCGGTTTTGATGGGTGAGCTTGCTCCTGTTTGCGGCAATATCCGCTGGGGCGCCAATATTCAGCGGGCCATCTTCCGCCAGGCAACCCATTTTATCAACGACGAAAATACCGTATTGCAGGAATTATCGGATCTTTATCCTCAAATGAACTATCAGCAGCTGCGCTCTCTTTTAGCGCAGGTCTCCTTCCTGGGGGAGGAGGTGGAACTGAAGGTGGGGACTCTTTCGGGCGGTGAGCGGGCAAGATTTCAGTTTGCGGCGCTGATGCCTAAGCGGTGCAATACCCTGCTTTTTGATGAGCCTACCAACCATCTGGACCTTCCTGCGCGGGAAGAGGTGGAGCGAAGCCTTGCCGATTTCAGCGGCAATCTTTTGGTAGTTTCCCATGACCGCTATTTTCTCTCTCATGTTCCTACCAGGATCTTAAAACTGACCCCGGGCGGCTTGGTGGAGTTGAAAAGCCTGGAAGAATATTGGGCAGAGGAGCCCCAAGAGGAAAAAGCTCCCTCCAAAGAGAAAAAAGCCCCGCCCTCTAATTATAAAAGTAAGGAAATGCGGGCAAAAGAAGCGGCCAGGCGCCAAGAAATCTCCCGCATCGAGCGTCAGCTGGAGGAAACGGAAAAAGCCCTTGCAGAGCAAAATAAACGCCTGGAAGAGGCGGGCGCTGATTATAAAGCCTTGGAGGAATGCTGCGCCGAATTGGAGCGCCTGCGTGCTCTCCGGGAGGAGTTGACCGAGCAATGGCTTCTTCTGAATGAAGAATAAAAGTGATATAAATTCCTTTGGAATTTTCGATATATCCCGTTGGGATGCGATATACCTTCGGTGCGATATGTCCCTTCGGGACGAGAAAAGAAATTTATATCATATCGCAATTTTCCTTGGAAAATTATATCGAATTTGCCTTTGGCAAATATATCGAGTCGGCAAAAAGCCGACATATCGCCTAATAGAATAAAAAACTCTCAATCAAGCATTTGAAGCAAGATTGAGAGTTTTTTTATCGATTGTCCTCAAGGGTACGACCCGTTGAAAAGGGTTCTTTTTTATGTAAATATTAGTCTTCGGGAAACTCGCGGGCCGTTCTGGCGATAATGTCGGCCACAACATCCAGGCCGATAGAACTGTCGATGCAAAGATGATAATGCTCCGATTTGCCCCAGGGACGATGGGTGAAATAATCGTAATACGCCTTGCGCTTTTTATCGCATTTCTTTACATATTTGATATAGTCCAGCGGCTTTTTGGCGGTGATCTTATAAACATCTCTTGCTCTCGCGGCGCGCTGGGAGATGGGGGCATGGATAAAGATCTTCAATACCCGATGCTCTTCCTCCAGGATACTGTCGGCGCAGCGGCCCACAATAACGCAAGGTCCCTTTTCCGCCAATTCGCGGATCACCGCAGATTGGGCATAAAAGACCTGATCCTGCAAAGGATATTCAATTGCAGAGCCGGAGAGGGAATAGAGCAGGCTGGCAGGCTTATTTTGCTGCATTTGCTCCACAACTGCAGTATGAAAACCGCTTTTTTCAGCGGTGATCTTCACCAATTCCTTATCATAAAGGGGAATATTCAAAAGGGTGGCGACCTTTTCGCCGATGATCCGACCGCCGGAGCCGAAGGAACGCCCGATGGTGATGATAGGTAATGCCATAGTTGAGTTCTCCTTTGTTTGTTCTGATTTCATTATATAAGAAAATGCAGAATTTGTAAATAAAAAAATGAACCATTTTTGAAATGGCTCATTTTTTGATCCTTCCGATCAAGCTGAAAAGAAAGAAAACAGCAATATTGACCGCCACAATGGTGGAGCCTACCGGCGGGCCGAAGATGGAAAGGAGGATCCCCAATGCGGCGGCAAAAACCGAGATCAGAGCGGAGCAGAGAATGACCGCCTTGAAGTTTTTGAAGACCCGCATCGCCGAAAGGGCAGGGAAGATCACCAGAGCCGAGATCAGCAGGGAGCCTACCAGATTCATGGCCACAACGATCACAACCGCGGTGATCACTGCGATCAGCAGGTTATAGAGATTGGCGCGGATTCCGGTGGCGGCGGCAAAATCCTCATCGAAGGTCACCGAAAAGATCTGCCGATAAAAAAGGAAAAACAGCAGGATCACAATGACGGACATCACGCCGCAAAGCCAGACATCCTCTGTTCCCAGGGTCAGAATAGAGATGGAGCCGAAGAGGGTGGAGCAAACATCTCCCGCAATATTGGCCGACTCCGAAAAAACATTCATTAAAAGATATCCCAGCGCCAGCGCACCGACGGAAAGCATCGCCAAAGAGGCATCCCCCTTGATGCGGGTCTTTTTTCCGCTGCGCAGGAGAAGAATAGCGGTGATGACGGTAACGGGCAGGATCAGAAGCATCTCGTTGGTCAGCTTCAAGACCGTTGCAATGGCCAGCGCACCGAAGGCAACATGGGAGAGCCCGTCGCCGATAAAGGAAAATCGCTTTAATACTAAGGTGACGCCCAAAAGGGAAGAGCAAAGAGCGATCAGAATGCCCACAATCAGCGCATACTGCACAAAAGGATAAGAGAAGTAATGAAAAAACGAACTCATTCCCCCGCACCTCCTTGCTTGGCATAGGCACTTCCCACAGAGGTCTTCAGGTATTCCTCGGTGGTACCGAAGAAATGAGGCTCCCGGCCGATGTGCAGAATATGATCGGCATAGCGCACCGCCGCGCCGATATCGTGGGAGACCATAATAACGGTGATCCCCTCGCGGTTCAGTCCCGCAATCAATTTATACATCTCGTGGGTCACCTTAGGATCCAATCCTGCCACCGGCTCGTCCAGCAGTAAAAGGTCTTGGGTGGCGCATAAGGCTCTGGCCAATAAGACCCGCTGCTGCTGCCCGCCCGAAAGCTCACGGTAGCAACGCCTGGCAAGAGGGGCAATACCCATCTTTTCCATGTTTTCCATGGCCTTTTCCTTTTGTTCCTTGGTATAAAAAGGACCGTATCCGCTTCGTGTACCCGAGAGAACGATCTCCTGCACAGAGGCAGGGAAATCCCTCTGGATCACCGTTTGCTGGGGCAGATAACCGATTCTTTTTTGGGTCAGCCCATCGCCGAAGGTAATGGTTCCGCCCAGGGGCTTGTTCAGCTGCAGCAATGCCTTTATAAGGGTACTCTTGCCCGATCCGTTTTCCCCCACAATGCAGAGATAATCCCCCTTGCAAACAGAGAAGCTGATCTCTTTCGCTACGGTTTTTCCTTCGTAACCGAGGGTGAGATTTTGGCAGGTCAGTTGTGCCATAAAATTTCCTTTCAGTTCAGCGCTGCTTGCAGCACTGTGAGATTTTGTTCCATAACGGAAAGGTAGGTCTCGCCGTTGGCGATCCGCTGTTTTCCGTTGCCTTGGATGGAATCCAGAACGAGGATCTGCTGATCCTTGGCTTGGGTGTTTTCGATGACGGTTTGAGCGATCACCCGATCGCCGGTCTCAATGACCAAAACAGTGTGCAGCGCCAATTCATCGATCTTTTCCGCCAAAAAAGCAATGGTTGAGAAGCCGGCCTCGGTCTCTGCCGAGCAGCCGTCAAAGGCGGCATAGTAGGTGAGACCGTAATCCTCCGTCAGATAACGGAAGGGAAACCGATCGGCAAAAAGCAAGGTTTTTCGTGCGGCGGTATCCACGCATTGCTGATAGCGGGTATCCAAACTCTCAAGCTCTTGGCGATAGCGCTCTGCGTTGGTAAGATATTGCGCGCCGTTGGCGGGATCGATCTCGGTCAGGAGAGCGGCAATGGCATTGACCGCCTTAACCGCATGCTTTAAGGAGAGCCAGATATGCTCTTCGTTTTCATGATCATGGTCATGCTCTTGTGAGGGGGCGGAAAGCTCCGTCAGCGCCAGGGTCTTTCGTTGGGGGTTGCGCGGATTTTTCAGCGCCTCCTCCACCCATTGATCAGAGGCTCCGCCGATATAGACTAAGAGATCGCAATCGGAAATGGCGGCAAGATCCGCCACCGTTGCCTGATAACTGTGCAGATCGGCGCTGTTGCTTCCCAAAAGGGAAATATTCACCTGCGGCGCGACCTCCGCTACCCGGCTTGCCCAATCATAAGCGGCAAAACCGGTGCAAAGGATCCGGATCTCTGCCGCGGATGCGGGCGCTTGACAGCCCGAGAGGGTCAGTGCTAAAACGATGATCAGCAAAATGCTGAAAAATTTCTGTTTCATAAAATCCTTTCTTATTTGCAGGATCTGCAGCGCCCGAAAAGAACCGTTTGCTGCTGATCCACCGAAAAATCGTTGCTTTCCAAAACCTCCCGCAGCAATTGCTCTGAGGCTGTTTCCTTCATGTGAAAAAGCTTTCCGCAGTTGGTGCATTTCAAATGCAAATGATTATGGGCGCAGGCGGTGATCTGATAATAAGAACGGTGAGAACCGTCCTTTTCAAACCGCTTGATCTTCTGCTCCTTTTCCAAGCGGGGGATCAGGCGGTAAAGAGTGCTTTTTCCGGGCGCCTCTTGGCCGTATTGGGCAGTGAGACCTTCGGCCAGCTCTTCGATTGTATAGCTATTCTCCGGATGGGCCGTAAAATAGTCCATTAACTGCCGTAAAGGGCGGGTCTGATAGTTCGCCATGCTCCGAACCTCCTGCGAATTTGAGAATAATTCTCAATTTAGTATAATAATATTATGCGCATTTGTCAAGAAAAAAAGACATTCGCTTTCGCAGAATGTCTTTTCGGTCAGCAAAACAGAGTAATTGATCGGCCTTGCGGCAGCGGTGATCCATTTCACTTTGGAGATCCCCGCTTCCTTAACAATTCGCCATGCTTCATCAATAAAACTATCCACACATACGATCTCAATTGCATCGATCATAGGGTGCTTTTCCATAATTTCCAAAGGATATTGCACAGCGGGCTTTCCCTTTCTCTCCAGAAATTGCTTCGGGACATTTGCGCCCATTCGCAAACCGATACCACCGTCAAGCAATATACCAACTACCATTTTGTACCTCCTGAACCGGTTGTTTACATCAAGTATAGCATTATTCGATACAATTTGCATGAGAATAAAAAAGGCGACTGTATATGCAAGCATTTTTTACTGCTTTTTTGAAATATTCGTGTATTTTTCGGGGATAAAAAAATTGAAACCGCATAAGAATGCGGTTTCCAAGGCTATTTGTCTATGAGCTATGAAAAAGATATTTTTGCTGTTTTTGCGTATGAATTCGAACTCTTACATAACCGTTCGTTTTTAGTGAAATCGTTCGCTTACGCTCACGGTGAAATAATTTACTTCGTAAATTGTGAAATTTGATGCTATTGCATCAAGTGAAATTAAATCCACCCACTCGCCGTCGAGGCGAATTTCACACGCCGCAGGCGTATTTCACATTGCAAAGCAATATTTCACCCACCCATCAGGGTGGATTTAGTTGAAAACGACAGATTCCCACAGGAATCTG
>JAZUNB010000113.1:0-5325 GCA_045603925.1 Eubacteriales bacterium
ACTTTCCTATCCCCATCAGACCTCCTGGGGTACCACCACCCGCCTCATCGGCGCAGTGATCATGACCCACGGCGATGATAACGGTCTGGTGATCCCCCCCTATATTGCGCCCACTCAGGTGATGATCGTGCCGGTGGCGCAGCATAAACCCGGCGTTTTGGATAAAGCGCAGGAGGTTCTGGAGCAGTTGAAGGCCTGCTGCCGCGTCAAGATGGACGCCTCCGACAACAGCCCCGGCTGGAAGTTTGCCGAATATGAGATGAAGGGTGTACCCATCCGTCTGGAGCTGGGCCCCCGCGATATCGAAAACGGCGTTTGCATCCTCTCCCGCAGAGATACCGGCGAGAAGCTCACTGTGGAGCTCTCGAAGCTCAATGAGGTGATCCCCGCGCTCTTGAAGGAGATCCATGAGAATCTCTATAACCGCGCGCTGGAGCGCCGCATCTCCATGACCTATACCGCTACCGATCTCGATGAAATGAAAGAGATCGCCGCCACCAAGCCCGGCTTTATCCGCGCCATGTGGTGCGGGGAGGAGGCCTGCGAGGTGCAGTTGAAGGAGGAGGCAGAGGTGACCTCCCGTTGTATGCCCTTCGAGGATCAGGAGCAGGTAGCCGATACCTGCGTCTGCTGCGGTAAACCGGCCAAAAAATTGGTTTACTGGGGCAAAGCTTATTAAAAAAGAGTGCAGATTTCGTCAAAACGCTTGAAGTCGTATGTGATACGTCGAAGAGCGTTTTGGCGGAAAGCAGAAAAAGGATTAAATCTCGGCATAGCCGAGATTTTTCCTTATTGCTCGAATTTTTATTTTGCAAAAAGCAATCCATCATACTGATGTGCGCAGTTATACCTTTCTTTTATTTTCTCTGCGGTCGGCACCTTTTTTGCCCGCTTTTTGCAACATTTTTTGTTTTTTATTCGTATGAATATCAGGAGGAAGCAACGCGTGGCGATCATTTATACCAACGAATTGATGCGGCAGCTGCTGGCTCAATACGGCCCCACCGTCTATCGGCTGGCCATGGCCCAGCTGCACAGCCCTCATGATGCGGAGGATGTATACCAGGAGGTCTTTTTGAAGTTCCTCAAGGCGCAGCCGGTCTTCCGCAGCAGGGAGCATCAAAAGGCATGGTTCATCCGCGTAACGGTGAATTGCTGCAAGGATCAATTGAAAAAAGCCCATCGCAGGGATCTTCCGTTGGAGGAGCAGGTCCTTGCCGCCGCCCCTCAGGGAGAGGATCATTCCGATCTCTTGGCGGCACTGGCGCAATTGAAGGAGCCCCAGCGGGCCATTGTGCATCTGCATTATTATGAGGGCTATACCACCAAGGAGATCGGCGAGATTCTGGAGATCAACCATTCCACCGTCCGCTCCCATCTCAAGCGCGCCTGCAAAAAACTGAAGGATCTGTTGGAAGGAGGAGAATATTGATGTTTGAAAAAGAATATAAAGAAGCATTCGATGAGCTCCAACCCTCCGCCGCCTTGCAGCAGGAGACTCTGGAACTGATGCGGGAAGCCCAAAACCACCGTCCTGCCCCGGAGCCGCCCCGTAAAACCTGGAAGGCCGCCTATACGGTGAGCCTGGCGGGTACCGCCGCGGCTGTTTTGCTCTGTATGGTTCTGGCGCCCTATCTTGCCAAAAAAACCTCCATCTATGAAGAGGATGAGGGTGAATGGGATATTGTGGGAGAAGATGATATGTCCTTTTCCGATGATTTCAACGCCGATCAGGAACCCTCCTCCCCCAAGCCCGGAGACAATGCCGATAAAGACAAGGCCGATGCATCCTCCAAATACGATGAATCGGATCTGAAGAGCGAGAGCAGTACCGCTGATGAGATCGAAGCGGAGAATACCGCCTCCCCCAACGCACCGGTGATCCTTGATACTGCCGATACCAAAACCTACCGCTCCATCGGCGCCTTTATTACGGCCCTGGAGCAGATGGAAGCCCCCGGCTTCGGCACCGCCTATCTCAACAGTAAGGAGCTTTTGCTCTTGCCCGCCTCCCTGCCCGAGGGCGCCCGCTTCCGTTGCTTATATCTGGAAACGGCAACCGGTCATTATTCCTATTCCTATCTTTTGGAAAGCGGCTGTTTTCTGGAGATCAAGGTGCAGGCCAACCTTCCCAAGACCGCCGAGGAGCTGGCAACGCTTCAAGAGAACCTGCCCGCCGATTATACCCTCCAAAAAAGCGGAAATCGGCGCGTTTATACCTTCGGCGCCCTTGGGGAAATGACCCTTTCACTGCTGCCCATCGGCAATGCCGCGCCCCCCGATGAAGCCGCCGCCGATGAACTGCTCAAGGCCTTTGAGCCGGCCCTTTATACCGAGAATAATCCGTATCTGGATCTCACATACTGAAAAAAGCCCCATCGGGGCTTTTTTCATTTTTTTAACAAGAATATCAACACTTCTTTATGAAAAAATAATCGGGAAAGGTTGTTTTTTGAATGAAAAAGTGTTTACGATTTTTTGCCTATTTTTTGGCCGCGGCGTATCTTTTTAGCGGCTTCGGTATTTATCTTTCCCAAATTCCCACCCTCTATCATTGCTATCCGGGAGAAGAGCCGAAAACCGATCTTTATTACACCTTAGATGCCGATGCCGAAACCTTAAACCAAGGAGAACCGGAAGGCTATACCGCCAAGATCAAGCTTTTCGGTCTTCTTCCCTTCAAGGATGCCACCATCCGCAAGATCGCTCAAAAGCAATTGGTGGTTTTGGGAACGCCCTTTGGGGTAAAGCTTTATACCAAGGGCGTCATTGTGGTGGATGCGGAAGAGGGGAGTACCGGCATCGAGGCAGGGATCCGGGTGGGGGATGTTATTCTTTCCTATAATAATACCGAGGTGCGCTCCAATGAAGAACTGCGGGAGCAGGTGCAGCTGAGCCAGGGGCAGAAGCAGCAGGTGCGGATCCTGCGCAATCAGCGCAGCCAGACCCTTTGGGTCACCCCCACCGAAACCGAAGAGGGCTATTCCATCGGTCTTTGGGTGCGGGACAGCACCGCAGGACTGGGCACCCTCACCTATTATGACCCCGAAAGCGAGATCATCGCGGGCTTGGGGCATTCCATCTCCGATGTGGATACAGGCCTTACCATGCCGGTGGAAAGCGGCACCCTGGTCACCGCCCACATCAGCGGCATCAAGGAGGGGGAAGCCGGCGCCCCCGGGGAGCTGTTGGGCTACCTGAAGGATGAGACTCTGGGTACGGTGCTGGAAAACACCAATGCCGGCATCTTCGGCCATTGCACCGCCTCCTTCAGCGGCGTTTCCTATCCCATCGCCCTCAAGGAAGAGATCCAATTGGGAGAGGCCAGGATCCTCTGTACCCTTTCGGGCGGCACCGCCAAGGCCTATACCGTCGAGATCACCCGCATCAATAATAATTTGGAAGAATACCGCAACCTCTGCATCACCGTTACCGATCCCGAGCTTCTGGAACTGACCGGCGGCATTGTGCAGGGAATGTCCGGCAGCCCCATCCTTCAAAACGGCAAGCTCATCGGCGCGGTGACCCATGTGCTGATCAAGGACCCAACAAAAGGCTACGGCATCTTCATCGAAAATATGCTCTCCGCCGCAGAATAGCAAAAGCATCCCGATCAAAGTCGGGATGCTTTTGCATATTCACTGGGCGATATGCCGAAATGCTTTTTAAATTCCCGGCTGAAATAACTTTCATTGTTAAAGCCTGAGAGAAAACATACTTCGCTTACCGTATAAAATTGTGAATCAAGTAGTTCTCTTGCACGGGCCATTTTAAGATTGTTTATGTATTTGAGAGGAGAGGTTGCAAACTGTTTGATAAAAGTATTTCTGAGATGTACGGTACTTATACCGCATAATGATGCAAGGTGTTCAATGCTTATGTTCTCTTTAGAATAGTTTGAGTGAATATAGTTTATTGCCGGCTCGGTAATTTTAGAATTAGTATACGGTGTATGATATTCCGTTTGCAAATTATAAATTATGTTATAAAGCTCGGATTTGATTTTAGAATCATATCCCATTACCTTTCGCGCTTGCTGCCTATGTGCTTGCATAAAACTATCGAGATAGATATTTGCATTTTTAATCTTAAATGAAAAAGGCTCAAACAGGGCGCCATCAGGCATTTCAAAATTTATCGCATAGCAGTCAAAGGACATTTTTTCCGCTATTGTGTAGTTGGAGCCTTTGGGGAAATATACGACCTCGTTTTCTCCGACCTTGATTTTTTTGCTATCGAAATAAAAGGTTCTTTCACCACCGGGGAAAAAGGCAAGACCGTGGCTTTTCCTGTTTTTGTGAGTCTTGGTGCCTGTACCTGCCCTGACAATATTCGCAAATGTGATTTCGCCGATTATAAAATTGTGCGTCATAAAGTTTTTCATATAATCACCGACATTATTATAAAATTCACTTTCGAAATAGTCAAGTGATTTTCTTTCGTTCATTGTAAAATGTATCGTTTTGTTATAGAATGAACTTAAAAGGCGGTGTTTATATGATTACAAAAACAGATCGATATTATATTGAAAGAAAGTATCACGATCCCGATAAAGAGTTTAATGCTTTCAGACGTATGGCATATCACGGAATCGGGTATATTGAAGAAAGCGGACTTGATGACACAGAGCTTTTAAAAGGACTTGAAGAACTTTCTTTTAAAACAGAGCAATTTCCGCATCCAGTCGCAAGAGCTATGGCTATCAAATATGTTCTTGAAAATGAGCGTTTGTATATAAACGAACACGATTATTTTGTTGGTCTTTATTCTCTTAACCGACTGGCCAATAATACAACCTTTAAAAAATGGGAAAGGGAATCAAGAGCTTATCGCGCTCCTGAAACTTTGCAACGCGGCGATGATTTTAACCGTTCGGGCGCGGTTATAATCTGGGCAGATTATGACCACGTTGTGCCTGACTGGAAATCGCTTATGGAGCTTGGTTTTTCGGGTGTTCGTGAAAGGGCGAGACAATACAGTCATACGCATAGAAAAAACGGCACTTTAACCGAAGAGGTTTCCGCTTTTTTTGAAGGTATTGAGATTCAGTATACCGCTATCATTGATCTAATTGATAGAATGTACCGTTTAGCAAAAAAACAAAGCTTTGAAAAGGCAGGTGACATTGCAGAATGTCTTAAAAATCTGCGTGACGGTGCCCCCACGTCGTTCTATGAAGCATTACAATTAATTTATATTTACTTTATAATTTCGGAAAGCATAGACAGTTATCAGGTACGCTCTCTTGGTAATGGTCTTGATAATACTTTGTACGCCTTTTATAAAAACGACCTTGAATCAGGCAAAATTACAAAGGAAGACGCA
>JAZUNB010000114.1:0-7547 GCA_045603925.1 Eubacteriales bacterium
AATGGATCGATATGTTCACGTAACAGAGGATTCTCTGCTCAAAGCAATCAAACAGTTTGAAAATGCCTCAAACGCAAAATGAAGTTAGAAATGGTGTAAAAATGGTGTAAAAACCAAAACGCCATAACGCAAAAACCCTTGAAAATAAAGGAAAAATAAGGAGATATGAATATATATGAAACTAGGTATTGTAGGCTTGCCTAATGTGGGGAAGAGTACACTTTTTAACGCGATCACCAACGCCAAGGCGCAATCGGCCAACTATCCCTTTTGCACCATCGATCCCAATGTGGGTGTTGTTTGTGTACCCGATAAACGGTTGGATGTTTTGGCGGAGATGAATAAATCCAAAAAGGTTGTCCCCGCTGTGATCGAATTTGTGGATATCGCAGGCTTGGTGAAAGGAGCCTCCCGCGGAGAGGGGCTTGGCAATAAGTTTTTGGGCAATATCCGCGAGGTAGATGCCATTGTCCATGTGGTTCGTTGCTTCTCGGATGATAATATCGTTCATGTAGATGGATCCATCGATCCCATCCGCGACATCGAGACGATCAACCTGGAACTGATCTTCTCTGATCTGGAGCTGGTGGATAAGTTTTTGGATCGGGCTCTGAAGCTGGCTAAGGGCGATAAAAAGCATCTGGTCGAAGTGGAGCTCTTCAAAAAGATCAAAGCTGCTCTGGAGGCGGAGCGTTTTGTAAATACGGTAGAGTTTACCGATGACGAGCAGGAGATTATGAAAACAGTATCTCTTCTGACCAATAAGCCGGTGATCTATGCCGCCAATGTCAGCGAGGAAGACTTCAAAAACGGCAAGTTGGATAATCCTTATGTAGCAAAGGTGCAGGAGCGCGCTACCAATGAAAACGCCGATGTTCTGGTGATCTGCGCCCGCCTGGAAGAAGAGATCAGCGAGCTGGACAGCGAGGAAAAGGAACTGTTCCTCGCAGAGCTTGGCTTTGAGCACAGCGGCTTGGATCGTATGATCTCTACCTGCTATAATCTTCTGGGTCTGATCAGTTATATTACCAGCGGCGAAATGGAGACCAAGGCCTGGACCATCACCGATGGGACCAAGGCGCCTCAGGCCGCAGGAAAGATCCATACGGATTTTGAGCGCGGTTTTATCCGTGCCGAAGTGGTCGCCTATGAGGACCTGGTGGCTTGCGGCTCAATGGTTGCCGCCAAGGAAAAGGGTCTGGTTCGCAGTGAAGGAAAAGAGTATGTAATGAAAGACGGAGATGTCGTATTATTCCGCTTTAATGTTTAATAGAAAATCCCCCGCGAGTGCGGGGGATTTCACTATTTTAAAAGATATAAAGCCAGCAAAGCAACGATACAAAACAATGCTATAAAAAACGCAATACGCCAGCCGTTTGCCGAATGCTGTCTTCGGTCGGGGTGGATGTGGCTATGCATCATTCTTTCGCACTCTTTCACAATGTTTTTATAGGGCATTTTATCCTGAGAGCGCAAAATGAAGATCGCTTGTTCAAAGATCTCGCTCTCCGTGTTATTCATTAAAATAATTTGCTTTCCGATTCCTTTGATCATACCAACACCTCTATGTTAGTATCCGGCAACTTGCGGTACTTATTCAACCGCTTTTTGAAATTTTGCAATAATAACGGTTACATCATCGTTCCGATCTTCATTCGAAACCTGGGATAGGCGCCGAAAGATGTTTTGGGCGTATATGCGGATACTGCTGTCCTTGCAGAGTAAAATCGAGGCCTCCGTTTGTTCATTAAAAGCCGCCAGACCGTCAGATCCCATAATCAGGTAGTCATTGTTGCTGATGCGTAGGCTCTGATGCTTAACACGGTCATTTTCACTCAAGACCAAAGGAATTCCGCCTCCGCCGATAACAGTGAGCCGATCCTTATGAACTAAGAAGCTATCGAAAGCACCGGCCTTATAGAAATCGACGATCCCATCCTTCAGATCAATAATACAGATATCAAGTGTAGTAAAGAAATCCTCATTCCGAAACCGCTCGGTAGAGCGATAAACATTCAGTGCATTGGGGACCGAGAGGCCGCTCTGCAGAAGCTTTTGAAGGGTATCTACCGCAAGCTTACTTTCGTGGCCGGCATTTTCTCCACAGCCCATTCCGTCTGCAAGAAGAATGCAATAGGAGTTTTTATCAATATAAAAACCGCAGGTATGATCGCCTGATACGGTCTCATTTTGCTTATTTCTGCATAGGGCGGCGCAGGAGATGGTAAAGGCGCTTTTCTCTTTGAATATTGCAAGAATCGAACTCTTTTGTTCCACTATCTTCACAGAACACCCATCTTTAAAATAGGGGGTAATCGTGTCTGAAAGGATATTTTCAACTTGAAGATCTTCTTGCTTATCGATAATGATCTCGCATTTTTTGCAATGATTCTGATCTTTAATGAAATTCAGATCCATCACGTTGAGATTTCGCTTTTCCAGCGCCGCTTTTATTGCTTTTTCTTCCTCAAAATAGAATTGAAGCTCTGCCGCGCCTTGGGTCATTTTGTTTTCGATCTTTTTTGACAGCGAGGAAAACTCTTCTATTAATTGATCCATATTTTCGGTCTGATTCTTTTTTATGGGCTCTTCCTCAGAAGATCTTACGGCAATATAAGAGGAAAGAAATTCCTTCAGTTGTTTTTTGGGAACAAAAAATACCGCCGCCATTGCGATGGGCGGCTCTGCAAAGTACCAATAATTCCAGGGAAATTTACCAAAAAAGAATAACACCGCAAAATAGCCGATCCCGAAGGAGGTTACAGCGAGTTTTTCCGAAAAGGAGGAAAATACGCAGCCAAGCAGTGTTCCGACGATCATGGCAGTAAATATCGCTTCACCGCCGTTTCCGATGGCGGCCGAAATGATCCCGAGGCAACATCCCAAAACCGCCGAATGGCTTGTTTTAAGGCAGGAGAAGGCCAAAAACAGCAAGGCAAACATCAGCATTCTTGAAACATTCAACTGAAAGACGGTAATGTGTTGCAGGGAGATCAAGATCAGAATCAAAGTGACCGAGGCTGCGATCAGTTCCCGCGAGGACAAAAAACAGCACTTTTTAAAAGCCTCTGCCGCATAATTTACAAAATAGATACAGCAGCAGATCAAAACGCACTCGCAGATCAATAATAATACCGAATACAGGGCAAATCCTTCTACCAACATAAAGAGGATCCCCGAACCAAGGCAGCATCCTGCCGCCAAAATGGCGGAATCGTTTTTAATGATATGCATACTCTTTTGAAAGATCATATAGATGATATAGATCATGGTAAGCGCAGTGATATATTTAAAAACCGATAGCTGGAAGGGATTGGATAGATGCCCCAGCGCGCTCCCTAAAAAACAAAAGGTCGGTACCAGACCGATCTTGGGACTGATGGATAAAAGGATCAGGGAAAAAGGGGAGAAGTCGGCAAAAATATTGCATTTCGCCGTTATATAACCGATCCCGAAGGAAAGGGAAGAGCGCAGTAAAAAATAGAAGAATGTAATGGCGGAATTTTCAAGCTTGTCCAGCTTATTCTGGATTCGGATCATGGAAACACTCCTTTTCAATTCAGTTATCCATGACCCATTATAAGCATCGATGCCTTTCAATTTTGTCGTATTTTTGAAGGAAAATAAAAATTTTAAAAAAATTCATAGATATTTATTAGAATATCCGCTATAATGGGTTTAATCAGAGGTATAAAAATGAAGAAGATCGTCAAACCGTTAATTGAATGGTATGAATTAAATAAACGCGATCTCCCGTGGCGCTATGATCCGACTCCGTATCGGGTCTGGATCTCCGAGATCATGCTGCAGCAAACAAGAGTGGAGCCTGTGATTCCATATTATCTGCGTTTTATGGAAGAGGTTCCCGATGTAAATACCTTGGCAGAGCTACCGGAAGATCAGCTGATGAAGCTTTGGGAAGGGCTGGGGTATTATAGCCGCGCCCGCAATCTGCAAAAGGCTGCAAAAGAGATCGTCGCCAACGGTTTTCCAACCGATTTTGCCGGCTGGCTGGCTCTTTCGGGGATCGGGGAATATACCGCAGGCGCCATCTGCTCCATCGCTCTGGGTCTACCGACCCCTGCGGTGGATGGAAATGTTTTGCGGGTGCTTTCCCGCTTATTGGGTTCTTATGAGGATATTGCCTCTCCTGCGGTAAAAAAAGCGTTCACTGCGTCCTTGGCAGAGGTTTATCCCCAAGATAAGACCTCGGAGTTTACTCAAAGCTTGATGGAGCTGGGGGCAACCGTTTGTCTGCCCAATGGGGAGCCGCATTGTGAGAATTGCCCCCTGGCGCATTTATGCGTTGCTAAGAAGAAGGCTCTGACCAACGAGATTCCTGTGAAAGCGGCTAAAAAAGCCCGTAAGATCGAAGAAAAAACCGTATTGATCTTGCGGTGCGGGAATGAGGTGGCATTAAACCGCCGCCCCTCTAAAGGTTTGCTGGCAAATCTTTGGGAATTTCCCAATCTACCGAAAAAGCAGCCAAAAGACCGTCTTTTATGCCATTTTAAGCCCGAAGATGTGTCAAGTATTGTTGCTTTACAGGACTCTGTTCACATTTTTTCCCATATTGAATGGCATATGTGCGGATATGCTTTGGAACTTTCTGAAAAATCTTCGGATTATTGCTGGTTTTCCATCGGGGAGATCCTTGAAGAAAAGGCAATTCCCGCCGCTTTTCGGTGCTATACGGATTATTTAAAAAATCTGCGTTACGAGGTATAAGAATGAAACATCTTTTTAAGGGCGTTGGCTCTTTGTTGCTGGATCAAGTGGTGGCCAATATTTCCGCCGCCATGCTGGTACTTACCGTATCGGTTATTTTTAAAAACAGTTTACTTGGATATACTCTTGCTTTCGGTATTACCATGCTTTTATATTCATATTGCGCTTATCGCTCCGGATTTAAAAGCGGAATCCGGGATCCCCGCAGGGTTCCCAAGGACCCCCATTACCGCGGCTATTTGTATCGCGGCGCAGTGGAAGGCGCCTTTGCCGCCGTTCCGCTTCTTTTGATCTATCTGCTTTATCAATTCGGCAAGTTTTGGTGGGCTTGGCTGGGCTTCCGCCTTGCGGATATGTATTGGTATTGGCCTCTGGCGGGGATGTTTCCCAATCATCAGCCGTTGATTATGGCGCTGGCCTTTTTACCGATGATCCTCTTTCCCTGGCTTGGCTATATTGCAGGTTATAAAAACTTTATTTTAAGCGATGTTTTCTTAAATCTTTATAAAAAGCTGCTCTCCCGTATGCCGGAGGAATGATCGTTTTCACCTCTTCATATAATTTGAAGAGGTGATATATGTGCTTTTAAATAAGATCAAGGGAATCTCCGCGGTTTTTGCCATCTCTGTATTATTTGCTCTTGTCGCTTTTAATCTTCAGTACCGATTTCAGCTGAAGGAGACTTCCGCGGATGAGACCCGATATATTCTGGATGCCGGCCATGGACTTCCCGACGGCGGAACCTCGGGTGCCGACGGCACCACCGAGCAAGAACTGAACCTTGCGGTAACGCTGAAAGTCTCGGATGCGCTGAAGTCTTATTCTGTTCCGCATATTCTGACCCGTTCGGATGAGAACAGTATCTTTACCGAAGGAGAGACTATTCACGCCAAAAAGGTCTCGGATATCCGCAATCGGATCGCCATTGCCAAGGAAAATCCCGCGATTCCGTTGATCAGTATACATATGAACAGTTATCCCGACCCTTCGGTTCGCGGCATTCAGGTGTTTTATACCGCTGATGCGCCGTCGGCAAAAGCCTTGGCAGAGCAGTTACAGTTAAAGTTCAATTTGGAGCTTCAACCGGAGAATACCAAAACCGTTAAAACCATCTCAAAAAATATCTATTTGTTTTCTCATATTGATAATCCGTCGGTATTGATCGAATGCGGTTTTTTATCCAATTCCGAAGAGCTCGGAAAACTAAAGACCGCTGAGTATCAAGAAAAATTATCTGCGCTGATTGCAGAGGTACTTGCAATGCAGAAGTAAAAGAGGTTCAAAATGGCAAAGATCAAACAAGTTTTCAGTTGCACAAATTGCGGCTATGAAAGCCCCAAGTGGTATGGCCAATGCCCCCAATGTAAGGAATGGAGCACGATGGAGGAGCAAACCGTTACCGTATCTGTCGGGAAAGCAGAGGTCAAGACCGCAAGAGCTGTTGAGATCAAACATATCAGCGAGATCCAAAGCGGGGGAGAGATGCGCTTTTCCACCGGTCTTAAGGAATTGGACCGGGTTTTGGGCGGTGGCCTGGTGATCGGCTCTCTCACCTTGGTAGGTGGGGATCCCGGCATCGGAAAGTCCACTCTTCTTCTGCAGATCTGCCAGCATCTCGGCGAAACCAAAAAGATCCTCTATGTATCCGGCGAAGAATCAATGGGGCAGATCAAATTGCGGGCTGAGCGATTGGGCGTTCATTCCGAAAACCTCTATCTTGCCTGCGAGACCAATGTTGAGACCGTTTTAGAGACCTGCTATCAAAGCAGACCCGATGTTCTGATCGTTGACTCGGTTCAGACCATGATGTCGGATCATGTTTCCAGCGCTCCGGGTACTGTTTCTCAAATCAAGGAAACCACCGCCGCGCTGATGCACCTCGCCAAAGAGCAGGGAATTACCGTATTTATTATCGGCCATGTTAATAAAGAGGGCGCCCTTGCGGGCCCAAAGGTTTTAGAGCATATGGTGGATACCGTCCTCTATTTCGAAGGCGATAAAAACCTGAATCATCGTATTCTTCGCACGGTTAAAAACCGCTTTGGCTCCACCAATGAGATCGGTGTTTTCGATATGCAGACCTGTGGCTTGGTAGAGATCGATAACCCCTCTAAAATGTTTTTGGACGGCCGCCCCGAGAATGTACCGGGAACCTGTGTCACCTGTCTTTTAGAAGGGACCCGTCCTATTCTGGCTGAGATTCAGGCCTTGGTTTCCAAAACCGGCGCCCCCGTTCCGCGGCGAATGGGCAGCGGTATTGATTATAATCGAATGTCCCTGCTGATTGCAGTTCTGGAAAAACGCGCCAATATGGTGCTGTATAATCAAGATGCTTATGTCAATGTCGTCGGCGGTTTCCGCGTGTTTGAAACTGCTGCTGATCTGGCCATAGCACTGGCTATCGCCTCGGGCTTTACCGATTTTGAGATGCCTGGCGACCTTGTGGCTGTCGGCGAGATCGGGCTTTCGGGCGAGGTGCGGGCGGGATCCTTTTTGGAGAAGCGCATCAAAGAGGCGCAAAAGCTGGGCTTCACAAAAATTATGGTTCCATCCCGCAATAAATTGACTCATCCCATTGAAGGGATTGAGATCATCCGTGTATCCTCCGTTTCCCAGGCCATCTATAAAGCGCGTAATGAATTGAAATAAAAAAGACCTGCCGAAGGGCAGCCCTTCGCAAGGAAGAGGCGGTTTTGAGAGCATCTTTTCCGCCCAAACACAATAAAAAACTCCCGTAATGCGTCAGCATTGCGGGAGTATTAGTTCCTTATGAAGGGTGGCCCAAGGTGTTTTCTTATTCAATTGCCTCAAAAAGACAG
>JAZUNB010000115.1:0-2827 GCA_045603925.1 Eubacteriales bacterium
TCAGGATCGGTGGGATTTTCCGGAGTGGTCTCTCCCTCATTTCCCGCGGGGGGAGGGGTGGGGACCGGCAGGGAAGGATAGGTCACCTTGCCTGCGGTTACGGTGGGGCTGACCCGCGCCAGATCTTCGTTGAAGAATTCGTGGTAAGCCACCGCGATCTCGGTATAATTGGTGCCCTGGGGATTGCCGATGATCTCGAATTCAAGGATAAACAGCTCTGCATTGCCGATCAGCGCCTGGCTGGCCTTGGCCGCCATGGCTACAATGGCGCTCTTGCCCTGATGGGCCGCATTGATATTAATGGCAGTCTGACCGGAGGTGCCGCTTCCCTTTTGGCCGGAAAGGGGCTTCAGGCAGGTGTTATCATAGGTGAGGATCACCCGATAAGAGGCGCAGCTGGGGGCATTTTCCACCTTGCCGATCACTGTAACCTTATCGCCGATCTCGCCCTCTACCTGACTGAGGGACAGGGTCATGGTCTCATCTGCAAAGACCGCGGGGGTCAGCAGAAGAACTGCCAGAAGAATACATAAAATCCGTTTCATCATTCATTGTTCCTTTCAAGGTTCATTCTGGTTCAAGTATATCATTATATAAAAGGAAGTGTCAACCTTTAATCTGCAAAAAATAATGGAAAAGGCTCGACAACTGCCGTAAAAAAAGGTATAATGAATGCAGATCAAAACAAGGAGAGCGTCTATGAAACGATGGATGGCAGGAATTCTGCTTTTTATTATAATGATCGCAGGGAGCGGCTGCGCCGAAAAGGCGGATAAAGCAGTGCCGCCGGTTGCGGATTATCAGGTGACCGCCAATGGGCGGGTCTATACCACCAAGGGCTGCCCCTTCCGCTATGAGCCCACTGCCGAAAATCCCGGCTATCTCAATTATCGCACCAACCTGGTGGGAACAGTGGGTGAGGATCTGGAAGGAACCTTCCCCAAGGGAACCACCCTTTACGGGCTGAAGGGCGGAAAGAATAAAAACCTTTTGATGGCAGTGATCCCCGACGGACCGGGAGTCCAATACTGCTATCTGGTCACCAGCTTTGATTCCACCCCTGTTTCGGTGGGGCGCACCATTGCCGATGCCATCGGCTTCAATAATCAGTTTGCTTATGTGTTCCGTTATACCAAGGACCGAAACGGCTGGATCGCTCTGTCGCTGACCTCCGGAGATCTGATGGATCTGGGCTCCGCCTATGCCGAAGGCAAGGTGATTGAGCCTCAAGGGGAGTCGGTGGAGCTGGTAATGGAAAACTTCAGCGGGGACTATGCGGTGATGACTTTATATGAAAACGGCGCCTTGGTCTATGCCGGTTGCCCCCAATATGCCATTGATCTGGGGCAGGAGATGGCGGCGGTTTTGTGGGCCGCCGTAAAGAGATAAAATAGAGCGTTTTTTGTCAGTTTGGTGTTGACAAAAAACATCGCTTTTGATACTATTTAGATGTATGATCTTATGGGATGAGGAGATTAAATGAAGGCATTAGAAGAGCGGATTTTAAAAGACGGAAAGGTCCTGCCCGGCCATGTTTTGAAGGTGGGCAGCTTTCTGAACCACCAGATCGATACCCCCTTTATGATGGAGATGGGCAAAGAGATCGCCCGTCTTTTTGAAGGGGACAAGCCTACCAAGATCCTGACCATTGAGGCCTCGGGGATCGCCCTCGGAATGGCGGCCGCCGCGGCAATGGGCCTCCCCCTGGTGTTTGCCAAGAAGAAAAAGTCCATCAATGTGGAGGATGATCTTTACAGTACGGTGGTCCATTCCTATACCCATAATATTGACTATCGGGTGGTGGTCAGCAAAGAAAATCTGCTTCCCGATGAGCGGATCCTGATCGTGGACGATTTTCTGGCCAATGGCTGCGCCATCCGCGGATTAATGGATCTGGTGGCGCAGGCGGGCGGAACGGTGATCGGTTGCACCACCGCCATTGAAAAGGGCTTCCAGGGCGGAGGCGACGGGCTGCGCAAAGAAGGCATTCGGGTGGAATCGCTTGCCATCATCGATGAAATGACCGATCATTCGTTGAGATTCAGAGGGTAATACCTGCAAAAGCAGATATTATAAATAAAAAATTTTTTCGGAGGGAAAAAGAAATGAAAAGAATCTTAGCCGTACTGTTGGCTGTATTGATGCTGTTTACCATGGCATCCTGCGGTCCCAACAGCAATGAAAGCGCAGACCTGAAGGTCGGCTTCATCTTCCTGCATGATGAGCAGTCCACCTATGATAAGAACTTCATTGACGCTGCAAAAGAAGCTTGCGCCAAGATGGGCGTGGAGATGGTTCAGAAGACCGATATCCCCGAGTCCAACGCTTGCTACGATGCAGCTGTTGAGCTGATCGAGGTTGAAGAGTGCGACATCATCTTCGCCGATAGCTTCGGCCATGAGTCCTTCTTGATGAAGGCTGCTGCCGAGTATCCCGATGTGGAGTTCTGCCACGCGACCGGTACCCAGGCTCATACCGCAAACCTTGCCAACTTCCACAATGCTTTTGCACACATCTACCAGGGTCGTTACATGGCCGGTGTTGTTGCAGGCATGAAGCTGAATGAGATGATCGCCGCAGGCACCATCACCGCTGAGCAGGCTAAGATGGGTTATGTGGGCGCTTTCACCTTCGCTGAAGTTATTTCCGGTAACCTCTTTCTATCTGGGCGCTAAGTCTGTTTGCCCCAGCGTGACCATGGATGTGAAGTTCACCGGCTCCTGGTACGATGAGCAGATGGAGAAGCAGGCCGCTCAGGCTCTGATCGACGGCGGCTGCGTACTGCTCAGCCAGCATGCAGACTCCATGGGTGCTCCCACCGCTTGCG
>JAZUNB010000116.1:0-11227 GCA_045603925.1 Eubacteriales bacterium
CGGTCCACAATATTATAAAGCATATTGATCAACTGAGCCGCCACCGTCGGCAAGGAAAGCTTCAGCAACAGCCGACCAAGCGGTGCAGTACCAAGATAATCATTATTACGGTTCATTTTTTATCACCTCATCTCAAAGTATAACACTTGGTCGGCAAAAAGTAAACTTTTTCTGCCGACGGTTGCATTCTTACTTTATAAGTGATAGAATAAAAATAATCTGTAAAAGGAGCGCAAATAATGAAAATCTCCAAGTCTTTAAAATCCGCCCTTCTCTGGGGCATTCTGATGCTGGCGGCCGCGATGATCGGTCAATCCACCGCCTACGGCTATCTTCACGCCGCCGATGTTTTCATTCTGCTGGCGGCGATCTTCCTGCCTGCGCCCCACGCGGCGGTTGCCGCAGGGGTCAGCGGTGTTGCCGCCGACCTGATGAAGGGTTATCTTTTCCGCGCCCCCGCTACCCTGGTGATCAAGCCGCTGACGGTCTTTGCCGCCAAGGGGCTGATGAAGCTGCCCTTCGGCCAAAAGCATCCCGAATGCTTAGCAGGCTTTGCCGCTTTGGTGCCGGTCTTGGGCTATTACCTTTTTGAGGTGGTCATGCAGCTGATCTGGGGCAACGGCTGGAGCGCCTTCGCTCTTGCAACCGCCACCTTCCGCAAGGATCTGGTGCAGGCGGGCGGCTCCTATATCCTGATGATCTTCGTTTATGATCTTTATATGGGCATCAAGGCCGCCAAGGAAGAAACCAAAGAATAACCTCCCTTTTTAGGCAAAAACTGTGGACCAAATCCTGGAATAAGTTGCATTCGACAAATTCCTATGGTATAATCTTTAAGTAATTTTTAAAAGGAGCGTAAACACCTATGTCCGGACATTCCAAATGGCATAATATTCAAAACAAAAAAGGAAAGACCGATGCCCAGCGGGCAAAGATCTTCACCAAAATGGCGCGGGAGATCAGCGTCATTGTAAAAGAGGGCGGTGCCAACCCTGCCGCTAATTCCCGCCTGGCGGATGTCATCGCCAAGGCCAAGGCCGCCAATGTGCCCAACGATAATATCGAGCGCGCCATCAAAAAGGCCGCAGGCGAAGGCGATACCAGCAGTTATGAGTCCTTGATCTATGAAGGCTACGGCCCCGGCGGTGTTGCCGTGGTTGTGGACTGCCTGACCGATAACCGCAACCGTACCGCCGCCAATCTGCGCCACTATTTCGATAAATTCGGCGGCAATCTGGGCGCCTCCAACAGCGTGCTCTGGCAGTTCAAGCAGTGCGGCGTGCTGATCGTGGATAAGGAAGAGGCCGATGAGGATGAGCTGATGATGTGCGCGCTGGATAACGGCGCCGATGATTTCGACGCCGAAGGCGATGCCTTCGAGATCCTCACCGCCCCCGAAAACTTCTCTGCCGTCCGTACCGCGCTGGAGGAGGCGGGCTATTCCTTCCTCACCGCTGAAGTGACCCGTATTGCCGATAATGATGTTTCTCTCACCGACGAAAAGGAGCGCTTCAAAATGCAGTTGCTCCTGGATGCTTTGGAGGATGACGATGATGTACAGAAAGTTGCACACAACTGGGACGAGTAAGCTCCCCTTACGCGCACTCGCACTGCTTATGGCGCTGATCTCGGTACTGAGCGTCCCTTTCTCGGCCTTTGCCGAGGAGACCCCCGCGCCGGAATATACCATAAGCGTCAGCGGCTTTGCGCTGGATTTTAATGTCGATACCGATTATTATATCATCCACCCTGAAAGCTTTGAAAACTGCAGTATCAACAGTTATACCGGCTTCACCAACCTCACCGTAGGAGTGGAGCAGTATGCAGGATATTTTCCTTACAAAAATACGCCTTATGTTTTGAAAGAGCCCTTAAAATTGGGACATGGCAGATCTAAGATCACCTTAACTGCCACCTTGGCTGATAATACAACCAGAGAGTATCTCCTTTGCATGACCGACCCCAATGCTTCTGACTATGCTTATGCAAAAGCTAAAATTAAAACAGATTCACTTGTAAAAATGTACGCCCATCCAGATGCTAATTCTTCTGTTCTTGAAACTTTCGAAGATGGAGAACGTGTCTACTACTTAAAAACAGAAGGCGATTGGCACTTGGTAGAGCAACTTTATACCGGTGTTGTTGGTTATATCTATAAAGACTTTGTACAATGGGAATGGTTGGAAACAGAAATGCCTGAGATCTATGCCGAACCCATTGCTGCTCTCCAGTCCGCTCATCCCAATTGGAGTTTTACTTTTGTCGATGTAGAACAAACTTATGCTGATGCTTTAGCCTGGGAGCAAGCCACCTACGGCGCAACCAATGAGGATCACCTGAATCCCCTTAATTATCTAAACGAAAAAGATATTTTTGCTTTCTTAGACATTAATACTTATGACCCTTCCTTCTGGACCAGCGAAGGGATTAGCGCCATTTGGTATAATGAGCCTACGCTTAAAAAATATCCTGAACTTGTGGATCAAATTATTACCAAGGCAGATGCTGTCCGTTATATTCAAGATGCGTCCCGGTCTTTATGGATGAACCCGTATATCATAGCAAGCCGTGCGGCTCATGAGTCCGGTTATGGATCCTCTCCGTTCGCCAGAGGTGCCATCGAAAACTATGAGGGTTATTACAATTTTTTTGGAATCAAATGCTATACAAATAACCCCACCATTGGCGCGGAATATGCAAAAAAACGCAATTGGAATTCGGTGTATCGTTCTTTTGTTGAGGGCGCCAATTGGATCAAAGATGGTTATGTCGATCGCGGCAGAAGCACCATCTACTTCTTTCGCTATGCGCGTTTTGAAGGCGGTGTATATATGGATACGCCATCTGCACCAAAAACAGAAGCGCAGATTTTAGCCCGTGCCTTCACTGATCCCAATGCCAAGGCGCACTTCATTGTGCCGGTCTACAGAGATTTTAAGAATCCCTTTACCGATGTGAGAACCACGGATTATTTCCATGAGCCGGTTCTTTGGGCGGTGGAAAAGCAGATCACCACCGGCAAGGATAAGACCACCTTCGCCCCTGCAGATCCCTGCTCCCGCGCCCAGATCGTCACCTTCCTCTGGCGGGCAGCGGGAAGCCCCGAGCCTCAGGGAGCGGAGCTGCCCTTCACCGATGTGGCCGCCGATTCCTATTATGAAAAGGCGGTGCGCTGGGCGGTGGAAAACGGCATCACCACCGGTATGACCGATACCACCTTTGAGCCCGGCACCACCTGCACCCGCGGGCAGATCGTTACCTTCCTCTGGCGGGCCAAGGGCGCCGCAGAGGTGACAGCCGAAAATCCCTTTACCGATGTGGCCGCCGAGGCTTATTATACCAAGGCTGTCCTTTGGGCGGTGGAAAACCGGATCACCAACGGCAAGGATGCAACCACCTTTGCCCCTGCCGATCCCTGCTCCCGCGCCCAGATCGTCACCTTCTTATATCGCGCTTATCAATAATTCTTCAGCCGCACAATTGTGCGGCTGACTCTTTCGAGGTATGCTTTATGACCCAACTGATTCGCCGTCTTTTTATCAAAGACTATCAAAATGTGGAGGATCCTCTGGTCCGCGCGCGCCACGGTTCGGTGGCAGGAGCGGTGGGGATCGTGACCAACCTGCTGCTGGCGGCGGGAAAGATCGCCATGGGCGCCCTTTTCGGCGCCATCGCCATCATTGCCGACGGTATCAATAATTTAGCCGACAGTCTCTCCTCCATCATCACCCTCATCGGCTTTCGCCTCTCCGCTCAGCAGGCGGATGAGGAGCACCCTTACGGCCATGGGCGGATGGAATATATCGCCGCCATGCTGATCTCCATGATGATGGTGGTGGTGGGCTTTACCCTGGTGCAGGAATCCTTTCCCAAGATCTTTGCGCCGGAGGAGGCGGCCTCTTCCCCGCTGCTGATCGCGGTATTGCTGCTCTCCATCGGCATGAAGCTTTGGCAGGGCTTATTCTACCGCACCATGGGCAAGATCATCGGCAGCGATACTCTGCGGGCTAATTTCCGCGACAGTATCAACGATGTCATCTCCACCGCCGCGGTGCTGGTCGCTCTGCTCCTGACCCCGCTGATCGGCTATAATGCCGATGGGCTGATGGGTACGGCCGTTGCCCTCTTTATTATGTACTCCGGCGTGATACTGATGAAGGATACCATCCAGCCCCTTTTGGGCGAGGGCGCCGATGCGGAGCTGACCGCCCGCGTCAAGGAGCAGATCCTCTCCTATGAAGGGGTTTTGGGGGTCCACGATCTCATCGTTCATAACTATGGCCCCGGCAGAGCCTTTGCCTCGGTCCATGTGGAGGTTCCCGCCGAGCGGGATCTTCTGGAAAGCCACGATCTCATCGATAACATCGAGCGGGAGATCCATCAAAAATTAGGCCTGCAGCTTTCCATCCATATGGATCCTCTGGCCACCAACGATCCGGAGCTGGATGCCCTGCGCGAGGAACTGCGGGAACTGCTGGTCCCTTATGGGGAGCGGGTCGCCTACCATGACCTGCGGCTGGTGCGGGGCACCACCCATACCAATATGCTCTTCGATCTGGTGGTCCCCTTTGGATTCTCCCTTTCCGATGAAGAGCTCAAACAGCAGGTGGATCAGAAGATCCGCAATATCCATCCCGATTTCTTCACCGTTATCACCGTCGATAAGGATATGACCCGCAGATAGAGCAATATTTGTTTTAACTGAATTATGACTTGCGAAAAACGCAAAACAAAAAGGGAACAGGAACACCGTTCCCTTTTTTTGCCCTCTTTTGGAATTTTCCAAAGGAAAACCCTTGACAATCCATTCCAATTCCATTATACTATTCAAGTAACCAAAATAGGGGTATAGCTCAGCTGGTAGAGCAGCGGTCTCCAAAACCGCGTGTCGAGGGTTCGAAGCCTTCTGCCCCTGCCATGGAAAACCGCTTGATTTCAAGCGGTTTTTCGTTTTTTATCCCTCCGCTGCTCTCCTATGCTCTCCTGCGAAAACCTATGCGTTCGGGTGATTTTGGTTAAAAAGTTGGTTAAAAAGTTGGTTATAGAAAAAAGGAGCGAAAAATCGCTCCTTTTTCTTATATGCTAAAGTTGGCAATAGTGTCTTGTTTATACTTATCTTTGATATGAATATAAATTTCTTCTGTAAATGATACAGAAGAATGGCGAACAAGTTCACTCACCAATTTACTATCACCCTTTGTCAGTTCATAGAGTTTCGATGCAAAGGTGTGGCGAAGTGCGTGCATTCCGCAATGTTCTATCCCTGCTTGTCTGAGTAGATTGTCAAATCGTTTCCGCAAAGCACTCTCGCCGATGGGCTTGCCATTCTCGTTGGCTATATGACCGCTATACCCTTTGGGTTCGTCTTTGAGCATTTCCTTGAGAATGTCGATAGCGGTGTCATTGATGGGCACAACCGAATAAGAACCTTTGGTTTTCGGTGTTCCTTCTATTGCACGAATACCACCCACGGCATTGCCGTTTTTATCTCGCTTTTTGGCGGTGGTGATATTACGTTGCACTATCATCGTTTTATGTTCAAAGTCTATATCGCTGTATTTAAGGGCGACCGCCTCACCTTTGCGGATTCCTGTATTGAGTATGAATAGAAAATATTTTGCTTGTTTCAACACGAAGGGTCCGCTCTGTGCTTGTTTGCCGTTTTTGGTTATCCAACGGATATAATACCCATTATAGGCAACATCTCGCATCTTGGCGATTTCCTCATCGTTAAAAATGCGGATTTCGGTTTTGTCTTCCATACGAAGTTTGGAAAATGCAAGGCCTTCTTCCTCTGCGGTCAAATCTGCTCCCGAATCCTTTTTTGCTTTTGCCTTTTCTCGTTCATCACGTATGTTGGCTTGGTTGGTGCGAACAAACTCTTTTGAGTAAAACTTGACCGTGTTCATTGGACTTGTGGCAATAGAACCATCTATCACCCTTGCATTGAAAAATTCTTTGAGAAAGCGATATACTTTGAGCAGGGTGGAATAAGAATATCCCTTTGCAAGATTTACCTGCAAAATCACTTTGCAGGTTTCCGCTTTAGTATCCTTTGTCCGTATGCCTTGAATGTGTTGCTTGATTTGGTTGAGATATATCTGTTCCAACCTATCAAATGACCCTGCTTTTATAGTGCCGTATTTTTCGCTATACAACCATTTTTCAATGTCTGTGGTCAATAATTCATCGTGTGTTTTTTGCTCGTCTTGACCACTTATTTTGTCCTCTATGAACTCTCGAACCTTTACCTTGACGTCCAATTCGTTTGAACCATAAAATGCCTTGTATGTGTATTTTTTTGTGATAGTGTCAAAAGCAACACGAACACGGGCTCGGTATTGGTCGCCATATTTCGTGACCTTCACATCTTCAAAAAGGTCTTTTTCTACAAACACTCTCTTTTCAATCATTGTCCGGCTCCAACAATTCTAAAATTTGCTCGATTTCATCGTCTGTGTATTCATCGTCTGTTCTTGCAAAGCCGCCGAAGGCATGAACCATTCCCATGGGAACTGACTTTGTGTTTGTTTTTTGCACTTTTTTGACCCATTCTTCCAATCCTTTGGGGTCTATCAGCCATGGTCCTTCGCCAATGCGAAAAGCAGGGAAACCTCGCATTCCGCAAAGTTTGTATGCTTTATCATTGCCAATATGAAAAGTCTTTTTTAAATCATCAATAGTCATATACTCTGTCATTTTTTACCTCCAAACTGTAGTACATCGGTTTTATGATAGCATATAAACCGCTGTGCGTCAATATTAAAAGTAGATGATGAAGTCGACACCCTCCCCCTGGACCCCCTCCCGATGTTAGTATATAAAAGCCTTTAGACGTTCTTTTTAGAAAAGAACCAAAAACGAACAAAATTCTGATGAATTTTGCTCGTGCAGGTCAATGTTAATAAAGGAATGTGAACAATACATTTACTCAAATTCATTTTGAATCTGTGTTGTTCCTTCCAGAGCTGGTGCGAAGTGAAGGGAGCAAAAGAGCAGAGAGACCCCTTGCACAAGCAAGGGGTCTCTCCGTCTGTTCTTCCGTCGCAGTATGCATTCGCTACGGTCGCAAGTTGTGGTTCTGAGTTCGGTTTTTTCATTGCCGAAATATTGCAACCCTTTCGGGAAATCTCACTCGGCCCTTGATTTTATGCAATATATCCTTTTTTCGAGGCTCCACCCGATTTCAGTTCTCTTTTTTTACTTGGCGATTTGCTGACAACCTTTTCCAATGACGACAATCTCAACAACCACAACTTACAGAATTGAGACCGCCGAGGCGACTTTATACTTAAGCTCGACCACACTCGAATTTTTTAGGGTGCTATATCGGTGTTATGCACCGCCCAACTGCAAAAACAAAAAGAGGCAAGGTTCTTTCAACCTCACCTCTGTTTTTTCCTTCGATTTTTTGACTGTTTCGTCATAATATATTCAAAAGGGTTCCGACTTGTCTGTGAAGTTTGAACCTCGACTCAATCGCTCTTGCGAAGTGGTTGGGTCTTTTTTTATTATTCAGTTTGAATCCATTATGACAGATATATTTTTAAATCGGGGAAATGAAAAAGACGATGCTTGTGCATCGCCTTTTGTTTTTTATAATCCGCCGCCATCCAAATCATCATGAATGGGCGGGTCGGAAATTACGAGGGTGGTTTCAATATCAGCACTAATTACAATTGTGTGTGTATCGTTGACTACCTCGTTATAATAGTCTTCATAAGTGTATGTTGTATTGAAAGTGATTGTTGTGCCTTCAGAGTATTTCTTTGGAATGGTGAAATATCCGTTTGCATCGCTTGTAAGATTGTATGTATCGCCATTTGAAACAACGACTTTAATCTCAACATTTGCGAGCTTTAAGCCTCCCTCACGTATTGTATATCCGGTGATTAGATATTCCTCAACAACTGCAGGGGGAGTGGGTTCTTCAACCTCACCCGAACCACCGACCTCGTCCAATATGAGAGCGGTGTCAAGTGCTTTGTTGTTGGTGGCAAAAAGTGCCTCTGTGGTGTTCCACACCGCATCTTTGATGAAAGTCCCGAAGGGTGTTGCAAAGGCGAGCATAACCGCCAAAACAAGCACGGTGATGACCACCCAACCATAATTTGATAATGTGTTCTTATCCATATTTTTTTACCTTCCTTTTTTATTATTTTTATTTTTGTAATATGTGCCGACTTCTCTTTGCAGTTCGGCAATCTGCTTTTTCAATTTTTCTTTTTGAGCATTGTCTGTTTGTGTAGCATACAACTTTTGCAGTTTCTTGATTCGTTCTTTTTTCTGCACAATATTTTCAGTTCTGTGCGGTTTTTTTCTTTCATCGACGTCTGCAAATGTTGCAGGGAACGGCAGATATTGCAAAATATATCTGTTCATTGTCAACCCCGCCTTTGCCGCCTCGGTTTTAATGAACCGCTTTTGTTCATTCGATAATCTGAGCTTGAGTTCATCACTCATTTTTTATCACTTCCTTTCGTTTCTGTTTATCGTTCCTCTTCGGACTCGTCCCTTGAGGCATACGACTCATGGTAGTCATATGCCTCATTGGTTAGCATTTCGCAAAGTTCGTTGAGTTCGTCATCTGTGAGGGTTTGAAGTTCTGTATCGAATCTTCTCGCTTTTTGTAGATAGTAGTCAATTTGTATTTCTAATCCATCCCAAATGTCGCCCCATATACCCTTTCTTTGAAAATTCCCGTCCTCATCGAATGATGCGTTCAACCATTCCTCGACTCGCTCGTTGTCGTCGTCGAAAATTTGCTCAATGATTTCCTTGATGCTTAAAATATTCTCTTTTCTAAATTGTTCAATGTTTTTCATTTCTGTTTTTCCTTTCTTGCCTTGAGGGTAGGTCTTTTTGATTTTTTGTTTCCCTCTTTCGTTTCTGTTTATAGTATGATAGAAGTGTTTTGAAATCGGGGGAAATTTCCCCGATTTCAAAATAAGTGTGAAAGATTGTTTTTTGAAAAACATTTCACACATAACTTTTTGCTATTGCAAAAAGAAAGAAAAAAATGCGGATCCGAAGTTCCGCATTTTTTTATTCCGAGGAAGTGGGGTTGTGTATCATTCGATGATTGTATGTACACAAACACTTCTTGGGATTTTTTTGTTTCTTTTTTTCTTAAAAAAAGAAGGCCTAATCCAAAGCGGCAGCATTGGCCCATCAAACAAGCGTGCTTGTTTGTAGTGGGTATCAAGTCATTACTTGATGAAGTTTAGTTTCTTTCATACTCGAAGAGAAAGAAAGAAACGGATTGACGGAAAACCACCGCCATTTTTTGCGGTGGTTTTGTGTCAATAAAAGTGTAGTGCTAAAAAGTTCTGTTGAACTTTTTAGCACTACACGACTTCATAAAGGAAGGAGTTGATAAACGTGCCGGAGAAGAAGAAATACTGTATCAATAGAGTGGAAAAACTGAAAACACACGGCAGAGGGAGCGGCACTCTTTCGCAATCGTTGGGGCATTTAGACCACCACGAAAGAAGTGCAGACATCGCCCACCCCGAATTGTCGCACCTCAATCGCTCATTTATTCAAAACCCGAAATCATTCAAAGAGATTGCAAAGCGACTCGATAAACTTCGTGCAGAACACGACAGAAAAATTGACGAATGGAACAAAGCCGGCAATACACCAAAAAGGCGACATTTGCAAAAAAGAGCGACACAAACCTTCGAGGGTGTGTTGACTTTTTCCCCCGATATGAGCGACAAGGTTGACATCGACCAATGGGTCCGAGAAAATGTGAAATTCATCAAAAAAGAGTTTGAGGCAAAGGGTTGCACTATTTTGCGATGCGAACTTCATATGGACGAGGAAACCCCTCACATTCATTTTTTATGTGCAGTGAATGGCAAAGACGGAAAATACCTTGCAAGTGAAATTTTGGGCGGTCGTGGCGATTTGTCGAAAATGCAGGACGAGTATGCCAAAGCAATGCAACAGTTCGATTTGCAAAGAGGTCATTCACGATATAACGAATATATGAACCTTCGCCGTCGTGCCATCCATGCAGGCTATGGCGACAAATATGAAGATGTGAAAAGATTTGCAGACGATAACAAAATAAAATGCCCGATTCGCCGTCGCCACACTTCTGTAAGAGTGTGGAAAGCAGAACAAGAAAGAGAACTCGAAAAAGTTGAAAAACGAGTGCAGAGAACAAAAGCGATAATTGAGCGAGAGGGCGAGTTTCTCAATGAGGAGCAAATAAAACTGCTCAATAGATGCGAAAATGATGAGGCACTATTGCGAGCGGCCGCCTCGATGAAATTGCAAGACGGTCGGACCGTTCTTGACTTGCTCGGTGAAAAAGTGCAGAATGACCGCCGAGGTCGTGGGAATGGTCTTGACAGATAAGGCTTTACAATTCCATTTGTTTGTGATAAAATAATAGTGCTACACGAACAGAATACTTCAACATGGGGATAATACTTTGGTAAAAAGTGTTTTCCTCTTTTTCCGTGTTGGAGTGTTCGTGTAGCAACGACCTGAGGATATAACACTTTTTCGGCACACTCTTCGGGGTGTGCTTTTTTTATGGGGTGAATATATGAAAAGAGTTGCTATTGCTTTGTGTTTGGTGGTTGCCTTTTTCTCATTGTGCAGTTGTGAGGAAAAAATCTACACACACGGAGAATATGAAATCACGATATATTCATCTTGTATAAAAAACGACTCGGTCGGTCGTGATTGGGTGAAAACATACACTTGCAACGGCAAAAGTATCGCAAGCGGTGAGAGATTCATTCTTCCGCTTGATGTCGTCGAAACTATCACGATAGATGCAACAATCAAAGAAATGGATAAATGGCCCGATGTGGGTCGGGGGAGTTTGTCTGTCGATTTACAAGACGGAGCAACCGCAACAACGAAAATTCGGGTTGTCGAAAATAAAGGGCGATATAAAAGACACTCTGCAGAATGGGAAGTTGTTTGCTCCGTTGAACTCGTCGAAAAACTTTGTCAAGGTGAAAAGTAAAAGTTTGCAAAGCAAAGTTTTGCGAGCCTTGACAACACCGCCTCTCCATAATAAAAAAGGGTGGAACAGTTTTATCTGTTCCACCTTAATCGAAAAAAAGTTGGTTAAAAAGTTGGTTATTTTTTAAAGAAAAGGTCAAAAACCCTTTGTTTATGGGTATTTGAAACAAGGGGAACACCTCCTCCAAAACCGCGTGTCGTGGGTTCGATTCCTACTGCCCCTGCCACAAAAACAGCC
>JAZUNB010000117.1:0-14434 GCA_045603925.1 Eubacteriales bacterium
CCTCCAAACAAAGTATCATAAGGACAAAGAAAGAAGGGGGATAGGAATGGGAAAAATGAGGCTGACGATCATCAGTCAGAATATCCGCTGTGCCAACGATCCCGACGGGCACGGCTGGGAGGATCGCAAGCCCCGCATCAAGGCGTTGATGGATCAATATCATGCCGATGTGGTGGGCTTTCAGGAGATCCGCCCCGTCTGGCTGGAGTTTTTGGAGACCGCCTTCGGGGAGACCTATGAGATCTATTGCCAATACCGCACCACCACCGGCAAGCCCGAGGGGCCTGCGATCATGTGGAAGCGGGAGAAATTCGAGCTCTTGAAAAAAGGAACCTTCTGGCTTTCCGATACCCCCGAGAAGGAGTCCGACGGTTGGGATACTTTGGGGTATCCCCGCAATGCGGTGTGGGTGACCCTTCGGGAGCGGGAGAGCGGCAAGACCTTTACCTATATCAATACCCATTTCGGCTTCGGGGATGAGGGGCAGGTCAAGAGCGCCAAGGTGATCTATGATCACATTGGCCGTTGTAATATGCCCGCTCTGGTGACCGCCGATTTCAACATGAAGCCCGATGCTCCTGCCTATGCCGCCATGAACGAAAAGCTGACCGATCTGAATATGGCAACGGCGCGGGATCCTGAGATCACCTATCATGCCTATGGCGCCAAAGATGGATGCTTGATCGATTATATGTTTTTGACCGAGGAGTTCAAGCCCTTGGCCTATCGGCGGATGACGGAGACCTTTGACGGAAAGTTTCCTTCCGATCACTATGGGATTTATGGAGAAGCAGAATTATGATCAGCATGGAACAAATTGATAAAAACTTCAGTGTGCCGGAGGAAATTACCGAACCGGATCTGATCTGGCTGGATGTAAAAAATGCCCCTTTTTCGCTGTATGGTGTTTATTTCGACGAAGAAAACAAGCAGTATCAGCGGCTGCCCACCGAGGTGGCAGAAGCCACCAATGAAGGAGTGGCGCGGCTTAATCGTTTCACCAGCGGCGGGCGGATCCGCTTTCGAACCAATTCTTCTTTTATAGGATTGCGGGCGGTTCAGCGCAACGATAAGCCTGCCCGTCATATGGCCCGCACCGCTCAATCGGGGCTGGATCTTTATCGCAGAAAAGAGGGCGATGCGCGGATGCATTGGTATCATACCTATAAGCCATCTGCTCGCCATACGGAAGGCTTTACCGAGGCCTTTTATACCGATGGCGCCTTTGCGGAATATACCTTGAATTTTCCGCTCTATGACGGAGTGGATGCCCTTTATATCGCCTTGAAGAAGGATTGCCGCCTGGAGATGAGCGCACCTTATACCTATGAGAAGCCGGTGATTTATTACGGCTCCTCCATTACCCAGGGGGGCTGCGCCTCCCGCCCGGGCAATAGTTATCAAGGAATGCTCTCGGTGCTGCTGGATACCGATTTTGTAAATCTGGGCTTTTCCGGCAGCGCCCGCGGTGAGGAGGCAATGGCGGAATATATCGCCAAGCAAGAAATGAGCGTATTGGTGATGGATTATGACCATAACGCCCCCTCTTTGGAGCATCTGGAGGCTACTCACCTGCCTTTCTATCGCATCATCCGTAAGGCCCGGCCCAACCTGCCCATTATTATGATCTCCTCCCCCAATCAGAATCAGGAGGAGCTTTGGACTGCCCGCCGCGAAGTGGTGAAAAAGACCTATGAAACCGCAGTGGCGGAGGGGGATCAGAATGTTTATTATATCGATGGGCACAGTTTTTTCCGCGCCATTGACCTTTGGGATTGCTGTACGGTAGATGAATCCCATCCCACCGATTTAGGCTTTTATTTGATGGCCAAAGGCATTGAAAAGGTATTACGACCCATCTTGGAAAAGGAGAAACAGTAATGGAGACGAAGATTCGCTTTTTAGTACAGAATTTAAGACATTCCGGTACCCGTATGCCCATTAAGAATGATGCAGAGCCCAAAAACGCCGCTCTTTATAAGCGTTGCCGCCGTTTTAAGAAGATGGTGGAGCGGCTGGATCCCGATGTCATCCTGGCCCAGGAGGCAAGAGGCGGATGGATCAAGTCCTTTGAGATGTGGCTGCTGGATCGCTATGATCTGGTCTATAAGGAGAGAGGGGACCGCACCGTACCCAATCTGGATGAGAGTACCCCTATCCTTTGGAAAAAGGATAAATATGAAAAGCTCAGCGACGGTTGGTTCTGGCTCTCCGATACCCCCGAGCTGCCCACCGATTCCTTTGATGCCCCCGGCCCCCGCATTGTGACCTGGGTCTGGCTGCGGGATAAGGAGACCAAGCAGGATTTCTATTGCTTCAGCAACCATTTCGGCTTCGGTGAGAAGGTGCGGATCGAGTCCCAAAAGGTGATCAACCGTGTGCTGGATGCCCTGCCCGAGGGGGCTTATGCCTTCATCGGCGGCGATTACAATGCGTATTATCGCACCGAAAAATACAATGAGTTTATGGACGGCTCCTGGAGCTCGGTCATCGACCTTCGGGATATGGCGCTGAATTTAAGAGATGCAGGCAAGGCCATTACCTTCGGCGGGATGAAGAGCGGTCATAATCTGGCCTTCGGTCAGGGTCGCCCTCTGCCCGAGGTCAATGATACCCATCCTCAGATCGACTTTTTGATGGCCAAGCCCAATCCTCATATGACCGTCGATCATTACGGCTTTGATTATTTTACTTATGACGATGCGGAAGACGGTGTGGAGCCCGGGATCATCTCCGACCATTGGGGGCTGGAGGTGAAGGTGACCATCGGTGGTGAGGAGGATACCTCCCCTTGCCAGAAGCCCCATGATTACGGCGACGGCCCCATCTATTTTTAAGGAGAAGCAGTATGAAAATTGTTGAAAAATTCATTGCCCGCAGTAAGAATAACGCCGCCCATCCGCCGGTGACCCTGGCCTTTTTGGGGGATAGCGTGACTCAAGGTTGCTTCGAGCTGGTCAACCTGAAGGTGGAAGAGGGGGTCTGGCCCTTCGGTGATGTATTTGATCAGAATGAGGTGTATCATCAGAAGCTGCGGCGGATGCTGGCGGAGCTTTACCCCGGTGTGCCGGTGAATATCATTAATGCAGGGATCAGCGGCGGCCATGCCTATAAGGCGGTGCCCCGCCTTCATCGGGATGTGATCTCCCATAGCCCTGATCTGGCGGTGGTCTGCTTCGGTTTAAACGACAGCACCGGCAAAGAGGAGCGCTTAGAGCGGTATAAGGAGTCTTTGGAGACCATCTTTAAGGAACTGACGGAAGCGGGCATCGAAACGGTTTTTCTGACGCCCAATATGCTCTGCACCCATTGCAGTCCTACCCTCCATACCCCTGCCGAGATCGCCCTTGCGGAGAATCTGGCCTCGGTGGAGAATGAGGGCTGGCTGGCAAGATATCTGGAGGAGGCCAAGAAATTGGCGGCGAAGTATGATATCCCCGTTTGCGATTGCTATGCCAAATGGAAGAAGCTGGAGAAGGCAGGCGTTAATGTGACGGAGATGCTCTCCAATAAGGTCAGCCATCCCACCCGCCCCATGCATCAATTGTTTGCTTCCTCGCTTCTGGAAACCATATTATTTGAATGATCCAAAGAGTGTCCTGTTTTCAGGACACTCTTTTTTATATACTTTACAATAGAAAAGAAAAAAAGTATAATAAAATCAGAATGTTTGAAAGGAGCCGACAGTTTGGTTACTTGGATCTTAGGACGCAGCGGAGCAGGGAAGACCACCGCCCTTCGGGAGCGGCTGGCAGGCCTTGCCGCCCAATATGATAAAATCTATTATCTGGTTCCCGAGCAAAGCTCTCTGGAGCTGGAGCGGGAGCTTTCCAAGGAATATCCCAATGTGAAGACGGTATCCTTCCGTCGGCTGACCAATGAGATCTTCCGCGCTTTCGGGGGAGTGGCAGGCTCTTATATGACCAAGACCCGCCAGACCGCGCTGATCTATCGGGTATTGGCGGAAAAGAAAAAAGAGCTGGTCTATTACCGCTCCGCCCGCCCCACTATGGGCTTTGTATCCCGCCTTTCGGAGGCCTTTTCGGAATTTGCCATGAGCGGCCTTGCCAAGGAGCAGGTCCTTCCGGTGATGGAAGAGAGCGGGCGGCAGGATTGGCAGGCCAAATATAAGGATCTCTTTCTTCTTTATGAGGCCTATTGCGCCGCTCTGGATGCGGAAAACCGCTGGGCGGCGGAGGATCTGGCCGCCGCCACTGCCCTTGCAAGGGACCATGGCTTTTTTAAAGAGACCGCCCTCCTGATCGATGGCTTTTTCGGCTTCACCGGCCGTCAGCGGGAATTATTGAAGGTGGCCTTTTCGGACAGCCCTGCGGTCTTCTGCGCTCTTTTATCGGACCCCAAGGAGCAGAGCCTTCTCTTTTCTTCTGCCAAGGGGGAATTCTATGCCCTGCAAAAGGCGGCGGAAGGGTCGGAGCAGAAGACCGTTTCTCTGGAGGGCGGTTCCAAGCGTTTGAAATATGAGGATCTTGCCTATCTGGAGCGGCATCTTTTTGCCTCCCGCCTGCCCAAGCCCGTGGAAGCGCCCCATGTAAGACTGATGGTGGGGCAGAATCTTCGGGAAGAGCTGGCCATGGTGGCGGCGGATATTGCCAAAAAGGTTCGGGAGCAGGGCGGCCGCTGGCGGGATTATGCCCTGCTGGCGGGAAGCCTCAATGATTACGGCCCTGTTGCCGAAACGGTATTTGCCAAATATGGCATTCCCCTCTTTGTGGATCGGGGGCGCGCCTCGTTGGGCAAGCCCATCTTCGCCTTTGTCCAGAGCGCTTTAAGGCTGATCAGCCCCGAGCGGTATCTTCGGCAGGAGGATCTGATGATCCTTTTAAAGACCGGCCTTTGCGGTGAGGATCGGGATCTCATCAGCCGCCTGGAGAATTATTGCATCCTTTGGCAGATCAACGGGGAGCGGCTGCTGCGGGAGGCGGATTGGACCCAAAATCCCGCGGGAAGCGGCAAGCCCAATGAAGAGCAGCTGGCCCTTTTAGGGGAGCTGAACGCCATGAAAAACCGTCTGCGGGTCCCCTTGCTCCAATGGAAGGAGACGGCCGCGGCGGGAACCGGCGCGGCGCTGACCGAAGGGCTGTATCAGCTCCTTTGCGATTTTCAGGTGGCAGAGCGTATTGCCGCCATGGCGGCGGAGTATACCGCCGGGAGCACCGAAGGGATGAACGGCTGGCAGCGCCAGCAAAACCGCCGCTTAGGGCAGGAATATCTGAAGCTTTACGGTGTGATGATGGATATTTTAGACGATATCCACAGTGTTTTCGGGGATGAGAAGATCACTCTTTCCGATTTAGAGGAGCTGATCGGCCTTTGCGGCGAGGAAACGGCGCTGAATGTGGCGCCCCCGACCGCCGATGCTGTTACCTTGGGGGAGGTGGCCCATAGCCGTCTTTCGGAGCCCAAGGAATTATATATTGTGGGCTGTAATCAGGGGATCCTGCCCATGCCCGTTTCCGATCAGGGCTTGATCGGCGATGGAGAGCGGCGGCTTCTGGTAGAAAAGGAACTGCCCTGCAATGCTACCCTGCAGCAAAATGCCCTGCAGGGTCAATACCGCTTTTATGCGGCGCTCTTTTCCGCCACCGAGGGGCTGACCTTTTCCTATAGCGCCTTTCAGATGAGCGGGGAGGCCTTATTGCCCTCTCCCTATATCCATAAGCTGAAGGCCATTACCCAATGTGAACCCATTTTAAGGGAGGATATGGAGCTTTATGATTTTGCCCTCACTCCCGACGGAGCGCGGGAGCTGATGGGCTATGAGCCCGCCCTTGCCAAGGGGATCTTGGAGGAGCTGGGGGAAAAGCCTCTGCCGCCCCGCAAAAAAGACGACCGCCTCTCCCAAGAGGTGGTGCAGGGGCTGTTCGGTCGGCATCTTCGCCTCAGCTACAGCCAGATCAGCCTGTATCAGAATTGCCCCTTCCATTATTTTATGGAAAAGACCATGGGGATTCGTCCCTTAGAGCCCATTACCTTTGATGCCGCCAATATCGGTACCTTTGTGCATTACGGCATGGAGCGGCTGATGAAGCAGCTGCGGCAGGAGGATTTTGATTACTCATCGTATAATGCGGAGCGGATTCAACAGTTCGGAGCGCAATTTGCCGCCGAATATCTGGAGGATCAGTTGAAGGACTTCAACCGCAGTAACCGTTTTGACGCCCTTTATCGGCGGATGACCGCCCTTTTCTGCCAAGTGGCAGAGAATGTATTGGGCGAGCTTCGGGAGGGGCGGTATGTTCCCTATGGGGAAGAGGTGCCCTTAAACGGCGTAAGCCTCCCCCTTTCGGGAGGCAAAGAGGCGGAGCTGATCGGCTCGGTGGATCGGGTGGATACCTATGAGGTGGGCGGAGCCACCTATCTGAAGGTCACCGATTATAAGACCGGAAGCCGCACCTTTGAAATGAAGGGTATTACCAATAAAGACGGTGTTCAGCTGCCCATCTATCTCTATGGGCTGATGAAGAGCGGGCGGTGGAGCGACCCCCGCCCCGGCGCCGCCTGCTATATGGAGGCCAGGCAGCCTGTTTTCCATCGGCCTGTCCTCAGGGAGGAACTGCCCCGTGCTCTCGCCGATTTTTATAAGAGAGACGGCGCCTATAATGAGGATCCCTTGGCCCTGCAGGGGCTGGACAGCGCGGGGGGCAGCCAATACTTCAAGATCCGTTATAATAAAGACGGCAGTATCGCCAAGGGCTGTAAGGTCTATGAAAGCGCCCTGATGGAGGAGTTGGTGGACCATATGGAAACAGTGATCCGCGATACCGCCGAGGGGATCTTCGGCGGCAATACTGCCATTCTGCCCTTGAAGGGCAAGACCCAGGATGCCTGTCGCTATTGCAGCTTTGCCGCGGTCTGCGGCTTTGATGCGGGCAAGGATCCCCGCAAGGAATATTCCGAAGAGCCCTATGGCTGGAGAGAGGAGGAGCGCTCATGACCTTTACCGAGCAGCAATTAAAAGCCATCCACGGCAAGGGCCATTCTCTTTTGGTCTCTGCCGCCGCAGGAAGCGGAAAAACGGCGGTATTGATCCGGCGGGTGCTCCGCTATCTCACTGCGGAGGGCGGCTCGGTGCGGCGGCTGATCATTATGACCTATACCAAGGCCGCCGCCGAGGAACTGCGGATGAAATTAAAAAGCGCGGTGGATCAGTACCTGCTGGAAAACGGCGGCAACGACCATCTGATGCGGGAGAGCGCGCTGATCGACAGCGCTGAGATCGGCACCATCCATAGCATTTGCCTGGGGCTGATCACCCGCCATTTTGAGCAGTTGGATCTGGATCCCCGCCTGCGGCTCATTGATGAGACCGCCGAGGCCGCCATGATCGGGGAGCAGGCCGATGCCCTGCTGGAGGAGCTATACGGCAGTGAGGATCTTTTGGATCAGCATTTTCTCACCTGCCTGTCCTCCGGCCGCAGTGACGAAGGGCTGAAGGAGCTTCTGATCAAGGGGATGCGGTTTTTGGAGCGCCATCCCATGCCCGAGGATTTTATCCAAAAAGCGTTGGATCCCTATTTCAGGAGCCCCTTGTTTCAATGCTTCCCCGAGGATGGGCTGTATCGGATGCTGTATCATCAGCTCCAAGGAGTGCTGGCGCAAGGGGGATTTTATTTAAGGCGGGTGCAATGGCATCCGCGGTTGCGGGATTTTCCGGCGCTGGTAGACTTTGTGAAGGCGGAGACCGCCCAATTACAGCGCCTGCCCGCCATTTTAAAACAGCGGAATTACGATGAATATCGGGAGGCGGTGCAGGGTCTTCACTTTGCGAACCTCTCTTGGAAAAAACTCACCGACGGAATGGCCTCTGATGCAGATCGGGAGGATTTCGACCATTACCGCAAGGCCTTTAAGGAGGCGGTGAAGGCCTATGCCGACGGGCTGGGTCTTACCGCCCTGCTGGAGGAGAAATACCTGCTGGATCAGGCGCGGCTGTTGGGGGTCTATTTCAAATGGGCCAACCTTTTGCGGAAGCGGATGAGCGCCGCCCGCCGTAAGGGGGGCTGGATCTCCTATCAGGATATGGAGCAGATGGCGGTGCAATTGCTGGTGGAGGTCTATGATGAGGAGCAGGACCGCCTGCTTCCCACCCCTCTGGCCATGCAGCTGCGGCAGGATTACGATGAGATCATCATCGATGAATTTCAGGATACCAACCGCGCCCAGGATCTGATCTTCCGCGCCCTCTCCAAAGACGAGACCAATCTCTTTATGGTAGGGGATCTGAAGCAGAGCATCTATCGGTTCCGCGGGGCGGAGCCGGAGATCTTTGATCAGAAACGGCAGCATTCGGTGCCCTTTACTCAAGAGGCACTGAACCAAAAGACCGTATTGGAGCTTAATGCCAATTTCCGCTCCCATCCGGGAGTATTGCGGTTTGCCAATGAGGTCTTTGCCTCCATTATGAGCCCTGCTCTGGGCGGGGTCACCTATGATGAGCGGGAGTGGCTGAATGCGGGGCAGAAATTCGATCAGCCCGAAGCCCTCGCTGCCGAGCTTCATTGGCTGGAGACCGCCTCCGATGAGCGGGGCAGAGCCATGGATAAGACCTTGCAAAACGCCCGCTATACCGCCCGCCTCATTAAGCAGGCGGTGGAGGAGCGGCGGCAGATCCTGCTGCCCGGCGGCGGAACCAAGGACGCGGGCTACGGTGATTTTGCCATCCTCCTGCGGGGCGTTGCCCGCACCGCCGAGGTCTTTGAGCGGGCCCTCATAGAAGAGGGCATCCCCGTGACCAACCGCAATGAGGGGGATCGGTTCTTCGATCTCTTTGAGGTGCAGAGCATTCTCTCTTATCTTCTGGTATTGAATAATCCTTATGATGATGTGGCGCTGGTCTCCCTGCTTTATGGAGATTACTTCCGCTTTACCGTCGGGGAACTGGCCGCCATGCGCCATCGCCATACTCCCCTCTATGAGGACTTGAAGCAGGCGGCCAAGACCGATCCCAAGGCCCAAAGGGCCTATGAGACCATCGAGGGTTACCGCAAGCTGGCGGGTACTCTTTATGTTTATGATCTCTTATACCGCATCTATCAGGAAAGCGGAATCTTCGGCGCGTATATGACCGCCAAGGGCGGCGCCGAGAAATGCGCCAATCTGGAGCTGCTGGCCGAGGATGCCCGCCTCTTTGAGCAGGAGGGCTATCGGGGGCTTTATGCCTTTGTTCAGCATATCCGTATCAGTAAGGACCGTACCCAATCGGGCGCGCGGCTGAAGAATGAGCAAAACAGTGTGCAGATCATGTCCATCCATAAATCCAAGGGCCTGCAGTTCCCCGTTTGTATTCTGGGGGATTGCCAAAAGACCTTCAGCAATGCCGATACCAAGGATCCGATCCTGCTCCATCCCCGCTATGGGGCGGCCATCGAGCAGCTGGAGCCGGAGCTCTTTTCCCGCACCCGCTCGCTGGCCCAGCGGGTATTGGAGGATCAGATCCGCGCCGATTCGGTGGGAGAGGAGGAGCGGATCCTCTATGTGGCGCTGACCCGCGCCCAAAGCAAGGTCATCGCTCTGGTCAATGCCTCCCGCCGTACCATGGAGGATTGGGTGGAGGAAGGGGTCTCCTTTAAAGAAAAGCTTCCTCTCTGGGCGCTGAAGGAAAAGGGCGCCTCCTTTGCCAAATGGCTGGTGCTGTTGCTGGCAGGCTCCGAGGAAGGGGAGCCCCTGCGAAAGGAATTCGGCTTTTTGCCCATGGTTGATAAGCCTAAGCGGTATCTTGGTTATGTGAAGGCCGATCCCGAAGAGGCCTTTTGGGTAGACGAGCGGTTTTCTACCATGGACTTCCCGCTGGATCGCGCCGCTCTGCGGGCGCGGCTGGATTGGGTCTATCCCCATCTGGCGGCGGTGGGGCTCCCTGCCAAATTATCGGTCTCCGAGCTGAAGGGCATCCGCGAGATGGAAGAGGATGCCGAGCCCCTTTTGGAGCAGAAGGTCAAGGCCGCGGTTCCCCGCTTTGCCCAAGAGAATCGGCCCCGCGGGAATGAGATCGGAAATGCTCTTCATCAGGCCCTGCAGTTTTGCGATTTTGCCCGCCTGCGGGAGGACCCCGAGGGGGAACTGGATCGGCTGGTGGCCCAAGGCTTTATTCTGGAAAAACAGCGAAAGCTGATCCCCGTAGAGAAGCTGCGCCGTTTTACCCAAAGCGAGTGCTTCTCCCGGCTGATGAGCGCCGATGCCTATTATAAAGAGGAGCGGTTTTTGTTTCCTATGCCCGCCGCAGAGCTTTTTGACGGCGCGGAAGGGGAGATCCTGATCCAGGGTGTCCTGGACTGCTATTGGGTAGAGGGGGAGAAGGCCTATATCCTGGATTACAAGACCGATCGGGTCACCGATCCCGAGGAACTGATCGAGCGCTATAAGATCCAGATGGATCTTTATGCCGAAGCGCTGAAACGGGTGCGGGGACTGACCGTTGCAGGGCGGGAAATATACAGTTTTTCGCTGGAAAGATCCGTCATTTTATAAGAAATGCCGAAATTTGCAAAAAATTGAAAATAACTCTTTGCAAAGAGGGGAAAGTATAGTAGAATAAAAGCAGAAATTTCTCGTTTTGAGGAGGACGAAAAAATGGCTGATTATTTGGAGAATTTGTTGAATACCCCCGTCGGTCCTTTGGGGATCATCGCGATGCCCGGCTGCGAAGAGATGGGCAAGCGGCTGGATTTCTATCTGACCAAATGGCGCGCTGAGCGGGAGCATGAGCATAAATCTTCCGCATCCTATCTGGGCTATGAGCGGGAGAGCTATCTCATCGATGTGGTCTGCCCCCGTTTCGGAAGCGGCGAGGCCAAGGGTCTGATCCGCCAGTCTGTGCGGGGCCTGGATCTTTATATCGTTTGCGATGTCTTTAATTACGGGGTGGAATATAAAATGTACGGCCGTCAGGTGCCCATGAGCCCCGATGATCATTATGCCGACCTCAAGCGCATCATCGGCGCCGCCGCCGGCAAGGCCAAGCGGATCAATGTGATCATGCCGATGCTTTATGAAGGCCGTCAGCATCGCCGTACCAGCCGCGAGTCGCTGGACTGCGCCTGCTCCCTGCAGGAGCTGGTCTCCCTGGGTGTCAGCAACATCCTCACCTTTGATGCCCATGATCCCCGTATGCAGAATGCCATCCCCAATAACAGCTTTGATAATGTAATGCCCACCTATCAGATGATCAAGGCATTGGTGAATCAGTTCCCCAATATCAAGGTGGATCCCGATCACCTGATGATCATCAGCCCCGATGAGGGCGCCATGGCCCGCGGCATCTATTTCTCCTCCGTATTGGGCGTAGATCTGGGTATGTTCTATAAGCGCCGCGATTATTCCAAGGTGGTCAACGGCCGCAATCCCATTGTTGCCCATGAATATCTGGGCGCCGATGTGGCAGATAAAGACCTGATCATTGTGGATGATATGATCTCCTCCGGCGACAGTGTATTGGATCTGGCCGAAAAGCTCAAGGCGCTCAAGTGCCGCAATATCTATGTCTGCACCACCTTCGGCCTCTTCTGCGAGGGTCTTGCCCATTTCGATCAGGCTTATAAAGACGGCCTCATCACCAAGGTCTTTACCACCAACGGTGTTTATGCAACAACCGACCTGCTGGAGCGGGAGTGGTATTGCTCGGTGGATCTCTCCAAGTATATCGCCTATATTATTGATACCTTGAACCACGATGCTTCCATCAGCGGTCTTTTGGAGCCTACTCAAAAGATCAATGCTTTGTTGGTCAAAAAAGGCCTTAGATAACCGGCATTTGAAAATGAGCCGGACCAATAAAAACTCCCGAATGTTCGGGAGTTTTTATTTTCTCGCCGATGGGACCGTTCGTAGTATCGCATACGACTTCAGGTCCCCTCGGCAAGATCCGATCTCATTTTGAAATGCCGTTTTAAAAAAGAGCAGATTGGAGTAAAAAAGGACCCGAAACTTTCGTTTCGGTTCCTTTCCTTATTCTTGGCGATCAAGTCCTTTTTCAAGCGACTTATCGTTCTCTTTGAGGGCCCAGATCCTTAAACAGCAGGTTGATGCACCAGATGCCGGCCAGTGCCACCACCACAAAGATGATGCGGGCCACCACCGAATCCATCCCGCCGAACAGCCAGCCTACCAGGTCAAATTGGAAGAGTCCTACCAAGCCCCAGTTCAGACAGCCCACAATGGCGAGGATCAATGCGATCTTATTCATAATTTCATCTCCTTACATCGAATATTGCAATATTCTGCGATATGGATAGTTTTTCGCCAACGGGCGAAAATATGCAAAATTTTAAAAAATGCTGTTGCAGTACTATATTTTTTCATAATTTTATGATATGATAAAGATTAATGAATAAAAAAAGGAGCGTTTCGGCATTTTGAGAGGAAACAGACGGCAAAAAAATCAAATCCGTCGGCGGTGGAGCCCCAAGGGGATCTCGATCCGCCTGCGCTGGGCGTTCAGGCGCTTATCCCGCAGGAGCCGCCTTTGGGTGGAGCTGACCGGCCCCTTTGCCAAGCGGCTGTATCTTGCGCTGTTGTTTTTGGCGGTGGCAGGAGGCGTTGCGATAGGCTCTTCGGTTTTGAGCAATGCCTTTTTGGCCGATGAGGCGGTATTGGTGCGGCGGTTATCGGACCCTGCCTTTAATCAAAGCAACCCCATCCTCTCGGCTCTCAACTGCTTCGGCTCCTCCAATCGCATTCAGGTGACCCTGGTCACCGATACGGTGGACAACCTTCATCCCCAAAAGGTCCATTTAGAGCGGGGCGGGGTCAATCTGGTGATGACCCTCAAAAACGGCGATCTGATGGAATATCCCCTGTCCAATCGGCGTATTGATAATTTTGAAAGCGGCTATACCGATCAGTTTACCCTGATCCTGCCCGATACGGTTTCGGTGTTTGATATCGCCGAATATAAGCTGACTCTGATGCCCGATGCCAGGGGGCAATACGGCAGCTGGCGTTGCCGCACCGCGGAGATCTCCTTCTTGCTGGGCGGGGAGCGGATGACCCTGGCGCAGCAGGAATGGGCAGAGATCTTTACCTTTGCCGAAAACAATCTCTCCTCGGTGCTGACCCCTGTTTGCGAGGAGAATGAATATTATAACCAGATCGCAGAGCTGTATCCCTCGGTGTTGAAGATCTGCGAAAACGATACGCTCACCGTGCACGACAGCCTGATGAAAGACAGCACCCTTCGGGAGCTGGGAATGAGCAACGGGGATGTGGTGTATCTGGATGTGGAAACAGTGGGGCTGGAAAATCAAAGCACCATCCTCAAGGAGCAGCTGGGTACGGTGGAGCTGAAGGATCACGATCTTTTGGACTACGACGGCACCATGACCCTTCGTGTACGCTTTTATTCCGATGCCTCCGGCTCTTATTATAAGGATTATAGCCTGGATACCCCCGGCAAAGACGATTTTGAGCTGGGAAGCTCCTCCACCTTTGCTTTGACGATGCCCAAGGGGATGAGCGCCTTTGATATCCGCTCTATGGAGCTTTTGGTTCATGATGCTAAGGATGCCTGGGCGCCGCGGATGATCCGCGCCTATCTCCATACCGACTACGGTTATCATCTGGAGCTGGCGCGGGAGACGGATGTGACCCTTCTGGAAAAGCGGGGGACGGGCGTCTTTTATAAAGGCTTGATCGAAACTGCCGTCAGCCCCCAGGGGCTGGATCTTTCGGCGGATTATCAACTGCCCGTTGCCCTGAAGAGCGCCATCGAGACCAAGTATATTACCGAGATCTCGGGGGTGACCTACAGTATGTATTTCAATGACTTTAATTTCTATGAGCGTCAGCGGCTGTTCTATAGCCAGATGCTGGAGTTATACGGAGAAAAAGAAAATGCGTAAAATGCGTTGCCTGGCGTTGTTTGCCGCGCTGATGCTGTTGCTTTGCGGCTGCCAACCCGAAAAAAAGGGGGGTTATCCCTTGGAGGAGCTGACCCTTACCCTGGATGCGGCGGTGGCGGAGGGGCATTTCTTCTTTGCGGGAGAGGTGCTGGCTGCGGGGACCAACAAAGAGACCATCACTTATTATGAGATGGAGGCCGAGGAAAATACCTTCTATCAGGTCAAGGTCACCGAGGATTTCTTTGGTTGCCTGCCCGAGGAGCCCATTACCGTTTGCATCTATGGGACCGCCGGCCATTTTGCCCAGCGCTCCAATTTAGAGAAGGGCAAGGAATACCTTTTCGATACCACCCTTTGGGTCCATGGGGATGAGGCGGTCTTTTTGCTGCCCACCTTCTATGAGGGCCTGCCGGAGCGGCAGGGCGAGACCCTTTATTATACCGCCGGCGGGCAGACCGCCTCGGTGGATGCCACCTATGAAGGGTATAAAGAGCATCTTTTTGCCCTTGCAGAAGAAAAGGGCTATACCCCCGCATTGGTCAAAAGCGCTATGGCGGGGATGCTGGAGCAAGCAATTACGC
>JAZUNB010000118.1:0-11095 GCA_045603925.1 Eubacteriales bacterium
CCGCTTGGCCTCCGACTTGGGGCAATCCGAAGTTGTATGCGATACTACGAGCGGTTGCACCGGCAGAAGATGCGCCGATTTCATCGGTCCATCACAGATCTCTTTGTACACAAATTTCCCTAAACTCATCCATGGTAACAAGTACCTGCCGCGGCTTGGAGCCTTCAAAAGGCCCGATGATCCCCAGCTCATTCAGCTGGTCCACGATCCGTCCTGCCCGGGAGTAGCCCAGCTTCAGGCGGCGCTGGAGCATAGAGGTGGAGGCCATCCCCATTTCGATGACGCACTCGCCTGCCTGGACGATCAGCTCATCATAGCCGGTATTTTCGCTCTCTTCGGAGGAGGCGGTGCTTTTGGTACCCTGCATGGCCAGGTTTTCGATGGTGGAGATGGTGGACTGATCGTAATCGGCGCCCATGGAATTATTTTTCACATAGGCCACCACCGCTTCCACCTCTCCGTCTGCCACAAAGCAGCCCTGAACCCGCACCGGCTTATTGGAGCCAACGGGCTTATAGAGCATATCGCCCTTGCCTAAAAGCTTTTCGGCGCCGTTTTCATCTAAGATGATACGGGAGTTAATACCGTTATCCACCGTAAAGGCAATTCTGGAGGGGATATTGGCCTTAATGAGGCCGGTGACCACATCGGCGGAAGGCCGCTGGGTGGCCACGATCAGATGGATGCCCGCCGCTCTTGCCTTGGCGCAGAGACGGCAGATGCAGTCTTCTACCTCCTTGGAGGAGACCATCATCAGGTCGGCCAGCTCGTCGATGATCACCACAATGCGGGGCATGGGCTCATAATCGGCGTGGGTCTTGGCATATTCATTAAAGGCCTCCAGGTTTCGCACCTGGGTATTTTTCATCAGATCATAGCGGCGATCCATTTCGGTGCAGGCCCATTGGAGGGTGCCTGCCGCCTTTTTGGGGTTGGTGACCACCGGGATCAGAAGATGGGGAATGCCGTTATAAACATCCATCTCCACCGCCTTGGGGTCGATGAGGATCAATTTCACATCCTCGGGAGTGGCTTTATAGAGTATGGACATCAGAATGGTATTGATACAAACCGATTTACCGGAGCCGGTGGTACCTGCCACCAGAAGATGGGGCATTTTGGCCACATCGAAGGTGATCAGGTTGCCGGCAATATCCTTGCCCAGCGCCGAGGTGAGGGGGCTTTTGGCATCCCGAAAGCCATCGGAATCCAGGATCTCCCGCAGATAGACCATACTGACATTCTTATTGGGAATTTCAATCCCCACCGCGGCCTTGCCGGGGATGGGCGCCTCGATCCGCACCTGCGTGGCGGCCAGGGACATGGCGATCTCATTGGAGAGGGCCGCGATCTTGCTGACGCGGGTACCGGCCTTGGGAGCCAATTCAAAGCGGGTAACATTGGGACCCACGGCAATGCCCGTCATGGTGGCCTCGATGCCGAAATCTCTTAAGGTCTGGAGCAGGATCTCTTCCTTTTCCCGCAGCTCCGACTGGGCGGCGCCTACGGTCTGGCGACCCTGCTTCAAGAGGGTGAGGGGCGGGAAGTTATAGATGGCCATCTGCTCCCCTTCCATGGGGGGCTCGGCCACCGCCACCGCCGCCTTCCGCTTGGCGGGAGCGCGGGAGCGCTTGGGCTTTTCTTCAAAATCGCCGATCTCCGCAGGATCGATATTGCCTGCGGCGGTCACATCGTCATACACAAACACCGGCATCACATCGGTGACCAGCTCCGGCGGGGTTACATCCATGGGCGGAACCCAGACGGGCTCCTCTTCCTTTTCGCCCTCCGCCTTCACATCGGTGAAGCGGCGGCGCATCTTTTCTTCCTCCACATTCTCCACCAGAACAGGGCGTTCCCGCTGCTCCTTGGCGGCGGAGATCACCTTGCGGATGGGATAGGCCATCTGATAGAGGGTCAGATCAAAGAAGAAGAGGACACCGATGATGGTCCCTGCCACCAAAAGGATCCCAAAGCCCCAGCGGGACATCAAAGCGATCAGCGGCGCGGCGAAGATGCCGCCCACCAGACCGCCCTTCAGCTCCTGACCGGCCCTCCAGAAATCGGCCATACCGAATTCAAAGAAGGTCTTGAAGGAATAGACCTCGGGCTTCCAGATCAGATAGCTGAAGGCGGAGATCACCGTTGCCAGCAGAAGGCCTGTCCAGCATTTGACGGAGGTGCTGTATTTCTTTTCCTTATCCAGAGCATCGATGCCCAGCCACACCAAAAAGAGGGGGAACACAAAGGTGGCGGCACCGAATAACCCCTGCATCACACCCCCCACCAGCCAGTCCTTCAGGGGGACCTTAATGGGGGTATAGATATAGAGGGCAAGGAGCAGGGCCAGAGCGAAGAAGACCACCGCCTGGATACTGCGGCGGCTGGCCGCCTTTTTCTCTTTTGCGGCCGCTTTTTGCTCGGCAAGAAGTTGTTTTTTGCTTTTTCTCGGCATAGTTTACCTCACAAAACTGAAGATGATGGTTGCCGCTGCGGCCAGAAGGCCCAGCCCAACGGCAATATTTAACAGATCCTTTTTGAAAAGCCATCGAAGGGCAAGCCCGCCCAGCGCGGCGCCCACCGCGGCGCCTGCCATGGAAAGGAGAGCCACCGCCCAGCCGCCTGCGGCAAAGCCGCCAAGGTTCCAAAGCCCCAAAGCCAAAAGGGCGGGAACGCTTAAGAGGATGGCAAAATCAAAGGCATCCCTGCGGCGAAAGCCCATATTCAGCGCCATTCCCAGAGTGACCCCGATACGGGAGAGGCCCGGGATCAGTGCCACCGCCTGAAAAAGGGCGGATTTGATGCAATGAGTCACCGTCATTTCAGTGGCAGGGGTCTCGCGGCAGACCGTATGGTCGCCGATAAAGAGCAGGGCCGCCGAGGCCAAAAACATCAGCCCGATAAAGCCAAGCCCCGCGCCAATCCCCAGCTCCTCTAAAATAAAGAGCATCACCAAAAGGGGCAGGGCGCAAATTATGGCATAGATCCCCATGATCTGATCCCCCGAGGCCTTGCGCCATTTGAATTTTTTATGGATGGAGCAAAGCCCCTTTGCCGCCCGCCAAAGGGGGCGGTGAAAAACGGCAACGGTCCCCAAAAGGGTGCCGAAGATCCAGCCACTGCTCACCGCGGGGAGCTTTTCCCCCAAAACCGCCGAAAGGGCGGTATCCAGCCCTTGGGCCGAGAGGGGAAACACCTCAAAAAAGCCCAACAGCATACTGTATAAAAATGTAAACAAGGGATATTCCTCCATTATAGTTATACATTATAAATTATAACATCATTAAGAAATTATTGCAACTGCCATTTTTCCCTTGACAGAATGTATTAAAACACCTATAATATGTAGTGGTAAATTAGTATATTTTTTACAATATATTATGGGTTCCGCAAGGAATCAACCAAAATTTCATAACAGGAGGTACAGCAAATGTTTAGTACTTGGTTTGTTGTTGCCGCCGTTGTGATTGTTGCTGTTATCGTGGGCTTAGCCATGTTCATTGCCGGCTTTTTATACCGTAAAAAGTCCGGTGAAAAGCAGATCGGATCTGCCAAGGAAGAGGCAAAGCGCATTATCAACGATGCTGTCCAAACTGCAAACACCAAGAAAAAGGAAGCGCTGATCGAGGCTAAGGAAGAATTGCTTCGTGAGCGCACCGAGCAGGAAAAAGATTTAAAAGAGCGTCGTGTGGAGGTAACACGGCAGGAAAAACGGCTGCAGCAAAGAGAAGAAATGCTGGACAAAAAGTACGACAATATCGACCGCAAGGAAGAAGCTCTTTCCGAGAAGCAGAAAAAGGTTGAAAAACTGCAGGCAGAGGTCGAGGAAGTCAAAAAAGCCCAGATTTCGGTGTTGGAGCGGATCAGCGGGTATACCGCCGAGGCCGCAAAGGCGGAGCTGCTCCATCTGATGGACTCCGAATTGGAGCATGAATATGCCCTTCGGATCTCCGAGCATGAAAATAAGTTCAAAGAGGATCTCGATGAGAAGGCAAAGCACCTTCTTTCGCTGGCGATTCAGAAATGCGCCGCCGACCATGTGGTAGAATCCACCGTTTCGGTCGTGGTATTGCCCAGCGATGAGATGAAGGGCCGCATCATCGGCCGCGAGGGTCGGAATATCCGTACCCTGGAGACCATTACCGGTGTGGATCTTATCATCGACGATACCCCCGAGGCCATTACCCTTTCCAGCTTTGATCCCAGCCGCCGCGAGGTGGCCCGCCAGACCTTGGAGAAGCCCATCTCCGATGGCCGCATCCATCCCGCCCGCATTGAGGAAACGGTGGAGAAGGTCAAGAGAGATCTGGAGATCGCCATGAAGAAGGAAGGCGAGCGCGCCACCTTCGAGACCGGTGTCCATGGCCTCCATCCCGATCTGATCAAGCTGCTGGGTCGGCAGAAATACCGCACCAGCTACGGTCAGAATGTACTCAACCATTCCATCGAGGTGTCTCAGCTCAGCGGCCTTCTGGCTGCCGAAATGGGCGCCGATGTGACCCTTGCCAAGCGGGCAGGCTTGCTCCACGATATCGGTAAGAGTGTGGACTTCGAAATGGAAGGCTCCCATATTCAGATCGGCGTGGATATCGCCAAGAAGTATAAGGAGAATGAAACGGTTGTCCATGCCATCGCCGCTCACCACGGTGATGTGGAGACGGTGACCATCTATGATGCCATCGTTCAGGCGGCCGATGCCATCTCCGCCGCCCGTCCCGGCGCCCGCCGCGAGAATCTTGAAAACTATATCAAGCGGCTGGAGAAGCTGGAAGAGCTGGCAAACTCCTTCCCCGGTGTGGAAAAGACCTTCGCCATTCAGGCAGGCCGCGAGATCCGCATCGTGGTCAACCCCGAGAAGGTCAGCGACGATAAGCTTACTGTTCTCTCTCATGATATCGCTAAGAAGATCGAGAGTGAGTTGGAGTATCCCGGGCAGATCAAAGTACATCTGATTAGGGAGTCCCGCGCCATCGACTTTGCAAAATAAGGGCGATTTTAGCGCAGACCGACATTTTAAAGACCACCGATTTTCGGTGGTCTTTTTATGTCTTTTCCGTTTTTTCACCACTCGGCGTATCGCATACGCCTTCGGGATGAAAGAAACGAAAATCTGCATCTAAAATCGCCCTTATTTCCTGTGGGGCGATTTGGCGCAGAACAAAAAGGAGACACCGTTGTGTCTCCTTTTTTAATGAATAAAGAATAATGTTGGTTGATTTTTGCCTTTGGCAAAAATCTTACGAAAATAATCGAAGGATGAAGAAACAGAGCATCATTTGATTTCTTGTTCCAGCGTTTTAAATGTTTCGGTGTTGAAAAAGTCGAACAGGGATATTTCAAGTCCGTCACATAATTTCTTAAGGGTCACAACACCTGCGTTTTTGCTGCCGCCGTTAATGATATTCTTTAATGTTGAGGGCGGAACGGCCGAAATTCTTGCGAGAGCATTTACGGATAATCTCTTTTCCTCGCATAACTCTAATAATCTGTTTGCGATCGCTTTTCTTGTATCCATCATATCACCCCTTAACAATTCTATATATAGTTTATGTTTTTTGGATCGATGAGAACGACCATATATGGACTTTTTAGACCATATATGGTAAACTTATACGGTGGTGATTTAGATGTGTAAAAATAGCTGTTGTTTTTTCGGTCATAGACAGATCAATGAAACCGAAGAACTAAAGTCAAAACTGATTGAAATTATGGAACGACTGATTGTGGACGAACATATTGATACCTTTCTTTTTGGGAGCAAGAGCCGTTTCAATAGCCTGTGTCTGGAGCTTGTGACCGAACTAAAAGAAAAATACCCGCACATAAAGCGAATTTATGTGCGGGCAGAGTATCCGTATATCAGCGAGCGCTATAAGAATTATTTGCTGGAAAGCTATGAGGAGACCTATTATCCGGAAAAGATACGGAATTCAGGCAGGGCGGCTTATGTCGAGCGTAATTATGAGATGATCGATCATTGCCGTTATTGCGTGGTTTACTACGACGCATCCAATGCTCCAACCATCCGCAAGAGCGGCACCAAAATCGCCTTGGATTATGCCATAAGAAAAAGAAAAAATATCATTAGGGTATGATAACGCTATAAATAATGAAAAAATTTCGGAAGATTTTTGCCAAAGGCAAAAATCAACCAACATTATTCATTTTTCTTTACATTACCACCGGCTTATGTTAAAATGGTGGCAGAAAACAGTTAAAGGAGCGGCGTTTATGAAAACCCCTTTTATGATCGGTTGTAATTACTGGGCGTCCAATGCCGGGACAGAGATGTGGCGGCAATGGGAGCCGGATGTTGTGCGGGAGGATCTGCAGGTTCTCTCAAGCAACGGAGTGGAATATATGCGGGTTTTCCCCAATTGGCGGGATTTTCAGCCCATGACTCCCATCTGGGGCAGCAGCGGCAAGATCATCGAGTATCGGATGCCCGACAACAGTCGGCCCACCAATCCCGAATTTCTGGACGAGACCATGCTGGCGCGGTTTGATGAATTTTGCGATCTTTGCGATGCCTTTGGCATCAAGCTGATCGTGGGGCTGATCACCGGCTTTATGAGCGGTGAGACCTACATCCCCCCTGCTCTTTACGGCAAGTCTCTGCACACCGACCCCTTTGCCCTTTTGGTGCAGCAGCGGTTTGTGCGGGGGTTTGTGAGCCGCTTCAAGCATCGGGAGACCATCTATGCCTGGGATCTGGGCAATGAATGCAACAATCTGGGCGGCGCCCAGAATGAGCACGATGCCACCAATTGGAGCATGATCATTTCCAATGCCATTCGGGCCGCCGATCCCGGCCGTCCCGTTGTTTCGGGGATGCACGGCCTGGTGCCCCAGGGAAGCGCCAAGCGCAAATGGACGATGGCGGGGCAGGCGGAGACCTGCGACATTCTCACCACCCATCCCTATCCCTATTGGGTGCAGTATGCCAACCAGGATCCCATGCAGTCTATGCGGACTGCCCTGCACGCCACCTGCGAGAATAAATATTATGCCGACATCGGCGGTCGCCCCTGCTTAGTGGAGGAGATCGGTTCCATGGGCCCCATGGTCTGCTCCGAGGAAAACGCCGCAGGCTTTATGCGGGTCAATCTCTTCTCCAATTGGATCCACGGCGCCTTGGGTGTGATGTGGTGGTGCGCCAACGAGCAGAATATGCTGGAGCACACCCCCTATTGCTATCAGATGTGTGAGATCGAGCTGGGAATGCGGTTTGCCGACGGTACCCCCAAGCCGGTATTGAAAGAGACCGGCCGTGTTTCCAAGATCTTAAAGTCCTTTGATTTTGATCTTCCCAAGGCGCGGGAGGATGCGGTCTGCATCTCCACCCGCGGGCAGGATCAATGGGGCATGAACTATATGGCCTGTGTACTGGCCAAGCAGGCGGGCCTGAATCTCCGCTATGCCTATGGGGAGGATGAACTGCCCGATGCTTCGGTCTATATGATGCCTTCGGTTACCGGCGGCGGAATTATGCGGCGGGACAATTATCTGAAGCTACAGCAAAAGGTGAAGGAGGGCGCCACCCTCTATCTTTCCAACGATATCGGCGTTCTCTCGGAATTCGAGGCGTTGACCGGTCTTCGAATTGAAGATTCCTGCGCCGGCGGAAGCGGCACCCTCTCCCTGAGCGGGGAGATCCTTCCCTTCAGCCGCGAGCGGCAATACAATACTGTTGCCACCACCGCCGGGGTTCTGGCCTATGACGATCAGGGAATTCCCGCCATCAGCGTCAATTCCTACGGCAAGGGCAAGGTGATCTATGTAAACTTCCCCCTGGAGACCATGCTCCTCAATAAAAAGGAATTTACCAACGAGAAGTACCATAAGATCTATCGGGCGGTCTTTGCCGATGCCTTAGCCGCCCATGAAGCCGCCACCGAGAACCCCTTTATCGGGCTGACCCTTCATCCCGAGGCCGACGGAAGTATCATTTGCGCGGCAGTCAACTATTCCAAGGAGCCCCAAGCCTTGAATCTCACCCTCAAGGAGGGCTGGCGCGTGGCCCAGGTCCTTTACGGCAACGAAAAGGAGATCCCCGCCTTTGATGCTTGCTTCATTCGGATCACCAAATAAATTTAAATGCAGACCGCTTAAAATGGATGCGGATCGCTGTTTTTCTGCCGAAGACATTAAAAGCCTCCCGAAAAATCGGGAGGCTTTCCTTTATATTGTTGTTCCGCGCCACTTTCAGCGGTCTTGTTCGTTTTTCCAAAGAAGAGCCGCGCCAATAATTCCTGCGTCGTTGCCGAGAGTGGCGCAGGTGACAGCGGTCTGCTCCTTGCCGAAGCGGGCGAAGGAGCGCTCCTTGATCTCTTGGCGGATGGGGGCCAGAATGGCCTCTCCCGAATGGCTGATGCCGCCGCCCAGGGTGATGACCTCCGGCTGGAAGATGTTGACGATATTCACAATTCCCTCTGCCAGATAGCCAAGGTACTGATCCACGACCCCTTTTGCGATCTTATCATTGGCATCAAAAGCGGTCTTGCCGTTGACCTGATCCAGGGAGGGGGCCACCCGCCAAAGATCGGAATAGGGGTTGGCGGTCATGGCGGCTTTGGTCTGGTTGACCAAAGCGGTGGCGGAGGCGTAGGTCTCAAAGCAGCCCTTTCGGCCGCAGGTGCAGGGCTCTCCGTCCAGACGGAGGACCATATGCCCCAGCTCGGCGCCCTTGCCCCAAGCGCCGGTCAGAAGATGGCCGTTCACAATGATGCCGCTGCCCACACCGGTTCCCAGGGTGACCATGATCATATTATCGGTGCCCTTGCCGCTGCCGGCTAAAAACTCGCCCCAGGCGGCGGCGTTGGCATCATTTTCCACAAAGACCTTCTTGCCCAGCGCCTTTTCCATATAGGCCACAATGGGCACATCATAAAAGCCCAGATTATTGGAAAATTCCACGGTGCCTTCCTGAATATTGATGGCGCCGGGGCAACCGATGCCCACCGATTCGATGTCGTCCATGGTCAGACCGCTGTAGCGCACCGCATCGCGGACGCAGGCGGCCATATCATCGAAGATCTCATTGTAGGGGCGTGGCATGGCGGTCTTGCGGCGGGCCTTGCCGTAGAGATTGCCGTATTCATCGGCGATGGCCACCGCAATATTGGTGCCGCCCAGATCGATACCCGCAAAATAGCGGGGCGGGTTGGAGGTCTTTAAGAGGGTGCCGTTGCCCTCGATGGTATAAGCGCCAAAGCCTGCCGGCAGAAAGAGGGTCTCCCCTACCGCCAGGGGCTCACCGCAGACCGAAACCGTTCCCTCTACCGCCATCAGGCATTGATAGCTTTCGGGATGGCAGATCTGCTCGGTGGTGCCGCTTATCTTCAGCTCCTTGACCTGAAAATAGGGGCAGCTGCCCAAAAGACGGGTGCCGTCGGAGCAAATGGGGATGGCGCGGCGTTGCAGCCGCTTGGGATTGGAGGCCTTGATTCCTTTTTCAATATGAAGCTGGCGGGGGTTGCCGAATTTATCGCGGCGGTCGTAGTCGTAGAGCCGATAGGTCACATTGGAATTCTGCTGGATCTCGGCGATGAGATTGCCCTTGCCGATGGCGTGGATGGTGCCGGCGTCCACAAAGTATACCTGCCCCTTGCAGGATGGAACGCTCTCCAGAAGGTCCATCACCGTATTGGTGCGAATGGCTTCCGCCAAGGCTTCGCCGGTGGTATCCTCCTTCACGCCGAAGACGATCTCCGAGCCGACCTCCGATTCCATTACATACCACATCTCGGTCTTGCCGTTCTGATTTTCCCAGGCCCGCCCCTGCTCGTTGTTGGGATGGACCTGAATGCTCAGGTTGTCGGCGGCGTCAATGAGCTTTACCAGGATGGGCAGCTCATCGCTTGTGCGGGCGGTGCCCAAGACTGCGGGGTCGCGGGCGATATAGTCCCGCAGGGTCATTCCGTCCCATTCTCCGCCGCGGATCACCGACAGGCCGTCGGGATGGGTGGAAAGCTCCCAGCTTTCGGCAGTGCGCTCCAGGCCGGAGTTCTTATTGTAACGTTCATTTAATTTGGTGCCGCCCCAGATGTAGTCCTTAAAGGCGGCCTTCAGCTTCAACGGTTTCATAGCAGACCTCGCATTGTTAAGATGCTTCTATCATAACAAAAAAAGACCTTGGGTGCAAGGTCTTTTTTGCGGTTCTTAATAATTGCTGTTTTTCAGCTGGAAATAGGCGCGGGGCTTTTTGCAGACAGGGCAATGCATGGGCGCTTGGGGACCTTCGTGAATATGCCCGCAGTTGCGGCAGATCCAGATCTCTTTCCCCTGGCGCTCAAAGACCAGATTTCCTTCAATGTTGCCCTTGAGGGTCAAAAAGCGTTGCTCATGCTCCTGCTCGATCTTCCCCACTGCATCAAAGAGATAGGCGATCTCATTAAAGCCCTCCTCCTTGGCCACGGCGGAAAATTCCGCGTACATCTCGGTCCATTCGTAGTGCTCTCCCTTTGCGGCATCTTCTAAATTCTGATCGGTGGGGGCCGCCGCGCCGTGGAGCAGGTTGAACCAGATCTCCGCGTGCTCCTTCTCGTTTTGGGCCGTCTCCTCAAATAAGGCGCCGATCTGCTCAAAACCGTCCTGCTTGGCCTTGGCGGCATAATAGGTATATTTGTTGCGTGCCTGGGACTCCCCTGCAAAGGCGGCCATCAGATTGGCCTCGGTCTTGCTTCCTTTTAATTCCATTTGAACAACTCCTTTCGTTCCGTATTTTGGACGAAAAGGCGCGCTTTTATTCACTTGCCGCCGTAAAACCCAAAAAGCCAACCGCTGAACCGTCCCTTCTCATGTTCCATCGGCTCAATTGCCCAATTCAATTGGGCATTTAGGCTTTTATGCACAATTCAATTGACAAATGCACAATTCAATTGACCGCCTGCGCCGGTTACGCGGCGCCACAGCGCCGCCAAACCCCTTTGGCGAAGCGCCGTACCAAATGAATTGGTATGAAACCCAAATGAATTGGTATAAAACTGTGTAAATACCAATTGAATTGGTATTTATTGCGGTGGTGGGTGAAGCAAGAGGGGTGCAGGGGCGTGTAGGGTGCAAAAAAGCGCAGCTGATAAGCTGCGCTTTTTTG
>JAZUNB010000119.1:0-5929 GCA_045603925.1 Eubacteriales bacterium
TCGGCGTATCACATACGCCTTCGGGTGACCCGCCGCCAAAGGCGGCGGCTCGGTTTGAAGGTTTCAAACAATTTTTTCGACCCCCAATAAAAGGGGCCGTAAAAAATCATTGATTTTTTACAGCTCCTTTTTCAATTACTCTCCGGTTTTTGTTCCCGCTCCATCAATTGCCGTACCGCCTCGGCGGGATCGGCACCGTGGCACACCACCGCGTGGATGGCGGCGATAATAGGCATTTCTACCTGATAATGCTTTGCCAAAGCCTCGGCGGCGGGAAGGGCATTGATCCCTTCTACCACCATGCCGACCTTGCGGACGGCTTCTTCCGGGGAGCATCCCTGCCCGATCAGCATCCCCGCCCGATTATTACGGCTATGGGTGCTGGTGGCGGTAACGATCAGATCGCCGATCCCCGCAAGGCCTGCGAAGGTCTGCTCTTGACAGCCCATGGCAAGTCCAAGGCGGGTGATCTCTGCCATACCGCGTGTGATCAGGGCGGCTTTGGTGTTGTCTCCGTAGCCCAGCCCCACCGCGATGCCCGCCGCCAGTGCAATGATGTTTTTCATGGCGCCGCAAAGCTCTACGCCCTTGATGTCGGGATTGGTATAGACACGCATACAAGTGTTGGTAAACAGATCCTGCACCGTTTCCGCCGCGGCAAAAGATGCGCAGGCGGAAACAATGGCGGTGGGGAGATCCTCGGCCACCTCTTCTGCGTGGGTGGGGCCCGAAAGCGCCACCAACGGCAGATCGGCACCGAGCTCTTGACCAATGACCTCCGTCATGGTCAAGAGGGTATCCGCCTCGATGCCCTTTGCCACATCCACGATGATCTGCCCGTCGCCGATAAAAGGACGCGCCTTGGCGGCAGTGACGCGGACATAGATCGACGGCACCGCAAAAAGCACCACATCCTTTTGCGCGCAGGCCTCCTCCAAGGTTTTGGTAAATGCAATTTCAGCGGGGATCTGCATTTTCGGCAGGTTGGGATGGGGCTTTCCCGTCTTTAAGCGGTCGATCTCTTCCCCGATGGCTGACCATACGGTTACCTGATTACCGCCCAGCGCCAGCTGGCGCGCCAATGCCATGCCCCAAGTGCCGGCGCCTAAGATTCCGATGGTTTTCATAAAAAGTCCTCTCAATCAAAAAAGCCCCGATCTGCCCGATATAAGCAGAACGGGGCACCGTATTTTTTTATATCATCCAGACGACACCGTAGGTGACCAAGGTGACAATGGCACCGGCGGTGAGTACGCCCAACACGATGGAGGGGAAGGCGCGCTTTAAGCGCATATCCAGCATGGCGGCGATCAGCGCGCCGGTCCATGCGCCGGTTCCGGGTAAGGGAATGGCAACAAAGACAAACAGCCCCCAAAAGGCATATTTTTCCACCGTCTCTTTTTTAGAAAGGGCGCGGTTTTCCAGCTTGGTGACCATTCCGTCCAGCCTGGGCATCACCTTGCGGATCCAGGCGAAGATCTTTTTAATAAAAACAACAATAAAAGGAACGGGGATCAGGTTGCCGATGATGGCAACGGGAATGGAGATATAAGGCTCCAGCCCGTGAGCAGTGGCGATAGGGATGGCGCCCCGCAGTTCAATGACCGGAACCATGGAAATCAGAAGAGTCATCAGGATCTTTCCGAAGAAGGTGTTCCATAAAAAACTCAATGCATTATCCTCCTAAAGTTGATTTCCATACATTATATCATATTTCTTCTTTTTTATCAATGCTTTTTTCCAGAATGGCGGTGACGGTCTGCAGCTGTTCCTTGGTGAGGTCGGCTTGGCCTGTGGGAATGGCCGACCGGGAGCGGGCATAGCCGTCATGGAGGTTGATGCCGTATTCCTCGCCGTTTTCCAAGGTTACAAGGATGGGCGGCAGGCATTTACAGACCTTCATGGGATCATATTTGCAGTTTTGCAGGATCTCAATGAGCGTTTCTGCATCGGTGCCGCTGACGGTATAGGTGCCGTTGGCTTGGTCTTCCACCGTTACCGTAACAATTTTGGCAACATCCTCGGCGCCAGGGCAATAGATGGTATCGATGGTGGTACAGCCGGCGCCTACCATCAAAAGCAGTAAGAATAAAATCATCAGTCCGTATTTCATCGTAAGGCCTCCTTTATAAAGAATACGATCATAAATTCAATTTTGTTGCACAAAACTAAAGAAAAACATGATTAAAATATGGTTATTGTGCCGTTGACAGCGGTTTACAAACATGGTAAAATTATCTACAATGGAAAATATGGTGTAATTTTGGAAAGGAGGATAAAAAGAGAATGTTCCAAATCACCGAAGGAACCATGAATATCGGCCATGTCGTACTTTTAGGCGTGGGGATCGTGTTTATTGGTTTGATCTGTATTGTCATCTTGTGTGTGCTGATGGGCAAGGTGGTTCAATTGCTGGAAAAAGGCGCTGCGCCTCAGGCAGAAGCCGCTCCCGCGCCCGGCGCCCCCGTTACCGCACCTGCCGCGGCCCCTGCCGCTGCCATCCCCAATCGCCCCGAGCTGGTGGCCGCCATCGCCTGCGCTTTAGCTGAGGAGATGGGCACCGATGTTTCGGCGATCCGAATTTGTTCGTTAAAAAAGGTTTAAGAAAGGAAGTATCCACCATGAAAATGTATAAAGTGAATGTAAACGGTACCGTATATGAAGTTGCAGTTGAGGTAATGGACGGTGTTCCCGCAGCTCCTGCTGCCGCTCCCGCTCCTGCCGCTGCTCCCGCTCCCGCTCCTGCCGCTGCTCCTGCAGCACCTGTTGCCGCTCCCGCAGGCGGAGAGGCGATCAACGCTCCCATGCCCGGCACCATTCTGGCTGTGAATGTAACCAACGGCGCCGCTGTAAAGAAGGGCGATGTGCTGTTTGTGCTGGAAGCGATGAAGATGGAAAATGAGATCATGGCCCCCTGCGACGGTACCGTTGCAGGTGTCGGTGTTTCCAAGGGCGCTTCTGTTTCCACCGGCGATACTCTCTGCTCTATCCAGTAATCGGAGGAAGCTTCTATGTTAGACGCAATTACCAATTTTCTGGGGCAGACCGGCTTCGCCATGTTTGGCGGTGATAATTGGAAATGCCTCGTTATGCTGGCCATCGCCTTTTTCCTGGCGTATCTGGCTATCGTGAAGCAGTATGAGCCTCTGCTCCTGCTGCCCATCGCCTTCGGTATGTTGCTGACCAATCTGCCCGGCGCCGAGATGTTCCATGAGGAATTGTTTGCCGGCGGCCATGTCAATTGGGCGATGTTCTCCGGCGCGGATTTCATCAATAGTGCCAATCTTGCCATGCCGGATTATTTTTCTATTCTCAAGTCCGGCGAGGTCATTATGAGCGATGGCTACGGCAGTTATGTCTTCGGTCAGCTTTCGGGGCTGACTCTGGAGACCGAGGCGATGATCAATTCCGCCGGCCAGATCGTTACCGCTTCCGGCGAGGTCATCAAAGAGAACGCCAATATCCTCATCGATCTGGTGGGTCTCAGCGTTCAGAACGGCAACCTTTATATCAATGAGACCCTGCTGGGTACCGGTGTTGAGACCATCACCGCAGGCCTGCTGGATTATCTCTATCTGGGTGTGAAGCTGGGCATTTATCCCTGTCTGATCTTCCTGGGGGTCGGTGCCATGACCGATTTCGGTCCCCTGATCGCCAATCCCAAGAGCCTGCTGCTGGGCGCCGCCGCGCAGCTGGGGATCTTTGCGACCTTTATGGCCGCTCGTTTTATGGGCTTCAGCGAGGCTCAGGCCGGTTCCATCGGTATCATCGGCGGTGCAGACGGTCCTACCGCCATCTTTGTTACCTCGAAGCTGGCTCCTGAATTGCTGGGCCCCATTGCCGTTGCGGCTTATTCCTATATGGCGCTGGTTCCGGTGATCCAGCCTCCCATTATGAAGCTGCTGACCACCAAGAAGGAGCGGATGATCCGTATGGAGAATCTGCGTGTTGTCAGCAAGACCGAAAAGATCATTTTCCCCTTTGTTGTTACCGCGTTTGTTGCTTTGCTGGTTCCCTCGGCGGCCGCTCTGGTGGGCTGCCTGATGCTGGGTAACCTGTTCCGTGAGTGCGGAGTGGTGGAGCGCCTCAACAAGACCGTTCAGAATGAGCTGATGAATATCGTCACCATCTTCTTGGGTATCACTGTCGGCGCCACCGCAACAGCCGCCACCTTCCTCTCCTGGAATACCTTCAAGATCGTTATGATGGGTGTGGTCGCCTTCAGTATGGGCACTGCAGGCGGTGTATTGCTGGCAAAGTTTATGAACCTGTTCTTAAAGAAAAAGATCAACCCGCTGATCGGCTCCGCCGGTGTTTCCGCCGTTCCTATGGCGGCCCGCGTTTCTCAGGTCGTCGGTCAGAAGGAGGATCCCGGCAACTTCCTGCTGATGCATGCTATGGGCCCCAATGTGGCAGGCGTGATCGGTTCCGCGATTGCGGCCGGTGTGTTGATCGCAATGTTTGGAGGTTAATCAATGGCTAAGAAACCTTTATATATTACCGATACCATTTTAAGAGATGCTCATCAGTCCCAGGCGGCTACCCGTATGGGCATCGATGATATGCTCCCTGCTCTGGAAAAGCTGGATGAGATCGGCTATTGGTCCCTGGAATGCTGGGGCGGCGCGACCTTTGATGTTTGTATGCGCTTCCTCAATGAGGATCCCTGGGAGCGTCTGAGAATTCTCAAAAAGCATATGCCCAAAACCAAGCTGCAGATGCTGTTGCGCGGTCAGAATATTCTGGGCTATAAGCATTATGCCGATGATGTGGTGGAGCAGTTTGTGGCAAAATCCATTGAAAACGGTATTGATGTGATCCGTATCTTTGATGCGCTGAATGATGTCCGTAATGTGGAGCAGGCCATGAAGAGCTGTAAGAAATACGGCGGCATCTGTGAGGCGGCCATCAGCTATACCACCAGCCCCGTGCATAATGAGGCTTATTTTGTGAAGCTGGCCAAGACCCTGGAGGAGATGGGCGCCGATGTCATTTGTATTAAAGATATGGCGAACCTATTGCTCCCCATGGATGCTTACAGCCTGGTTAAAAAGCTGAAGGAAGAGGTCAAGACCCCCATTCATCTTCATACCCATAATACCACCGGTACCGGCGATATGACCAACCTGATGGCAACCTGGGCAGGGGTGGATATTGTGGACTGCGCCCTCTCTCCCATGGCAAACGGTACCGCTCAGCCCTCCACCGAGGCGATGGTTGCGACCCTGCAGGGGACCGACCGCGATACCGGTCTGGACCTGAATAAGCTGGCCGATATCGCCACCCACTTCCGCGGCGTTGCCGATAAGATGAAGGCGGAAGGCATCCTGGATCCCAAGGTGCTGAATGTAGACGGTAAGACCCTGCTGTATCAGGTGCCCGGCGGTATGCTCTCCAACCTGCTCTCTCAGCTGAAGCAGGCCAATGCAGAGGATAAGTATTACGATGCCCTGGCAGAGATCCCCCGCGTGCGGAAGGATTTCGGTTATCCCCCGCTGGTAACCCCCACCAGCCAGATCGTTGGTACCCAGGCGGTGATGAATGTGCTGACCGGCGAGCGCTATAAGATGGTGACCAAGGAGTCCAAGGGCTTGCTGAAGGGCGAATACGGTCAGGTGCCCGGCGAGGTCAATGAAGAGGTCCGCAAAAAGGCGATCGGTGATGAGGAAGTCATCACCTGCCGTCCCGCCGATCTGCTGCAGCCTGAACTGGAGAAATACACCCAGGAATGCGCCAAGTGGATCCGTCAGGAAGAGGATGTGCTCAGCTACGCCCTGTTCCCCCAGGTAGCCGAAAAGTTCTTTGAAGCCCGCGAAAAGCGCATTGCCGAAGAGACTGCCAAGGCCATCACCCAGGACGCTTATGACGATGCCGTCCGCACGCTGGATGTTGTGGATAACGCCGTTATCTCCTGATCAAATGTAATGAA
>JAZUNB010000120.1:0-18946 GCA_045603925.1 Eubacteriales bacterium
TTTTAAGGTGCGGAGCAGTTTTGAGATACAGATTTTTCGTTCAGGCGAGACAACAAAATCCCCGCAATGCTGACGCATTACGGGGATTTTTTGTTTTGTTTGGGCGGAAAAGATGCTCTCAAACCCGCTTCTTCCTTGCGAAGGGCTGCCCTTCGACAGGTTCTTTCTTTATTCTCGGCGTTCTGCGCCGATTTCAGCGGTTTTTACTTCAAAGCTTCCATTACGGCAACGGCACAAGCCACAGTCATACCAACCATGGGGTTGTTACCGGCGCCGATGAGGCCCATCATTTCAACGTGAGCAGGAACGGGAGAAGAGCCCGCGAACTGCGCGTCACCGTGCATTCTGCCCATGGTATCGGTCAGACCGTAGGAAGCGGGGCCTGCAGCCATATTGTCGGGATGCAGGGTTCTGCCGGTACCGCCGCCGGAAGCAACGGAGAAGTACTTCTTATCGTTCTCGCCGCACCACTTCTTATAGGTGCCTGCCACGGGATGCTGGAAGCGGGTGGGGTTGGTGGAGTTACCGGTGATGGAAACATCCACATGCTCATGCTTCATAATAGCAACGCCTTCGGAAACATCGTTGGCGCCGTAGCAGCGGACCTTTGCCTTATCCCCATCGGAATAAGCGGTGGTGTTGACGATCTTCAGCTCGCCGGTATAGAAATCATAGTCGGTCTCTACATAGGTGAAGCCGTTAATTCTGGAGATGATGTAAGCAGCATCCTTGCCCAGACCGTTCAGGATAACCTGCAGGGGCTCCTTACGAGCCTTATTAGCGGTTCTGGCGATACCGATGGCGCCTTCAGCAGCGGCGAAGGACTCGTGGCCTGCCAGGAAGCAGAAGCACTTGGTCTCTTCTTCCAGCAGCATAGCGGCCAGATTACCGTGACCCAGGCCTACGCTTCTGGTCTCGGCAACGGAACCGGGGATGCAGAAAGCCTGCAGACCGATACCGATATCTCTTGCAGCGGCGGGAGCGGACTTATCACCGTTCTTCAGCGCGATGGCAACACCCAGGGTGTATGCCCAGCAAGCGTTTTCAAATGCGATGGGCTGAACGCCCTTCACGATGGAGGCAACATCAATGCCCTTGGACAAACAGAATTCGTTTGCCTCATCCAGAGTAGCGAAGCCATACTGCTCCAATACAGGCTGGATCTTACCGATTCTTCTCTCATAACCTTCAAAAGTAGCCATTGAATATTCCTCCTTTCTTATTCTTCTCTGGGATCGATGTACTTCACCGCTTCGTCGAAACGACCGTAGGTGCCCACATTCTTTTCATAGGCATCCTTGGGGTCGGCGCCCTTGCGGATCATATCCATCATCTTGCCCAGGTGAACAAACTGATAACCGATGCACTCATTGTTGGCATCCAGAGCCACCTTCAGAATGTAGCCCTCAGCCATTTCCATATAGCGAACGCCCTTGACCTTGGTGGCAAACATGGTACCGATCTGGGAACGCAGGCCCTTGCCCAGGTCTTCCAGAGAAGCGCCGATGGGCAGACCGTCTTCGGAGAATGCGGTCTGGGTGCGGCCGTATACCAGCTGCTTGAAGATCTCGCGCATTGCCACATTGATCGCGTCGCATACCAGGTCGGTATTCAGCGCCTCCAGCAGGGTCTTGCCCTGCAGGATCTCAGCAGCCATGGCGGCGGAATGGGTCATACCGGAGCAGCCCAAGGTTTCTACCAGAGCCTCTTCGATGATGCCTTCCTTAACGTTCAGGGTCAGCTTACAGCAACCCTGCTGAGGTGCGCACCAGCCGATACCGTGGGAAAGACCGCTGATATCGCTGATCTGGGTAGCCTTGACCCATCTGCCCTCTTCGGGGATGGGAGCGGGACCGTGATGAGGACCCTTGGCTACTACGCACATACTTTCAACCTCATGTGAGTAGTTCATGATGAATTCTCCTTCCAAAAATTATGCTGTTTTGCACATACGCCTTTATTATAAAGCATCTTTTTTCAACTTTCAAGCCTTTTTCGGCGAAAAACTGCGAAAATTCACGAACCCTTCCTCCTCTTCCATATTTCTCCGGTTGACTTTCCCCGAAAGTGTTTTTATAATGGCGGGTGTTTTTTGCAAGGGATCTCACCGTTTTTTCGAAGGTTGCATAGTATATAAATAATAAATATTAAATTTTTATTAATAAGTACTTGTAAATAGAAAAGTTTTGTATTACAATGTAGATGTATAAATATCCCCATAGGGGGAAAAGGAGTATCAAGTTACATGGAATCAAACAAAAGTAATGTCAAAGACTATTATGTGATCGATGTGATGCATATAGCCAAATCCATCTGGTACAGAATATGGGTCGTTGCCATTGCAGGGCTGATCGCCGCGGGAATCGGATTTTCCATCGCCGCTTTTATGGTCACCCCCACCTATTCGTCTTCGATCATGCTGTATGTTAATAACAGCTCGATCTCCCTGAATGATGTGGGCTTCAGCATCAGCTCTTCGGATCTGACTGCATCCCAGAGCCTGGTAAAGACCTATAGCGTATTGCTGAAGAACCGCACCACTCTGGAGCGGGTCATCGATGAGGTGGATCTTTCCTATACCTGGGAAGAGGTGGATGATATGATCAAGACCTCCTCGGTCAACGATACCGAGGTCATGCGGATCACCGTCACCACCACCGATCCCTTTGAGGCGCGCAAGATCGCCAACGGTATTGCAACCGTATTGCCCCAGAGAGTAGCTGAGGTGGTAGAGGGAACCTCCATGGAGATCGTGGACTCCGCCATCCCCAACCTGCAGAAGGTCGCTCCCAGCATTACCAAATATACGGCAGTCGGCCTGATCCTGGGTGTGCTGTTCTCGGTATTGGCGCTGGCGGTGCGGGCGATGATGGATAATACCATCCATGATGAGGAATATATCATCCAGAACTATAATTACCCCATCCTTGCCAAGATCCCCGATCTTCTGGATACCGGCGCCAAGCGCTACGGATACAATTATTACAGTAAACGCAAAAAGAATAATACCTATGAGGAGGTGAGCGGAAATGGCAATTAAAGCAACCAAAAGAAAGCTGCCGATGATCAGCGACAATCAGAAAACGCTGCATAAAAATCTGGAATTTACCGCCACCGAGCAGTATAAACTGTTGCGTGCCAACCTTTCCTTCACCTTGCCGGATGTGACCGGCTGCGCCATCATCGGCGTGACCAGCTCCATGCGGGGCGAGGGAAAGAGTACCACCGCCGTCAACCTCTCCTATGTGTTGGCGGAGGCGGGCAAGAAGGTGGTGCTGATCGATGGTGACCTGCGGATCCCTTCGGTGGCGAAGAAGATGCAGATCGAAAGCGCTCCCGGCCTGACCGACTGCTTGCAGAATTGCGATGCCAAGGAATTCCCCATGTATGAATCGGAGGCGCTCTCCAATTGGCGGATCATTCCTTCCGGCGCGCTGCCTCCCAATCCTTCCGAGCTTCTGGGCTCCGGCAGAATGGGGAAGGTGCTCAAGACCCTTTCGGGTCAGTTCGACTATATCATTGTGGACCTTCCGCCGGTCAACCTGGTTTCCGATGCGCTGGCGATCTCCAAATATATCAACGGTATGATCGTGGTCGTAAGAGAAGATTATACCGAGAAAAAGGAATTGGAGAACTGTATGCGTCAGTTGCAGCTGTCCAGCGTCAATGTTCTTGGCTGTGTAATGAACGAATCCAAAAACGGAAGAGGGCATTATGGCAGATATAAATCCAAGCGGTATTATAAATACTATAAATATTCCCATTACTATAAATGATCGATTTTCACAGTCACATCCTGCCTGCCATGGATGATGGCAGCAAGAACATTGAAGAAAGCCTTAAATTATTAAAGCTTCTGGCGGAGCAAGGTATTCATAAGGTGGTGGCAACCCCCCACTTTTATGCCAACGATGAATCGGTAGAGGAATTCCTTCGGCGCCGCCGCGCCGCCTATGATCAATTGAGGGAAGCCCTTCCCGAAGGGATGCCCGAGATCGTTGAGGGCGCCGAGGTGCGGTATTATCAAGGGATCAGCCGCCTGCCGGATCTGAAAGCGTTATGTATGGAAGGCAGTAATTTATTATTGCTGGAAATGCCGTCCTCCCGCTGGACGGATTATATGGTAAAAGAGATCGAGGATCTTTCCGGCCGCGGAAACCTCACCTTGGTCTTGGCTCATGTGGAGCGTTATATGGAGCTGCAAAGCCGCAGGGTTCGGGATCGGATCCTGGACTGCGGTGTGCTGATGCAGGTTAATGCGGATTTCTTCCTGGGCTTCGGCGGCGGAAGAAAGGCGCTCCGCTTGCTGGCGGATCAAACCGTTCAGCTGATCGGTTCCGATTGCCATGATCTGAACCATCGTCCCCCGCGGATCGGCGCCGCTATGGAGCAGATCCGAAAAAAATTGGGCAGCGGCTTTTTGGATGAGCTGAATGCCTTTGAAGAGAGCCTGTTTGACCGCAAAGCGGCAAAGCTCATTTTAAGTTAGTTTTTATTTTATATTTTCTTTAAGAAAGGATAAATCAAAATGAAAAAGTTCGTATCTATCTCGATGACCCTGCTTCTGGCAGTTGTATTCACTGCCACCGCGCTGGCGGCTCCCGCCGGCTTTGTTTCCAGCCCTTCCGGCAATGAGGCTCCTACCGTAACGGAGACTCAGAATCCTTCTGAAGGCTGTACCAATGAGATCGACATCGTCTCCTTCGGCGATCGCGATGAATTGGGCGACAATGAGAGCAAAGACATGGAAGACGCTTACGACGATATCGTAAACAATGAAGACGGCAGTTCTTTGGATAAGGTTCTGGAGGAGCTGTCCGAGAAGACCGGTATCCCTGTGGAGTCTCTGGCTGTCAGCGATCTGTTCCATGTGGGTCAGGAAGGCTGTACCGATCATAGCGCCCATGGCCCTGCTGTGGTTACCCTGAGCGCCGAGACCCTGAAGAACTTCGCGGGTCTGTTGCATTATTCCGGCGGCGAATGGAAACTGGTTGACGCTACCGTAAACGCCGGTGAGAGCACCATCACCTTTACCGCCGCAGGCTTTGGCCCCTATGCCATCGCTGTGGACGGGACCTTCAGCGGCACCTCTCCCGACACCGGTGACAATGGCATTTCCTGGATCTGGTTCGCTATGATGATCGCTTCCGGTATGGGTCTGGCTGTTATCGCAGTCGCATCCAAGAAGCGCGCATAATGCAGTCGGCAAAAAAAGGCTACCTGCGGTATATCGCGATCATTCTTGCTTTTGTATTGTTTGTATCTGCGGTATTGTTCGGCATTGATCTTTGGGAAAAGCGCCATAACCTGTTTTTCGGCGAGGATGTGAACCCCGAGGAGGGGACTGCGTCCTTCAACGGGCAGGATTATGTAAAAAAAGAGCAGATCCAGACCATCCTTGTATTGGGGCTGGATGAATTTGAAGAAGGCGGCGAAAGCGAGTCTTATAATAATAACCGCGAGGCCGACTTCATTATGCTGCTGGCGCTGGATGAGAAAAACGGCACCTGCGCCGCCCTGCAGATCAACCGCGATACCATGGCGGAGATGAACATTTTGGGCGTGGCGGGCGATAAGGTGGGCTCCACCACCAAGCAAATCGCTCTCGCCCATACATACGGCAACGGCAAGGAGGTCAGCTGTCGCAATGTAGCCGATGCGGTATCGAAGCTGCTGTTCGATGTAAAGATCGATCATTATCTTTCGGTGCCCATGGATGCTGTGGCTGATCTTACCGACCTGGTGGGCGGGGTAGAGGTCCAGGTGCTGGATGATTTTACCGGCATTGACGATACGCTGATCAAGGGCGAGAAGGTGTTGCTCCGCGGGGAGCAGGCCCTTCGTTATGTCCGCACCCGCTACGGTCTGGAGGACAGTACCAATACCACCCGCATGGGGCGTCAGAAGCAGTTTATGCAGGCGCTCTATCAAAAGGCGCGCCTTTGCGCCGAGGCAGACGGCGGTTTTGTGACCAACGCCGCCTTGAAACTGTCGGAATATACCGTTTCCGACTGCTCCGGCAATCAGTTGCAGAGCCTTTTTGAAAAGCTCTCCGACTATGAGCTGGGTGAGATCCGTGCATTGGAAGGAAACTCTGTAAAGGGTGAGACCAATATGGAATTTTATCCCGACCGTTCGTCGGTGATCGAAACCGTTGTGGATCTTTTTTATGAAGTAAAAGATTAAGGAGGGAGAATCATGAAGATCGAAACAGCAGATCAGGCGCCTGCCAAAGAATTGCTGCAGATCGAACCGAAACCGATCTACAGTGCATTCAAGCGGTGCTTTGATATTCTGTTTTCCCTTCTCGGGTTGATCCTGCTTTCCCCGATCCTGCTGATCATCAGCTTGATCATTGTGATCGACAGTCCGGGTGCCGCTCCCATTTACATTCAAAACCGTGTCGGTAAAAACGGCAAGGTCTTTCGTTTTTATAAATTCCGGACCATGGTGCCCAATGCCGATCAATTGCTGTCCTCTTTGATGGATCGGAATGAGATGCAGGGCCCTGTCTTTAAGATCCGCAACGACCCGCGTATCACCCGCATCGGTCGTTTCATCCGTCGGACAAGCATTGATGAGCTGCCTCAGCTGATCAATATTTTGCGGGGCGAGATGAGCTTTGTGGGTCCCCGCCCGCCCATCGATCGGGAGGTGGAGCAGTATAATGCATATCAACGCCAGCGGCTCTCCATTACCCCCGGTCTCACCTGCTATTGGCAGGTGCAGCCCCGTCGAAACAGTCTGAGCTTTGATGAATGGGTGGAGCTGGACCTGAAATACATTAAAGAACGAAATCTTTGGACCGATCTTGTGATCTTATTCAAGACCGTCGGTGCTGTTTGCGGGATGGAGGGCGAATAATTGCCCCCTCGTAGCAGTAAGCAACTGAATATCGCGATGCTGGGCCATAAGCGGATCCCCTCCCGCGAGGGTGGGGTAGAGATCGTGGTGGAAGAGTTGGCGACCCGTATGGTCGCTTTGGGGCATACGGTCACCTGCTATAACCGCAGGGGCCATCATGTCAGCGGGAAGGAATTCGATGATCAGCGGCTCTCGGAGTATCAGGGGGTGCGGATCAAAAGCGTTCCCACCCTTCAGAAGGGCGGCCTTGCCGCTATGAGCGCTTCTTTTTTTGCGGCGATCTGCGCCGCCTTCGGGCGGTATGATGTGGTGCATTTCCATGCGGAAGGGCCCTGCGCTATGCTATGGCTGCCGAAGCTTTTCGGAAAGCGGTGCATCGCCACCGTTCATGGGCTGGACCATCAGCGCGCCAAATGGGGGAGGCTGGCCTCTGCCTATATCCGCGCGGGAGAAAAATGCCTGGCGCGGTATGCCGATGAAGTGATCGTGTTGAGTCGGAATGTGCAGAAGTATTTTCTGGAGCAATACGGCCGCGAAACCGTTTATATTCCCAACGGAGTCCTGCGTCCCCGACCGGCAGAGCAGGAGGATCCCCTTTTCGCTTTCGGTCTTGAGAAGGATGAATATATTCTTTTCCTCGGCCGTCTGGTTCCTGAAAAGGGGCTTCGCTATCTGATCGAAGCTTTTCGCGGCGTTGAGACCGAAAAGAAATTGGTCATCGCAGGCGGCTCCTCCGATACCTCGGCCTTCGCCGAAGAATTAAAGGCGATGTCGGCGGAGGATCCAAGAATTCTTTATACCGGTTTTGTGCAGGGCGCGGCGCTGGAAGCGCTGTATCGCTATGCCTATCTTTATGTATTGCCCTCGGATTTAGAGGGAATGCCCTTGAGCCTTCTGGAGGCGATGAGCTATGGAAACTGTTGCCTGACCTCGGATATACCCGAATGTGTGGAGGTGATCCGAGACCATGGTGTTTGCTTCCGCAAGGGCGATATTGCCGATCTTCAAAGCCAATTGCAGCAGCTTTGCGCGGATCCCGCGCGGGTCGCGGCCCTCAAGGCGGAGGCGGCGGATTATATTTGCAGCCGCTATAATTGGGATGATGTGGTTGCCAAAACTCTTCATATATATAATAAAGGAACAAAAGAATGAAGATTTTGCTGGTCAATAAATTTTTATATCCCAAGGGCGGTGCCGAGACCTATGTTTTTAAGCTGGGTGAAATGCTGGAGGCCGAAGGCCATGAGGTGCAGTATTTCGGGTTAGACAACGAAAAGAATATCGTTGGCAATCGGGCGGCCGCCTATGTCTCCCATCTGGATTTCGGGGAGGGAATGAAGAAAAATCTTCTGTCCCCCTTGCGGATCCTTTATTCGGGGGAGGCCCGCCGAAAACTGCGCGCGGTGCTGAAGGATTTTCAGCCCGATGTGATCCATTTCAATAACATCCAATTTCATCTGACCCCCAGTATTATTCTGGAGGCAGAGCGTTTTCGCAAGAAGACCAAGCCCTCGCTGAAGCTGATCTATACCGCCCATGATTATCAGCTGATCTGCCCCAGCCACGGGCTGTTTGATTCCAATATCCGCGTTTGCGAGAAATGTCTGGGCGGAAATTATACCCATTGCTTCAAAACCAAATGTATGAAAAACTCCCGTATGAAGAGCCTTTTGGCGATGCTGGATGCCTATCTTTGGAAATGGAGCAAGGCCTATTCTTATATCGATACCATCCTCTGCCCCTCGGCCTTTTTGAAATCCAAGCTGGATACCCAAAAGCGCTTTGCGGGGAAGACCGTTGTGTTGCATAATTTCATCGAAGCAGAGCCTTTGCCTTCGGTGGAAAAGCAGGATTATATACTGGAATTCGGGCACCTCTCCAAGGATAAGGGAACCCTTACTCTGCTGGAGGTAGCCAAAAGAATGCCCGAAAAGCGGTTCCTCTTCGCCGGCTACGGTGCGGCGGAGGAAGCCATCCGCGCTGTTCCCAATGCCGAGTATCTGGGCTTTAAGACCGGCAGGGAGCTGAAAGAACTGATCCAAAAGGCGGCGGTCACCGTCTGCCCTTCGGAGATTTATGAAAACTGTCCCTTCTCGGTGATGGAGTCCCAATGTTACGGTACTCCGGTCATCGGCGCCCGTATGGGCGGGATCCCCGAGCTGATCCCGGAAGGGAAAACCGGACTGCTGTTTGAGGCAGGCAATGCCGCCGATCTGGAGCGGCAGTTGAATTATCTGTTGAATACCCCCGGTGTGCTGGAGCAATTTACCGCCTGCTGCGGTGAGGTCTCCTTTGTAACACCGCAAATATATTACCGAAAGATGATGGAGATTTACCGAGAAGCATGAAGATCTATGAGCTGGGAACCGGATATACCCCCATCCCCGCCCGAGTGGCAGCCGCCACCGAAAGCGTGGTGGAGGAGCTGACCAAGGCCTTTTTGGGCTTGGGTCAGTCGGTGGAGATCGTGGATATCTCTGCCGCCCGCCGCGCAGAAAATGCGTTGCCCATTCGGGAGGCTTGGGTGCCCAAGGTCTTTACCCGAGAGGATGTCCGATTGGGTCTGGTTCATAAATTAAAGCGGGTGGTCTATTCCGTCTCTTTGGCGGCAACGCTGAAGAAGATCTTGAGAAAGACCGAGGAGCCTGTGATCCTCCATTTCCATAATCAGTATAATCTCTTTTTCTTCCTGAAGCTGACCCCCAAAAAGCTTCGCGCCCGCGCAAAGATCGTTTATACCAACCATAACGGTCTTTGGAGCCTGCCCTGGGAGCAGGTGGAGGAGCGGCTGAAGGCGCGCTATTTCCAGGAGATCGAGGCGATGAAGCATGCCGATCTGATCTTTGCGCTGAATGAGGGGACGGTTCATAATGTAGTCACCCATCTGGGCGTTGCCCCCGAAAAGGTGCGGCAGCTGCGCAATGGGGTCAATACCGCTGTATATGCTCCCCTGCCCCAGGAGAAGATCGCCGCGCTGAAGGAGCGATACGGCCTTGGGGAAAAGCGGGTCCTCCTGCAGGTGGGCTCGGTCTATGAAAATAAAGGGCAGGTCCGCGCCCTGCGGATGCTGGCGCCTCTTCTGAAGGAGCATCCCCAATGGTGCTATGCCTATGCGGGCGGAATTGTTTCCGAGGACTATCGGGAGCAGCTGCTCCAAACAGTGGAGGAACTGGACCTTACGGAGCAGGTCTGCGCCCTGGGTGCAGTATCTCCCGGTGCCCAAATGAATGAATTGTATAATCTCGCGGATCTGACGGTTTTTGTCTCCGACTATGAGGGCTTCCCGTTGGTCTGCATTGAATCCATCGCCGCCGGTGTGCCGGTGGTGCTGGGCTCGGCCGTTCAGCCGCAGCTGGGAGAGGGGGGGCTTTGCTGCCCGCCCGAAAAGATGGCCGAAACCATCGCCGCCCTTTCGGCGGAGGAAATGGCGGCGCGGCGCTCGGCGGCGCGCAGAATTGCAGAAGAGCAATATTCTTGGGAGCGGATCGCCGAAGAGCATCTTGAGGCATTTCGATCCATTGTTTAAAGGGGAAAGGTTATGGCAAAGAAATTAAACGGAACCGTCATTGTTACCTATCGGTGCAATGCCAAATGCACCATGTGTAACCGCTATAAGGTTCCTTCCAGACCGGAAGAGGAGCTGACGGTGGAAACCATCCGCAAGCTGCCGGAGATGTATTTTACCAATATTACCGGCGGTGAACCCTTTATGCGGGAGGATCTTCGGGAGATCGTGCGGGAGCTTTATAAAAAGAGCGACCGTATTGTGATCTCCACCAACGGTTTTTATACCGATCGGATCGTGGAGCTTTGTAAGGAGTTTCCTGAGATCGGTATCCGCATCTCCATTGAGGGTCTGGAGCAGACCAATAATGAGATCCGCGGCCTGGAAGACGGGTTTAACCGCGGCTATACCACCCTTCAGACCTTGGTGAAGATGGGAATGAAGGATGTTGGCTTCGGGATGACGGTGCAGGATAAAAATGCCCCCGATCTGGTTCCTCTTTATGAGATCTCCAATGAGCTGGGGATGGAATTTGCCACTGCTTCGCTGCACAATAGCTTTTATTTTGTGGAATCCAATAATATTATCCATGACCGCCTGATGGTGGCCGAGAATTTTGAAAAGCTGGTCAATCGCCTGCTGGACTCCAACAGCCCGAAAAAATGGTTCCGCGCCTATTTCAACCATGGGCTGATCAACTATATCTTCAGCCAGAAGCGCTTATTGCAGTGCGATATGAGCTTTGATACCTTTTTCATTGATCCCTTCGGGGATGTGATGCCCTGCAACGGTACCAAGGAAAAGGAAGTAATGGGCAACCTCAATACCCAAAGCTGGGAAGAACTCTGGAACAGCCCCGAGGCCGAAGAGGTGCGTAAAAAGGTGCGCTGTTGCGACCGTAATTGCTGGATGATCGGCTCGGTCTCTCCGGCGATGCATAAGTATATCTGGGTGCCGGTCCTTTGGGTGCTGAAGCATAAGTTCTTGTTTTTTTTCAAGAAAAAGAAATATTCCATGTATGAAAACAGAATCGTGCGGGATTACCGCGACGGTAAGGTGACCAAGGAAGAATTGGATGCCTGCTCCACCTGCGAGGGGTGTGGGAAGAAGGAGTAACGAATGATAAAACGCTTTTTGCGAAATATCATATTGAGGGAAAAGGCCAGCTCGCAACGGTTTGTGGACCATCTGCGCAAAAAAGGCGTTGAGGTGGGCGAGCGGGTGCGGTTCTTTTCTCCGTCCAATACCTTGATCGATTTAAGCTGTCCTTGGTTGATCTCCATTGGAAATGATGTAAATATTACGCACGGTGTGATTATTCTGACCCATGATTATTCCTGGTCGGTGCTGAAAAAGAATTCTTCAAGACCGGGCGAGATCTTAGGTGCCCAAAGCCCGGTTCGGATCGGCAGCAATGTTTATATCGGAATGAATGCCATTATTACCCGAGGGGTAACGATTGGCGATCATGTGGTGATCGGTGCCGGCAGTGTAGTGACCCGTGACTGTGAAAGCGGCGGCGTTTATGCCGGAGTGCCGGCGCGGCGGATCATGTCTTTGGAGGAGTTTGAAGAAAAACGCCGAAGCAAGCAATATGAAGAAGCAAAAAAACTTGCGCTTTGCTATCGGGAGCGTTTTGGAAAAGAGCCGCCGAAGGAAGAGTTTTTTGAGTATTTTATGCTTTTCTCCACCGCGGAAGAGGCTTTGGCGCAACCGCGCTTTTGCGCTCAAATGAAAACCGGCGGAAATTTTGAGCAAAGCATTGGCTTTATGAAAGAGCATCCGCCGATGTTTGATAGTTATGAGGCGTTTTTGAAAAGCTGCTTCGGTGAGGAGAAACCAAAATGTTGATCTTGACCAATTGCTTGACTGAGCATGCCGATGAGGGCTGTATCAAGGTTGCAAACAGTTTGATCAGGCGCATAAAGGAAAAAAGCCATGAGACGATGGTGGTTTCTTATGAACGGTGCTCCTCTCTGAGTGATCGGCATATCCGTTTGAATAAGCTTCTGCTGGGTAGCGGACTGCGCGCGTTGCTGCGCAAAGCGTCCGGGCCGATTCTATACATTCCTTTTCCGTCAAAGCCCATTTCCTCCATGCTGCGGATCTTTTCTCTGGCATTGCAGGCATGGCGATCGGTCTATGTGTTGCTTGCCATGACCGAACCGTTAAAGAAATCAGAGGCGCTTCTTTTGAAAAGGAGCCGAGCAAAGCTGTTGGTGCTCTCTGAAGAGGCATATCATCGCTTTTCTGCGATCATTGGAAAAGAACGGGTCTTTTGGCTAAAGACCGGTGTCGATACCGCCCGATTTGCCCCCATAGCCAAGGAAGAGGCAGACCGTCTGAAGATAAAATACGGATTAGACCCCGCTAAAAAAACAGTGCTCCATGTGGGCCATCTGAACGAAGGGCGGAATGTGGGAACGCTGATGGCATTGGATCCGCAATACCAAGTGGTATTGGTCACCAGTACCCTGACCCGAAATGAGCAGGATCAAAGGTTGAAAGAGCAGCTTTTGGCCTGCCCCCATATCCGAATTTTTGAGGATTACCTGCCGGAGATTCAGGAATTGTATCAATTATCCGATCTTTACTTTTTCCCGGTGAAGGAGATGGGGCATTGCATTGATGTCCCCCTTTCCTGTTTGGAGGCGGCCGCCTGTAATAAGCCGGTGGTCACCACCGCTTACGGGGAAATGAAATCTTTATATAATATGGAAGGCTTTTGGCTGATCGATCGCTTTGAACCTGACCGTATAAATCAGTTGGTGGAAGAGGCGCTGAAGGCTGAAAACCTGAATGTCCGGCGATATGTGCTGGAGTATGATTGGCAGAAGGCTGTTGATTATTTGATGCATTTGAATTAAGGAAGGAGGAGCGCGATCTGTGAGTAAACCTATTGTGTCGGTGGTTGTACCGGTTTATAATGCAGAGGCCTATCTGGATCGTTGCGTTTCCTCTATTACCGGCCAAAGTTACTCAGAGCTTCAGATCATTCTGGTCAATGATGGTTCTACCGACCGTTCCGCCGCCCTTTGCGATGCCTGGGCAGAAAAGGATAGACGGATCAAGGTGATCCATAAAGAAAATGCAGGCGCCGGTATGGCGCGCAATTCCGGCATTGATGCGGCGGATGGGGATTATATCCTGTTTGTGGACAGTGATGATTATATCCATTGCTCCACTGTTGAAAAATGTGTTCTTCGGGCTCAGCAGACCCATGCAGAAGCAGTATTGTTCGGGCGGTGTACCGTTTCGCCGACCGGTGCTGTGACTAAAAAATCCATTCAAACAAATTCTTATTTCTTTGAAGGCGCGGCGGTATGTGAGCAGGTGCTTTCCGGTCTGTTTTTCTATGAAAGAGGGATCGGGATCAGCTCCTGCGATAAGCTGATCAAGCTTTCGGTAATAAAAGATGCGGGTCTTCGGTTCTTTTCCGAGCGGGAATTGATCTCGGAGGATGCTTATTTTATGCTGGAGCTGTTTGCTCGGCTGAATGCCGTGTCCATTCTGCCTGAAAACTTGTATTATTACTTTGAAAATGAGCATTCATTTTCCCGTACCTATGATCCCAACCGCCAGATTTTGAACGATCAGTTTTTGGAAAAGGGAATTGCCGCCTGCAAGACCTTGGGTCATCCTCCCCGTGTTCAGGCGGGCTTTAAGGCGCGTTATCAGATCTACGCCTTGGCCGGGATGAAGCAGATCATCGCTTCCTCCTTGCCAAGAAAAGAAAAACAAAATGCTTTTAAAGCGGTTTTTAAGAACCCGCTTCTTTTGGAGAGTCTCACATCGGAAGTGATTGCGCTGGCAAACAGACCGTCCCGCTTGTTTTGGCGGTTGTTTCAGCTCCGATGCTATCCTTTGTGCTATCTTTTATTATGGTATAAAGCGCGAAAGTAAAAGGTTTTTTATGATCAAAACTCATCTTGGTAAAATCTATATTAAAAAGCGAACCTTTCCCGAATGGTTGATTCGTTGGGTTGCGGTCTTTCCGTTGCTGATGGCCTTCTTTTTGGAGTTTCTGTCCCTTCCCGGCTTTTTGAAGTATACGGTGGATGTTGCATGGCTGTTGGTTTTGCTTTCTATGGTGCTTCGGCGCAGAGCCAACCTGAAAGATAAAAACAGCCCTTTTATCCTGTTTACGCTATTCTTCTTTCTGTATACCTTAATTGTTTATTGCTTTAATGCTCAAAGTCCCTTTTATTATCTTTGGGGAATACGGAATAATTTCCGATTCTATGTAGCCTTTATTGCTTTTACAATGCTGTTTGAAGAAGAGGATGCCGATCATTTTCTGAAGATGATCGATGTTCTGTTTTGGATCAATGCATTGATAACATTTTATCAGTTCTTTGTTCTCGGCTTCAGTCAGGACTATCTGGGCGGGATCTTTGGTGCGGAAAAGGGCTGCAACGCCTATTCCTTTATCTTTTTTTCCATTGTTGTTGGAAAATCATTGCTTTCTTTTATGAGCAGGAAGGAAAAGGCTCTGGTTTGCTTTTCCAAATGTGCCGTTGCAATGATTATTGCCGCTATGGCAGAGTTGAAGATCTTTTTCCTGGTCTTTGTGTTACTTTTGTTGATGGCCGCAGTGCTGACCAAGTTTTCTTGGCGAAAGTTCGCGGTGTTGTTTTTAGGCGCATTTCTCTTTTCGTCCGCCAGTTCGCTGTTGGTGGAGATCTTCGGCGAAAGCACTCGGTTTTCTTATGAAAAGCTGGTTGAATGGTTTACCGCCACCAGCTACGCTTCCGGTACCGATCTTGGCCGATTTACCGCCATCCCCACCATTTCGCGTACTATTTTAACCGAATGGACCGATCGTTTCTTCGGAATGGGTCTTGGAAACTGCGATACCTCTTCCTTTGCCATTTGTGATACCCCGTTTTATCAAATGCACCAAAATCTGCATTATACTTGGTTCTCCAGTGCATTTTTGTATTTGGAGACCGGTTATATCGGGCTGATGGCCTATATCGGTTTTTTCATTCTGATCTTTTTCCTGGCCAGAAAGCATTTGGTTCAGGGAACCGGCAAGGAGCTATATTGCCAGATGGGGATGATTATGGCCTTGGTCTGCATTTTGCTTACCTTTTATAATTCGTCTCTTCGGATGGAGGTCGGTTATTTGGCCTTCTTTGTGTTGGCGTTGCCCTTTATCGGCTCCGCCCGAGGGGAGAGTGAAGGGGAATGAAAAAGCAGTTTTTAGCCATTTTCCTTTTGATGGCGGTATTATTGAGCGCCTGCGCGCCCAAGGATACCCGCTTGAATACCCCCTACGGCGCGCTGGATTATCCCAAGGAATGGCGCGAGGCGCTGGTGGTTACCGATCGGGAGGAAGAGGGCCTTTTCGCCAAGACCTTTTCGGCGCAGTTTGCTTCTGCCCGCTATGACCTCTTTACCGTTTCCTTCGGAGAGTCCGCAGGCGGAACGCTTTACGGCTATATTATTGCAGAAGGGGAGAAGATCCCTATCTATATTGAATGCTTCCTGCTTCCCGAGGAGCATGGGCTCAGCGAGGAAGAGGAAAGCCGGTTTTATCAGATGCTGGATGGCATCAATGGGGTTGTGGCCTCTCTTCAGGCTCTCCCCTACAGCGAGGAATAAAGAAACACGGGTTTCCGTTTTAAATATAAATAACTTTTTCTTTTAAGGAGGAAAAATGATGAAAAATACCTTAGCAACGCGTATACTCTCGCTGCTGATGGCGGTATTGATGATCAGTACGATGATCATTGTACCGGCTCATGCAGCAAAAACCGTTACCGTGCTGGATGGCTTGGTATCGGTGACCGATAGCGTCGGAAACGGTAGCGTTTCCAATAATGTTGTGACCGTGCAGGCAAAGGGAAGCCTGCTGAGCAAGACAACCAATACTATCACTATCTATAACGATTCTGATAGTACGGCCACCCTTGCTTTCGATTATTCCGTTAATACCTATAATTCTTTTACCATTGACGGAGCTGCCGGTTCCACCGCCGGTTCGGTCAGCAAGCTGCTGAATTCCGGTGAATATGTGACCATGGTACTGCAATCCAAGAGCGGCTTCAGCAGTACAACTTCTACGCTGACATTGTCTAATTTCAGCCTGACTGCCGCCGCTTCCTCTTCTCAGGTCACTGTGAATTTCGACAGTGCTCTGGGCAGTGTTACCGCAGGCGGCGAAGCCATTGCCTCCGGTACCGTTCTGGAGGTCAGCCTCTCCGAGGGTGTTGCCCTTGCGGCCACCGCCTCCGGCTCCACCTTCCATGGTTGGGTCAATGAGGCGACCGGTGCGATCCTTTCCAAGGATGCATCCTTTACCTATATGCCCACCGAGAATGTAAGCGTGAAGCCCTACTTTGTGGGCACCGCGGATACCACTCCTCATTTTATGGTCGGTTCCGCTGCCTCCGCTACCTTCAGCTCCGGTCTGCTGGGGCTCAGCAAGCATACCTATTATAAGGTTTCCACCGCCACCCATCTGTTCAGCGATCTGAACAAGGCAGGCGCGGCGGCCGCTGCTTCTGCCGGCAAGTATGTGGTATTGCTGAACAATGCCACCCTGCCTGCAGGCAGCTATACCGTTCCCGCAGGGGTGACTCTGGTGGTTCCTTATGATGCCGCCAATTCCACCTATACCAGCGCTCCCCTTTATCGGGAGAACCCCTCCACCAATGACTATAGCAACCCCACCGCTTATCGTACCCTGACCATGGCCGATGGCGCTCAGCTGACAGTGGAAGGCGCTTTGTCCCTCCCCGCTGTCCACCGCTGCACCAACGGCGGTAAGATCTACGGTAACGCTCCCTATGGGCAGGTCAGCTTCATCCGTATGAATAAGGGCAGTAATGTCACCGTGAAGAGCGGCGGCGCCCTTTATGCCTACGGTTATGTGACCGGCGCCGGCTCTATCACTGCTGAGAGCGGCGCATCGGTTTACGAGCTGTTCCAGATCGCCGATTTCCGCGGCGGTAACCAGTCCACCCAGATGAAAAACGGTGTATTCCCCGTATCCCAGTATTATATCCAGAACATTGAGGTTCCCATGACTCTGGAATACGGTGCCAAGGAATACAGCGTTGCAACCATCAATATGAGCAGCTCCAACTGGCCCACCGCTGTAAACTTCATCGGCCCCAGCAATGCAATGTTCAATCTGACCTCCGGTTATGTGGTGAAGGATTACGATGAGACCACCGACCGTCTGGTCATCGAGCTGAACGGTGATCTTTCCGTGAAGCCCATTAAAATGGATATGGGTACCTCCTCCCTGGATTCCTCGGAGTTCGTACTGCCCATCAACAGTAATATTACCCTGAACGCCAAGGGCGGTAATGTGGTGCTGTCTCAGGATATGGCCATGCTGCCCGGCTCCGAGATCAAGGTTGCCGAAGGCGTTGAACTGGCTCTCACCAACGGTGTCAACATTTATCTGTATGACGCCGATGAATGGGGCAATTATTGCTTTGCTCCCTCCGATGTGCCCCTCTGCCCGGTGATCTATGCGCCCGGCAGAACCTATACCCGCACCGCCGCCGATCTGAAGGATGCCATGGTGGAGATCAACGGTCATATGGACGCTACTTTGGGTTATGTCTATACCACCGCAGGCGGTGCCAATGTATACAGCACCTCCACCGGTAAGGTGGATGTGGTGGCCGGTACCGCAACGGTGACCTATCAGTTCACCCAGGCCAATACCACCTACCATCAGATCCCCATTGTTCCCGCGCTTTTGAAGAATGCCGACGGTTCTTATGAGAATACCGTTACCGGCACCTATGAATATATGAGCGAAAAGGGCATTTGGTGTAACCATGCGCTCTTAAGCGTTACCGATCCCGCAGTGGAAGCCGGCTGTATCGTTCCCGGTCATACTGCAGCCTCCTCCTGCGATTGCGGTCAGAATACCGTTGCCGCCGAGGAGATCCCCGCTACCGGTCATACCGCCGGTGCCGATGCCACCTGTACCGCTCCCAAGAGCTGTACTGTTTGCGGTGAGGTCCTTCAGCCCGCTCTGGGTCATACCGAAGTGTTCGATGCCGCTGTAGCACCCACCTGTACCGAGGCCGGTCTTACCGAGGGTAAGCATTGCTCGGTCTGCGGTGAGGTTCTGGTCGCCCAGGAAGAGATCGCTGCTTTGAACCATGTGGAAGCCATCATGGAGAAGAAGGAGCCCACCTGCACCGAGAGCGGTCTGACCGAAGGCGTCTATTGCGCGGTCTGCGGCGTGGTCTTTACCGCCCAGGAAGAGGTTCCCGCTCTGGGTCATACCGAAGAGACCGTTCCCGGCTTTGCGCCTACCTGCACCGCCACCGGCCTCACCGACGGTAAGGTTTGTACCGTCTGCGGTGTTACCACCGTTGCCCGGGAAGAGCTTCCCGCTCTGGGTCATACCCCCGGCCCCGATGCCACCTGTACCGCTCCCCAGAATTGTACGGTTTGCGGTGAGGAGCTGACCGCCGTTTTGGGTCATACTCCCGCAGTGGATGCCGCTGTAGCACCCACTTGTACCGAAACCGGCCTGACCGAAGGCTCTCATTGCGCCGTTTGCGGCGAAGTGCTGACCGCGCAGGAAGAGGTTCCTGCTCT
>JAZUNB010000121.1:0-9012 GCA_045603925.1 Eubacteriales bacterium
TCCGACTTCGCCTCCCCGTTCAAGGCCCCCAAAGAGCCGTTAAAAAAGGCACTTTGCAGATAGCCTGCAACCGTAAAAGCAAAGACTGCGGTGACAATATAATTAAAGATCCTGCCCTTTAAAAGAGCCATCAGCGGCGCAAAGACCGCCAAGACCGCCGCGGCGCCCAAGGCCAGAAGCCCCGCCACCGCCTCATAGCCATAGGAAAGAGAGGCCTCACCGAAGGCCACCATCTCCAGGGGGCCGAAGAAGAGGAAGGTGAAGCAAAAGGCCGCCGAGGCGGCGCCTGCATAAAGCAACCGCTTGGTATAGGGTCTGCGATCCGCCCAAAGAGAGCGTAGCTTTTTGGAAAAATCCGCGTTCATGCTGTCCGTCCTTTTTTAAAAAACATTCTCTTTTTATTTTAACATACTTTTATCTTTTTTCAATATTGACTTTTATTATAAAAAGGACTATACTAACCAAGGTTTATAAAAGGAGTGAGGATTTATGGAGATCTTATTAAGCTTATCCGTTGCATTATTTTCGGGTCTGATGCTTTCGCGGCTGGCCAAATTGGTCAAGCTGCCGGCAGTGACCGCCTATCTGGTGGCGGGCATCCTCATCGGCCCTTATCTTTTGGGGGCCTTCGGTGTGGAGGGTCTGGGCTTTACCAGCATGGAGAATGTGAAGTCCTTTGGCATCCTTTCGGATGTAGCCTTAGGCTTTATTGCTTTTTCCATCGGCAATGAATTCCGCCTCAACCAGCTGAAAAAGACCGGCAAGCAGGCCACCGTTATCGGCATTTTCCAGGCAGTAGCCGCCACCCTTCTGGTAGACGGTGTTCTCATCGGCCTGCATTTTCTTATGCCCGATAAGCTGCCTCTGCCCGCCGCCATCGTTTTGGGCGCCGTCGCTTCCGCCACCGCCCCTGCCGCTACTCTGATGGTGGTGCGCCAATATAAGGCCAAGGGCCCGCTGACCGATATCCTGCTGCCCATTGTTGCGCTGGATGATGCGGTTGGTCTGATCCTCTTCGCCATCTCCTTCGGCATCGCCAAGGCCCTGATCTCCGGAGAGGTGGATCTCCTTTCGGTGCTCTTGGAGCCGGTTTTAGAGGTGGTTCTTTCTTTACTGCTGGGGGCTGTTATGGGTCTGCTCTTCCATCTGGCCGAGCGGTTCTTCCATTCCCGCTCCAAGCGGCTTTCTATGTCGGTCACCTTTGTTTTGCTGACCGTAGCCCTTTCTATGCTGGAGTTTGAGATCGGCGGCGTGCATATCGCCTTCTCCTCCCTCTTAGTCTGCATGATGCTGGGCACCATCTTCTGCAACATCTGCGATTTCTCCGAGGAATTGATGGAGCGGGTGGATCGCTGGACCGCGCCCCTCTTTATCCTCTTCTTTGTGATCAGCGGCGCCGAGCTGGAGCTTTCGGTCTTCCGCGATCCCATGATCGTGATGATCGGCCTGGTCTATATCTTGGTGCGCTCCGCAGGCAAATATTTCGGCGCTTCCATCAGCGCCAAGGCGACTCGTTGCGATCCCAATATCGTGAAGTATCTGGGCATCACCCTGCTTCCTCAGGCAGGGGTCGCTCTTGGAATGGCCATCAAGGCCGAGACCTTAGGCCCCGAGGGCGCCATTGTGGCCAATATCACCCTCTTCTCCGTATTGATCTATGAATTGGTCGGCCCCTTCCTCACCAAGATCTCCCTACAAAAGGCAGGAGAGATCCGCCCCGAAGGGCGCACCAGCGCACGCGACCTTGCAAAAAAATAATCCCCTCAAAGCCCTTGCCTTTCGGCAGGGGTTTTGATATTATAATTAAGAAGGAGTTGATTTTTGTGTCTAATATTTGGCATGATATTTCCCCCAAACGGATCACCGCCGAGGATTTTATGTGCGTCATCGAGATCTCCAAGGGAAGCAAAAAGAAATATGAATTGGATAAGGAGACCGGCTATCTGATGCTGGACCGCATCCTCCATACCTCTACCCACTATCCCGCCAACTATGGCTTTATTCCCCGTACCTATGGCGATGATGGGGATCCCTTGGATGTTCTTCTGCTCTGCTCGGAGCCCATTGAACCCATGACCCTGGTGCGGGCCTATCCCATCGGCTATATCTCCATGATCGATAACGGCCGCAATGATGAAAAGATCATCGCCATTCCCTTTAATGACCCTACCTATAATCAATATACCGCCATCGATCAGCTGCCTCATCATATCTTTGATGAGATGAAGCATTTCTTTACCGTATATAAAAATCTGGAGAATAAAACAACGGCTGTGGATGAAGTACAGGATCGCCCCGAAGCGATCAAGGTCATCAACGAAGCGATCGACCGTTATGTGGAGAATTTTTGCAAATGAATTACCGAATTGTCGCCTCCGATCTGGACGGCACCCTCTTTAATACCGCGGTAGAGGTCAGTAAGGAAAACCTCATCGCCATTCATGAAATGGACAAAATGGGGGTTCATTTTGTCCCCTCCTCGGGCAGAGCCTATTCTGAGATCCCCGATAAAGTAAAGAATATTCCCGAGGCCCGCTATCTCATAACTGCAGACGGCGCCACTGTATACGATCAGAAGCAGGGCAAAGCTGTTTATACCTGCCGGATGAACAAGACCCTTTCCAAGCAGGTTCTGGATATGCTCAATGAATACCAAACGATGCTGACTGTACGTTGCAACGGCATCGCTTATGTGGATGCCAAAAAGCACGATTGGGATATTTACGGCGAATACCGCCTCACCGGCAATTATAAGAAGTTTATTTATAAATTTGACCGACCGGTGGAAAATTTCGACCAATTCTGCTATGATCTTCCGGACATCGAAATGATCTGCGTCTTTTTCAAGAGCGATCGGGAGATGGCGGAATGCCGCGAGCGGTTGCTGAGCACCCGTCAGGTGCAGGTTGCTTCCTCGGAGCCTTATAATCTGGAGATCTTTGATATCAACGCCGGAAAAGGCAATACCCTGCTGAAGCTGGCGGAGCTTTTGGAGATCGACCCCAAAGATACCATCGGAGTGGGAGACAGTCTGAATGATCTGGATAATATCCGCAAGGCCGGCTTGGGTCTGGCTATGGAAAATGCCAGCGAGGTGCTGAAGACCGAGGCCGATAAGATCATCTGCAATAATGATCAGCACGCCATGCAATACATTCTGGAAAAATTTATCAAATAATTTGAAATTTTTTCTTGACAATCAGCAATGAAGCGCGTATTATATATTTGGTTAGCGACCGCTAACCAAATATTTTTATCTTACAGTTAGCCTATGCTAATCAAAAGGAGAAGGAAACATGAAGACCTTACGGGAAGCCAAGATTGGTTCTACGGTTCGCGTGGTTAAGCTCCACGGCGAAGGCCCCATCCGCCGCCGCATTATGGATATGGGGCTGACCAAGGGAGTGGAGATCTTTGTGCGCAAAGCGGCGCCGCTGGGAGATCCCATTGAGATCATGGTGCGCGGCTATGAGCTCTCTCTTCGGAAAGAGGATGCCGCTATGGTAGAGATCGAGTAATCGGGAGGAAAAAGCGCATGAGTATTCGCATTGCCCTTGCCGGCAATCCAAACAGCGGCAAAACCACTGTTTTCAACGCCCTGACCGGTGCAAACCAATATGTGGGCAATTGGCCGGGTGTTACGGTAGAAAAAAAAGAAGGTCCTTTAAAGAATCATAAGGATGTGTTCATCACCGACCTGCCGGGGATCTATTCCCTCTCCCCCTATACCTTAGAAGAGGTCGTTGCCCGAAACTATCTGATTCAGGAGCGGCCGGACGCCATTCTGAATGTGGTGGACGGAACCAATTTAGAGCGCAACCTCTATCTCTCCACCCAATTGATGGAGATCGGCATACCGGTGGTGATCGCCATCAATATGATGGATGTGGTGAGAAAAAACGGCGATAAGATCCAGATCGACCTGCTGAGCCTGAAGCTGGGTTGCCCCATTGTGGAGATCTCTGCTCTGAAAAATGAAGGTCTTTTAGAGGCGGCGCACCTTGCCATTGAGGCAGCCCGCCATCCTCATCGACTTCCGTTTCATAATTTTTCCGGGCCGGTGGAGCATGTACTGGCCCATATGGAGGAAGCGGCTGTCCACCATCTGCCGGAAGAGCAACAGCGCTGGTATTCCATCAAGCTTTTCGAGCGGGATGAAAAGGTCATGGATCAATTAAAATTGGATCCCGCCACCCGCGCTCATCTGGAAAATGACATTGCCAAGCTGGAAGCCCGCCTGGATGACGATGCCGAAAGCATCATCACCAACGAGCGTTACAACTATATCACCGCCGTTTTAAAAAGCTGCTATAAGAAAAAGAACGCCGGTAAGCTGACCGTTTCCGATAAGATCGACCGCATCGTCACCAACCGTATTCTGGCGCTTCCCATCTTTGCTCTGGCCATGTTTCTGGTCTATTACATCTCCATCGGCTCAGTGGGAGCCTGGACGGTGGAATTTATGAACGATACCCTTTTCGGCGAATGGATCATCCCCTATGTCAGCCGTTTTCTTGAAAGCGTCGGCTGCTGGAGTTGGCTCAACAGCCTGATCTCCGACGGAATCGTCGGGGGTGTGGGCGCCGTATTGGGCTTTGTCCCGCAGATGATGATCCTCTTCTTGCTGCTCTCCCTTCTGGAGGATTGCGGCTATATGTCCCGCGTGGCCTTTATTATGGACCGTCTTTTCCGCAAGTTCGGACTGTCCGGTAAATCCTTCATCCCTATGCTGGTCGCCACCGGCTGCGGTGTCCCCGGCATTATGGCCAGCCGCACCATTGAGCAGGATCGGGATCGCAAAATGACCGTTATGACCACCGGCTTTATCGTATGCGGAGCTAAGCTTCCCATTGTCAGTATGATCGCCGGCGCCCTCTTCGACGGCAGCGCGCTGGTAGCGACCACCGCCTATTTTTCCGGTATCGCCGCGGTGGTGATCTCCGGTCTGATGCTGAAAAAAACCAAGCCCTTTGCGGGAGACCCCGCCCCCTTTGTGATGGAACTGCCTGCCTATCATGCCCCCATCCCCGCCAATATTCTGAGAACCACATGGGATCGCGGCTGGGGCTTTATCAAGCGCGCCGGCACCGTGATCTTGGCGGCAAGCATTATTATCTGGGTCCTGAACAATCTCACCCTGCAGGGTGGCTTCCATTTTATCGGCGAAGGAAATGAAGACTCTGTTCTTGAAGTTCTGGGCAAATCCGTTGCCATCCTTTTTGCGCCCTTGGGCTTCGGCAATTGGGAGGCCGCTGTGGCCACCATTCTGGGGCTGGTTGCCAAAGAAGAAGTGGTCGGTGTATTCGGTACCTTAGGTGCCGAGCACGGAATGAGCGCCGAGCAATTCATTCATTCCATCTGGAACGGAAGCGGGCTTTCGGGAATGTCCTTCCTGCTCTTTAATCTCCTTTGCGCCCCCTGCTTTGCTGCGATGGGTGCTATCAAGCGGGAGATGAACAATTGGAAATGGTCTGCAGGCGCTATTACTTATATGTGCGTTTTCGCCTATGCTGTCTCCCTTTGCGTCTTCCAATTCGGCTCCTGGTTTACAGGCGGCGGAAATATCGAAGGTACCATAGTTGCAGTTATGGTCGCCATCGTGATCCTCTACTTCCTCTTCCGCCCCAACCCCTACACGAAAAAAGGACGGTAATTGCGATGAATTGGCCCTCGATCATTATTTTGACTTTGGTGGCAACCACCTTTATCGCTGTTATTGCCAATGGGATCCGCAAAAAGAAAAAAGGGATCTCCTCCTGCAATTGCGGCGGCAGCTGCGGTGCTTGCCCCATGGACTGTCATAAAAAATAAAAAAGAACCCCCGCAAGAGATCTCTTGCGGAGGTATTCTTTTAATAATATTCGTCGGCCTCTTGGAGAACATATCGGTTGCCGGTTTCAATGTCGTAATAAATCAGATTCCCTTCTTCGTCTGTAAAGAGGGAGTTATAAACAAAGCCGGTTTCATCGGTACCGGGATGGATGGTGATCTTATTTCCGTTTTCATCAATAAAGAAACCATCTCCGGGAGTATAGATCAAAGAGCCTGTTCCTTGGGGATAGGATTCCTCGTCATCATCCTCATCCTCATAATAATCATCGGAAAACCATCCCAGATATTCCTCTTTCCTCTGTTGCGCTTCCGCTCTTCCCACCAAGCTTGCCAGAGCATTGAAGGCCTCGGTATCATCGATACCCTGCTTAATGGCGTGATAGAGCAGATCTTCCGCATCGCGGATCTTCTCATCCAGTTCCCACTGCCGGCGAACCCCTAACTTATCGGCAATGGTGCCGATCACATATTCTTCAAATTCTCCCTCGAAATTGATATACATGCCGGCATCAATGGGCATCTGCTCATAGGTACGAAGCTTTGCCACCAGCTCATCCCAAAGAGAGGGGTAATTGGTAAAGACTGCGTTGATGGTCTCGTCGTCTACATAATCGCTCAAGGTCCACCTGACACTTTCGGTTATCATCTCCGGATCCATCAGCTCTACCGCCGCATCGGCACCAAACAGGGGATTGATGGCCATGGCCTGCAGCAGATAGAAGTTGCGGTTGCTCATCATAAAGAAGGAGATGGCATCCCGCTTTTGCAGCTGAGGATCGGTCAGAACACCGTTGCCCCAATTCTTTTCAAAAGCCGCCGCGGCGTGATCCCCCAGATCGGACTCTGCCATAAAGAGGGTATAGATAAACTTCTTCATCTTCCCCGCCTGCTCGCTATGATTGATCACCGCGCCGAAACGGCCCATCAATTCATCGGCAAAGGGGAGCAACAGCTCCTCGGAAACCTCTTCCCCTTCGCTCATCAAAAGAGATAGGTTTTGAGGCTCCAGAATGTAACTCAAAAAGTCTAGCAGCGCAATGCCGTTGCTCTTGAAATCGGCAAAGGACATATCCAGCAGCTGGCGCGCCTGCAAAAGAAGCTCCATTTCCGCCGCGGAGATCCGATTCGCTTCATCGGAGATCATCGCCAGCGATCCGAGCGATTCGTAAGACTCTCCCACCTGAGGTCCTTTTCCGTATTGATCCATGGCCTTATCAAATTCGCCCAGAATCGCCATAAACAGATTATAGAACCACCGCTCTTCAATCACATTCTCGCGGGTATAATCCACCAGCTCCTCTGCCGCCTGCAAACCGGGCGCGGGGTCCTCCCCTTCCAAGGTGGCGATCAACGCCTGCACCCGATCCAGAAGACCGTTCAACACCTCAACAGCGCGGTCAATATCCACCGTCTTGCCGTTCATGGAGAATTTGGAAAGACCGGCATAAACCCATTCAGCGGGGCCATATTTATAGGGCGCCAGCGCGGGGTGGCGCTCCATCATGGTTACCAATGTAAGGATCTGCTCCTCTTGGGTGGGTCCTCCCACCATATCATCGGTCAGAAGATCCTCTGCATCCACGCCCTCTTCTAAAGAAAGTTCTCTTGCAAAGGAAGGCGCCGCATCCTGCTTGACCTGTGCCACACTCATATTGAGAACGCTTGAGGCGATGGGCGCCGCCATGGCAATGGTGCCGTAAAGGGGCAGAAGCAGCATTACCGCCACCACCAAGGCATCCGCAAAGCGAACGCCCAGCCCTGCCCATTTGGTTTTCGCGATATCGGCATTAAGCGCGTCCAATTTATCCCAGCGGACATACTTTTTCCCAAGGGATTTTAGAACCCCCAGCGCAATGGCAAAAAACACCACAAACAGCACCATAGACAGCGCCACCTGTACACCGCCCTTTGCCATGCCCCTCATCATAGCGGTACCGGCCGCGCTCTCCTCCGCCGTTATCTTTGCCAAGGCATTGCTCACAGGCAGAGAGATCAGCCAGGCCACCAGCTTGGTCAGCAAAAGGCTGATCGGTATCGCAACCACCGTTGCCGCCAGAGAGATCAGGGAGTTGCCAAGATCTCTCTTATATCCGTCTCTCATATAAAGACAGCCGAAAATAACCAAAAGAATTGCCAAGGGGACAAATAAAAGGGTATAAATCAGAGTTGTGATTTCCATTTTTTGCTCCTATATCCTGTTTTTTAAAGCCATTGTAGCATAGACGCCTATGGCATGTCAACGGTTTCGTTTCAGGGGAGCAATGGGTTTATACCCTTCTGCGGGCGCTTTTGCTTGCAGGCAGATTCCGCGCTGCAGGGAAGGTCACAAATTTAATGGAATAAAAATCGCATACAATGTAGTTCTCACTGCGGGGCTCATAAAGGGTCACAAAGCTCATCCCCACATCAAAGAGTACCCCCTCCTTCTGCACCAGCCCCGAGGTGCCGATGAGAAAATCAATGATGCAGTATTGCCCCACATTGTTTTTTAAGACCTGCTGCCAGGAGCCAACATACCCCGGTAGCTGATCCATAGGCGGGTTGGTTCCGTTCCCCGGATTAAAATTACCGCTGTTTCCGTTTAATTCCATAGTATCACCTCATGTAAATTCATATAGGTCGGTAGGATCGTAAAAGCAATGGGCCTGATACCGCCCGATCAGATAGCCCACATCCGAAGGAAAATTGGGCCTGCACCCTGCCGAAAAGGGATTGTAAAACCATAGTGCATTCCCCAGCCCCGGCAGACGGTTTCCCGCAATGGCCCAGTCGGCAATGTCAAAATGCACCTGGGTGGGGTTCATATTGTAGATGTTCTGGGGATTATAACGCCCACCCTCCTCGGTGGAGGCGCAGGTGAACTGCCCCGGCTGTAATATGATGTTGCGGATGCTGCCGCCCATGCTGACCCGCGCATACTCCCCGTAAGGAACCCTTACCCGATTCATGATCACGCTGGCTACCGCCTTCATGCCGGTGTCCCCCTCGCCGCCGGCTTCGCACTCGATCAACCGCGCCAATAACTCCCGATCATTGTAGGGCATCTCCATCACCTCGCTTTCTTCATTCTATGCGCCCCCCCCCCAAAAAAAAAACCCCCCCCCCCCCCCCCCCCCCCCCCCCCACCCCCCCCCCCCCCCCCCCCCCCCCCCCCCCTTTTTTTTTTTTTTTTTTTTTTAT
>JAZUNB010000122.1:0-8696 GCA_045603925.1 Eubacteriales bacterium
CCGATCCACTGCCAGCGCACCGCCGGCAGGTACTGCATTGGCATCGGCGGCATCCAAGATCACCGAGCCCAGCCGCCGCATCTCTTCTTTCAATAATCCGACGGCATTGGTCAGATTGGCGCCTCTTAGGGAATTGGAGCAAACCAATTCTGCAAAATTGGGATGATGATGGGCGGGGGTGTATTGCTTGGGCTTCATTTCATAAAGGGTAACGGGGATCCCGCGCTTGGCCAGCTGATAAGCGGCCTCACAGCCCGCCAGCCCTGCGCCGATCACAGTTGCGGTCTTATTCATCGCTCTTCTCCTGCTTTCCGCAATCGGGATTGGAGCAATAAGTGCCGCGGTTGCGACCGGTGCGTTTAAAGAGGGGAGAGCCGCATTTTTCGCATTTCTTGGTCAAGGGCTCATCCCAGGTCATAAAGTCGCAGGACGGATTGTGCTCACAGCCGTAATAGGTCTTTCCGGCCTTGGATCTCTTTTTGAGGATCTTGCCTCCGCATTTGGGGCAGGGGACCTGCGTATCGATCACAATGGTCTTGGTAAAGCGGCATTCGGGATAGCCGGGGCAGGCGAGGAACTTGCCGAACCGCCCGCTTTTGATCACCAGATTTTTGCCGCAGTTGGGGCAGACCTCCTCGGTCACCTCATCGGGCACTTTTACCCGCTCGGTCAGGTTCTTTTCAGCCGTATCCAGCATCTTCATAAAGGTATCATAATACTCGCTGACCAGCGCCTGCCATTCGGCAGAGCCTTCCTCCACCTTATCCAGCTCTTTTTCCAGATGGGCGGTGAAATCATAGTCCACAATCGAGGCAAAATGTTCCTTCATCAGCTTGGTGGTCACCTCACCTAAAGTGGTGGGCTTTAAGACCTTGCCCTCCCGCTCCACATATTCACGGGCAAGAATGGTGGTAATGATGGGTACAAAAGTAGAAGGTCTGCCGATCTCATTCTCTTCCAGGGCCTTGATCAGCGAGGCTTCGGTATAGCGGGCGGGAGGCTGGGTGAAATTCTGCTCCTTTTCCAAAGAGGTAAGGGTCATGGCATCGTCCTTCTCTACCCGATATAAGCGGCGGGAATTCTTCTCTTTGTCCTCGGTTTCTTTATAAATTGCCGTAAAGCCTTTGAACTTTACAGACTGACAAGTGGCTTTAAATACATATTTTCCGTCGCCGATCTCTACCGCAAGGGTATCATAGACCGCATCTGCCATCTGGCTGGCCAGAAAACGCTCATAGATCAGCTTATAGATACGGTATTGATCGGGCGTGCAGGTCAGCTTGGCCTGCTCGGGGGTAATGGCAATGTTGGTGGGGCGGATGGCTTCATGGGCATCCTGCGCGCTCTTCTTGGTTTTGAAGTAACGGCGGGTAGGGGGATAGTATTCCGCGCCGAAATTGGCAATAATATGCTCTTTGGCTGCGGCGGCGGCCTCGTCGGAGATCCGCAGAGAGTCGGTTCTCATATAGGTGATAAGACCCACTAAACCGATTCCCTTGATATTCACGCCCTCATAAAGCTCCTGAGCGGCCTTCATAGTACGCTTGGCCTGGAAATTGCACCGTCTGGAGGCCTCCTGCTGAAGGGTAGAGGTGGTGAAGGGAGGTGCGGGAGACTTTTTCTTTTCCGCATGCTTCACATCGGTCACGGTGAATTGGCTGTCTTTGATCTCATCATAAAGCTTGATGGCCTCTTCCTCGTTGCGGATCTCCTTGGCGCGCTTGGCGGTGCCGTGGAATTTCGCCTCGATGGTATCGGTCTTGGAATTAAATACAGCGGTCAGGTTCCAATATTCCTTGGGGACAAAAGCCTTGATCTCCTCCTCGCGGTCCACGATCATGGCGGTGGCAACCGATTGCACCCGCCCTGCGGAAAGACCCTTCTTTACCTTTCGCCAAAGGAAGGGGCTGAGCTTATAGCCCACAATACGGTCCAATACCCGCCGCGCCTGCTGGGCATCCACCAGGTTCATATTGATCTCAGTGGGGTTGGCTACTGCGTTTTTCAAAGCGCCCTTGGTGATCTCGTTGAAGACCACCCGCTTCCCCTTGCCGGGGGATAGGTCCAGAAGGGTGGCAAGATGCCAGGAAATAGCTTCGCCCTCGCGGTCCGGGTCGGTGGCGAGGTAAACCGTATCGGCCTTCTGGGCCTCCTTTTTCAAGGTGCGGATCAGTTCGCTTTTTCCGCGGATGGAGATATATTTGGGGGCAAAATCATGCTCCACATCAATACCGAAATCGCTTTTGGGCAGATCGCGGATATGACCCATCGACGCCATAACCTTGAATTTTTTACCAAGATACTTTTCAATGGTCTTGGCTTTGGCAGGAGACTCAACGATAAATAAATTAGACATATTGGGGAACCTCTCTTATAGGATTACTTTATATTTACTGCCGGGGCAGGATACGATCAGCCCGCGAAACTCCAGGGTGGTCAGGCATTGGATTACCTCATGAACAGGAAGACCGGCGTTTTCCATCAGATCATCGGTGGTGCGCTCCTCGGTATCCATCAAGGCAAAGACTGCTTGCTCCGCGGCAGATAAGTTCTTGATTTGTTTCTTTTTAAAATCGGCCAGTTTTTCTGCCTGCAATTCATCCTGCAGGGAGAAAACCTTTTCCGCCGGAATATTCCATTCCTTCAGCAGTTCGCCGAAGCGGGGGAGATAGTGCTGCAAAATATCGGTATGATCCGTTACAGGATAGCAGCCTTCCTTGATCAGGCGGTTGGAACCTGCCGAAAAGGAATCGGCATTGGCCATTACCGCGAAAAGATCGCGGTTTTGCTCCAAGGCATAGTCGGCAGTCATCAGTGCACCGCTTCGCTCGGGCGCCTGCACCACCAGGGTGCCATGGGAAAGACCGCTTAAAATGCGGTTTCGTTCATGGTAGGAAAACCGATGGGAGCCATTTTGGGGGAATACCTCGCTGACCAGCGCGCCTTTTGCCAGAATTTCATCGAAATGGCGGGTGAGATAGCCTTTGCTGGATAGAATGCCAAAGGGGAGAACCGCAATCACCGGTGTATCGTTGCGAAGAGCCGCTTCGGAGGCAAAGGTATCGATGCCGCTTGCAAGACCGGTCACGATAGTGAAGCCGCAGCAGCCTAAAGCAGTGACCAATTCTTTTGCCTTCTCCTCTCCGTAGCCATTGTATTTCCGGCTTCCCACCACCGTTAAGAGCGGGGTGTTAAGGCAGGAGAGCAGATGCCCTTTGAAGAAAAGCGGGCAAGGGGGATTGGTGATCTCTTTTAAAAGCGAGGGATAATTGGCATCCTCTAAGGTGAGAATACCGATCTGATGCTCCTCGCAAAGACCGTAGGTCTCCCAGGCAGAGCGCAGATCCTTTTTGTTTAAGACCTTGCATTCCTTTTCGGTCAGAAGCTTGCAGACCGAAACATCCTCGCAATGATAGAATTCCTCTACAGAACCGAAGAATTCGATGACCTGCAGTAATTTTTTATTGTTGAAATGCAGGCATTCCTTGGCCCAAAGCCAAAGGAGATGATGGTTTAATTCCATTTTGATTGCTCCCATAAAATAATGGATGCGGCAACCGCGGCGTTTAATGACTCATTTTGCCCTTTCATCGGGATAAAAACGCCTTTGTCGCAAAGATCGACGGTTTTCGGTGAGAGACCGTTGGATTCATTGCCGATGATCATAACGGTGGGTATTTTGAAGGAGACCTGATGAAGCAATTGATAATCGCGGTCAAGGCCTGCACCTAAGATCTGATAGCCCTCTTTGCGCCTCTGAATTAAGAATTCGCTGAGTTCTCCCTTTTGAACCGCAACGCGAAAAACACTTCCCATTGCACCTCGCAAGACCTTGGGGGAATAAAGATCCACCGAGCCCTCGCTTAAGAAGACCTGCCGAACGCCGAAGGCTTCCGCCGAGCGCAAAACAGCGCCTAAGTTGCCGGGGTCGGCAAGATGATCCAGCGCCAGAATAAAGGGCGCGTCGGAAACCGGACGGTCTTGTTGCCGTGCTACCATAAAAAGCCCGGGGGCGGTATCCATACTGCTGAGCTTTTTGGCAACTGCTTCTGAGATCAGAATGGGAGCCAGGCCTTCTAATACGGGATTTTGGATCTCTTTTTCGGTAGCAAGGCTTTTCTCGATGGTCCAGCCGCTTCGGATCGCCTCTTGGCAGAGCTTGGGTCCTTCGATGAGGAAGAGACCGCTTTCTCTGCGCCCCGCGGCGGTGTTCAGCTTGCAAAGCTCTTTGATATATTCATTTTTTACACTTGTGATCTGTTCCATTATTTTGCCAGTTTTTCAATATTGGCATCAGGGCCGATAACGATCAAGGCCCCGTTTGCCTCCAGAGGCGCATCGGGGGCAGGGGAAAGGTTGATATTTCCATGGGCATCGCGGCAAGCGATGACTGTGATATTATACTTTGCCCGTACATTCAGTTCGATCAGGCTTTTTCCGGCCCATGTTTTCGGCGTATGGATTTCCATAATGGAATATTCATCGGAAAGATCGATGTAGTCCACAATATTGGTCTCGCCAAGGCTTTTTGCCAATCGCTCGCCCATGTCCCGCTCCGGGAAGATCAGGCGGTCTGCACCGACCTTTTCCAGAATTCTGCCATGGATCTCGCTGGTACATTCGGCGATCACATTTTCCATGCCCATTTCCTTGAGCATCAGCGTTACCAAAACACCCGATTGAATATTCTCCGTCAGCGCAACGATGGCAACATCCGCATTGCGCACGCCCATCGTACGCAGTACCTCTTCATCGGTAGGATCGCCGATGGCGGCATGGGTAATAATGTCGGCTACCTTTCTTACCTTTTCAGCATCGGCATCCAAACCGATGACCTCGTGCCCCAGTTTTTGAAGCTGAACAGCAAGATGATATCCGAACCGGTCTAAACCGATTATTGCAAAAGTCTTTTTTTTCATTGTTGTCTCCTAACCAATCATAATATTGACATTCGGATAAGAGATCTTATCCTTAGCCCGATTTAGGCGAACCATAATGCTTAAGGTAATGGAAAGAATTCCCACCCTTCCCATAAACATTAAGAGGATCATCAGCAATTGGGAAAAACTTGATAATACGGCAACATTACAGGATGCTACTCCTACTGTTGCAAACGCGGAAACGCCGGTAAACAATAGATCCAACAAAGGAATATGCTGCTCCATAAGGGAGAGGAGGATGGTGCTGATTCCGATGATCGAGCAAGCAATAAAGAATAGGGAAAAGGCGCGGTGAATATCTTTTTGCCCGAGCGTTCTGTTTTTAAATTGAATTTTATTTCTTCCTGCGGCAACCTGTAAGGCTGTGATCAGAATAACAAAAACCGTTCCGGTTTTGATACCGCCCGCCGTAGAACCGGAGGATCCGCCGATCAGCATCAGTATTGCCGATACAACCTTGGAGCTTTCGGTCAGTCCCGCCATGTCAAAGGTAGCAAAGCCTACGGTTCGCATCGTGCCGGAGGTGAAGAAGGCGTTGAGTATCTTTTGACCGATGCTCATATTTCCGAGCGTTTCGGGATTGCTCCACTCAGCCAAAAGATAAAAGAGAGTGCCGAAAAGAAGCAATGCACCGGTCATCCAAAGTACGATCTTGCTGTAGACCGAGAGCTTGCGAAGATCTTTCTTTTCCAAAAGATCCCGCCAGACCAAAAATCCAAGACCGCCGATGATTGTCAGCAGCATCAGAAGAAGTAATACATAGGGGTTGCTCTGCAGTGCCGTGAGGCTGTTGCCGTTGCCCAGAATATCAAAGCCGGCATTGCAAAAAGATGAGATTGCTAAAAAGACGGAGATCCAAAGACCTCTGAAAAATCCGTATTGCGGGATGAAATAGAAGCTTAGGAGCAACGCTCCGAGCCCTTCGATCAGAAATGTTCCCTTTACCGCAAGGCGTACCAGCCTCAGTGCGCCGCCTCCTCCGGAAAGCCCCAAAGCGGAAGAGACCATCATCCGTTCGCTGAAGGAGATGGCTTTGCGCAGTGTCATCATCATTAAAGCGGCAAGGCTCATAAAGCTCAAACCGCCGATCTGGATCAGCAGGATGATAACAAGTTGCCCGAAGAGGGTAAACATGGTAAAAGGATCTCCAACTGTCAGTCCCGTCACGCAGGTGGCGCTGGTGGCGGTGAAAAGAGCGGGGAGGAGCGGGAGCCATTCACCTGATTTATTTGAGATGGGAAGCATCAGCAAAAAGGAACCGATCAATACAATGATCACAAAGGAGAGAATAAAGGAAATCATTGGGTTTTGAGAGAAATAAAGACGGAGTGAGATTCTTGCTTTTTTCATTTTATCGGCACCTCCTTTTTAAAAACCTACATTATATAGTACAAAGGGTCTGTTTAATATTATAATATATCCGCCTAAAAATCAATACCTTTTATAAAAAAAGAAACAGAGCAGAAAATTCTACTCTGTTTGATAACTTATTTATCCAGCTGTTTCTTAGCAGTTGCAACCAGCCCGGTGAAAGCGGCGGGATCGGAAACGGCGATCTCAGCCAGCATCTTTCTGTTCAGGGTGATCTTAGCCAGCTTCAGACCGTGCATGAACTGAGAATAGTTGATATCGTTCATGCGGCAAGCGGCGGAGATTCTGGTGATCCAGAGGGAGCGGAAATCTCTCTTCTTCTGCTTTCTGCCGATGTAAGCGTTGGTCAAAGAACGCATTACTGCCTGATTAGCAGTTCTGAACTGCTTGCTCTTAGCGCCGTAGAAGCCCTTCGCAAGCTTTAAAATCTTCTTTCTTCTTTTGCGGGTAGTAACCGCACCTTTAATTCTAGCCATTTATTTCAGCCTCCGTTATTTTAGATTATTTGTAGGGGATCAGCTTCTTCAAAGAAGCTACATTGGTCTCGTCAACATAAGCCTCTTTGCGAAGACCTCTCTTGCGCTTGGTGGTCTTCTTGTTCAGAATGTGAGATCTGAAAGCATGGCTTCTCTTGATCTTGCCACCTTTAGTGATCTTGAAACGCTTTTTTGCACCGCTATGGGTCTTTACCTTAGCCATAATATTGCCTCCTTATTTTTTTTCTTTCTTAGGTGCTAATACCATGATCATATTGCGCCCTTCCAGCTTGGCGGGCTTTTCGATCATGCCGTATTCTTCGGTCAGAGAACAAAAACGCTCTGCAATGTCGTATCCCAGCTCGGTATGAGCCATCTCGCGACCCTTGAACTTCACGACCACCTTGACCTTATCGCCGCTCTTTAAGAACTTATTGGCGTTGTTGGCCTTCGTCTGAATGTCATGGGTATCGATCTTTAAGGTCAGCTGGATTTCCTTTACAGTTACAATGTTTTGGTTCTTCTTCGCTTCCTTTTCCTTCTTGGCCTGCTCATAGCAATATTTACCGAAATCGATAATCTTGCATACAGGCGGCTGAGCCTTGGGAGCGATCATCACCAGATCCAAGCCCTTGCCCTCGGCGATCTTCATCGCATCGGCAGGGGACATGATCCCTAACTGACTGCCATCGGAATCCACAACCCGGATTTCCTTTTCGCGGATTGCTTCGTTAATACTCAATCCTTTTGCTTCTTTTGCGTTAATGTTTCCACACCTCCGAAAAAATAATAAAAACGAGCAAAATTTTTGCTCGTTTCCTAATCATAATATAGCATAGGGATTCCCCGATACTAAACCATGTGAACCGCTGCTACTAAGCGCGCAGGGTGAGAACAGAGCATCTATTCTGCTTCTTTTTGCTCATATAGGTTACCACACCTTATGCGAAAAGTCAACGCTTTTTTCAAAAAAAATAAAGATTTTGAAAAAAATGCTTTACAAAACCGAAATGGTCGTGTATAATAAACAAGCGTTTTTGAGAAAATGCATCAAAAATGGCCCGGTAGTTCAGTTGGTTAGAACGCTAGCCTGTCACGCTAGAGGTCGTGGGTTCGAGCCCCATCCGGGTCGCCAATTTGATGCCTCTGTAGCTCAGTCGGTAGAGCAGAGGACTGAAAATCCTCGTGTCGTTGGTTCGATTCCGACCGGAGGCACCAATATGCGGATTTAGCTCATCTGGTAGAGCGCCACCTTGCCAAGGTGGAGGTAGCGAGTTCGAGCCTCGTAATCCGCTCCACTAAGCCGTACACAATGTGTACGGCTTTTTTCATGCCTACTTTTGGAAATAATTACCTGATTTTTTGTAATTCTGCACTAAATTTTACAGCATTTTTTAACATCGCTGACGAAAATGAAGCAAAACGGTTGTTTTCGATTCGGATTTGTGATACAATAATTCCCGAAGCAGTTTATATGGAACCTGTATTAATCGTTTTCACAGGTTGTTTAGGGAAAGGTCTGATCTTATGAATAAGAAAAGTATAAGCGCTGCGCTGCGTTCAGTGACAGCACTTTTATTGTCTGCGGCTATTTCTGCCGGCTCCGTTAATTTATTTGCGGTACCTGCTGCTGCTGAGGACAATATGCTTTGCAAGGTGGTTTACACCGATAAATATACATATCTTACAGTCACACCCAGTGACGATGACAACAGAATATACTACTCCGTTGACGGTACAAAGCCTGACATGGATTCCAAGCTCTATAAGAATCGTCTCCGCGCTTCCGCAAAGGTTACAATCCGTCTTGTTGAATACGAGGAGAACGGGGAAGAGGTTGACCGTAACAAGCTTATGCTCAAGAGAAAGTGTATCAAGCCTGAAATGACTGCGGTTGCGGTTGAGGAAG
>JAZUNB010000123.1:0-1995 GCA_045603925.1 Eubacteriales bacterium
TTCGGTAACCGTTTCCCATTGCTGTTGATCGGCAGAACGCTGCCATTCAAAGGTTACTCCCGCACCCCCTGCCTGCGCGGTAAAGGTAACCGATTGATCAAAATTGTCATAGAGGGTGGCGGGCTGGGCTGCAATATAAAAATCGTTGGCGATCGATAAGGACACAGTGTTGGTAATTTCCTGTTCCCCGGCAGCATCGGAAACAACGCAGCGGTAAAGCCAGCCGTTTTTCTCCTCGGTGGCGGTGATGGGGTAATAGGGGGCGGTAATGCTGCTATCTTTCCAGGTGGAGCCGTTGTTTGCGCTTACCTGCCATTGGCAGAGCTCTGCCCGATCGGAAACCTCGATCTCAAAAAAGGCTCTTCCGCCCGCGGAGCCAACCCAATTTTGAGGTTGGGAAAGGATCAGGCGGGAATGATCGATAAGCCGCACTGCATCCGAGAGGGTGGAATTGCCGAAATCATCCCAAATTCTGCAGCGATATATCCGCCGCATTGTATCGGCGGTCGCTTCAAGGGAATAGGTGCTTTCTGCTTGGTTCAGATCCACCCATTCATTTTCTCTCACACTGTATTGCCAGGCATAGTGCAGCGCGGTGCCCTCGGCGGCCACATTCAATTGAACCGCATCGCCGATGGAGCAATAAACGCTCTGCGGCTGCGTTGTAATTTCAATTTTGAGCAGCGAATCGATCCAAAGGGAGGCGGCCTTGGTGGTGATCGATTGATCTGCATTGGATACCACGCAGCGCACCATTCGCGCGTGGTGCGCTTCGGTGGCCCGGATCACATAAGCGGGGGTGGTAACGCCGCTATTGGTCCAGGTAGCGCCCGAATCGTCGCTGAATTGCCATTGATAGGTCACCTTTCCGCCCTCGGCGCCAACATAAAAGCGCGCGTTGGCCCCAACCTCGGTGGTAACCGATCTGGGTTGAGAGGTGATCTTCAGCGCTGCGGCGGCCAAGGCAGGCTTGGTTTCTGCCAATTCCTCCGCAGAAGCAAGGGTTAAAGGAATATTGGGAAGCAGCAGCATCCAAACCAAAATGCCGCTGATTATTCGTTGAAAGAATCCGTTTTTCATATGTAATTCCTCCTCTTAATGACAAACAAACTCTATATATCTCCATTTTTATTTTATATCTAACCTTTATGAGAGTCAATATAAATTTGATTTGTGATGTCCAAAAATATAAATTAATTGACCATTTGGAAAATCTTTTAAAAATGTTATTGTAATCGGTAAAAAAATATGATAAAATGTATTGCAACTATAATATTTTAAAGGAGTTGGTTTGTTCGTGGATGACAGTCCTGCGGGTTATTTAATTGCGATTTTTGTTTTATTATTGTTGGCTGGCTACTTTGCCGGAACAGAGATTGCCTTGGCATCGGTCAACCGAATTCGGCTGACCAATCGTGCGGAGGATGGCGATAAACGCGCCAAAAAGGTGCTCTACATTTTGGAGCATTTCGATAAGGCGCTCACAACGTTGCTCATCGGCAACAATGTAACGCATGCGGGGATCGCTACTCTTTCCACCGTGCTTACCTATTCGTTGTTTGATAGCATCGAGTCGATGCCCGATTATGCGGTTACCATCTCTACCATTATTTCCACCGTTGTGGTCTTCTTGCTCGGTGAGATGATCCCCAAGGCATTCGGTAAGGCGTGCAATGAAAAATTTGCCTATGCTGTTGCAGGCTCTTTGATATTCCTGATGAAGATCCTAACCCCGATCAGCTTTTTATTCTCAATCATCAGTGAATTCGTCAGCCGTCCGTTTAAGAAAAAGGCGCAGGAAACCCCCACTGTGACCGAGGACGAACTTTACGATATCATCGAAACCTTTGTTGAGGAAAACGATATCGATGAAGAAACGGAAGAATTGGTGCAAAATGCCATCGAATTTTCCGAGCGGACCGCCAAGGCGGTAATGACCCCTTGGGATAAGGTCCTTTATGTGCACGAAAAGGATAGCAACGAAGCGGTTCTGGA
>JAZUNB010000124.1:0-21875 GCA_045603925.1 Eubacteriales bacterium
GGGTGCTGGCTCTGGCAGAGAGCGGCATCGCTCATATTGCCTGCCATACCAATTTAGATGCCGCCGCAGGCGGAGTCAATGATTGCCTGGCAGAGCTGCTGGGGCTTTCAGAGGTGCAAGCCCTGGGCGGTCTTGCCAGAATGGGTGTTCTGGACACCTCCTTTTATGCCCTGGCCGATAAACTGAAAAAAGAGTTGAACTCGGAGATCGGTATGGGGGTCTGCTGTCAGGAGCAGGTCCGTAAGGTGGCCCTCATCGGCGGCAGCGGCGGAAGTCTGCTGCAGGAGGCCATCGAGGCCGGTTGCGATACCTTTATTACCGGCGAACTGAAATATAATCATTATTTAGATGCCAAAGAGCAGGGCATCAATGTATTGACCTTCGGGCATTATGAGACCGAGTATATCGTTCTTCCCCCCTTGGCAGAGGCGCTGAAAAAGGCCTTTTCCGCCCAGGTGGTATTGATGCCCCGTAAGGCGCCTGTGGAGAAGTTTTAATTATGGCATTAGACGCTTGTTTTTTATCCTTTCTCACCCGTGAGCTTCATGAGCGCCTTGAGGGCGCGCGGGTGGATAAGGTCTATCAGCCGGGCAAGGATGAGGTGTTGCTCCATCTGCGGGGGGCGCGGGAGCGCTGCCGCCTGCTCTTTTGCTGCACCCCCAATTGCGCCCGCATTACCCTGACGGAAAAAGATTTGGAAAACCCCGCCCAGCCGCCGCTTTTTTGTATGGTGCTCCGTAAGCACCTGATGGGCGCTCGAGTGGAGCGGGTGTTTATGCCCCAATTTGAGCGGGCGGTGTTTGTGGAGTTTTCGGCGAAGAACGACTTTTTCGAGCCGGTAAAAAAATATCTGGTGCTGGAAATTTTGGGCAGAACCTCTAATCTTCTGCTGCTGGATGAGCAAAAGAAGATCATCGATGCCATCCGCCATGTGGATCTTTCGGTAACCACCGGTCGGCAGATGCTGCCGGGTCTCTTTTATGAGCCGGTGGTCCCCCAGGAGAAAAAGCCCTTTATCGAGGCTTCGGCCGCCGATGCAGAAGGGATCACCGCCACCGATCTGCCCTTATGGAAAGCGGTGATGGATACCTATAGCGGCATCTCGCCCATTGTGGCAAGAGAGCTGGCCCATCGGGCCTCGGGCAGGGTGGATGCCCCCGCCAATGGGCTGACCCCCAACCAAAAAGAGCAATTGAAGGCGGCGATTGAAGAGATCTCTGCCTGCCTGCGGGAGGGCAACTGCGCCCCTGCCGCGGCGCGGGAGGCGGCTACCGGCAAGTGGCTGGATTTTTCCTTCTTTCCCATTACCCAATATGGGGAGGCGGCAGAGACCCATTCTTATGAGACCCCCATCGCCCTGATTGAGGATTATTATGAAAAGAGCGCCGAGGATACCCGCCTCAAGCAAAAGACCCGGGATGTGGAGCTGCTGCTGACCCGCACCTCCGCCCGTATTGAGCGGACTATGCGGGTGCGGGAAAAGGAATTGGAGGAGGGCAAAAAGGCGGAGCATTACCGTATCTGCGGCGAGCTGCTCCAGAGCAACCTCCATCTTGCCAAAACTGGTATGACCAAGGTGACGGTGGAGAATTATTACGATGAATGCAAGCCCTTCGAGATCCCCCTGCGCCCCGATAAAAATCCCCAGCAGAATGCCCAGCTTTATTTTAAAAAGTATAATAAGGCCAAGACCTCCGCGAGGGTGGTGGCCCAGCTGGTGAAGCAGGATCAAGAGGATCTTTCTTATCTGGATAGCGTTTATCTTGCCCTCTGCGATGCCGAGACCTCCGGCGATGTGGATCAGATCCGCGAAGAGCTGATCCGTACCGGCTTTTGCAAAAATAAACGAAAAAACGGCCCCAAGCCCCAGACCTCGGGTCCCCGCAAATTCACCTCCTCCTCGGGCTTTACCATCCTGGTGGGAAGAAATAATGTCCAAAACGATCAGCTGACGGTAAAGCTTTCCCGTAAAGATGACCTCTGGCTCCATACCAAGGATATCCATAGCGCCCATGTGCTGGTGGTCTCCGGCGGCAAGGAGATCGATGATGATACCATCCTGGAGGCCGCCTCCATCTGCGCCTACTACAGTAAGGGCAAAAACGCCCCCAAGGTGGAGGTGGATTATTGCCCCGTTTCCCATGTGAAGAAGCCCAATGGAGCAAGACCCGGCATGGTAGTGTATGAAGGACATTATTCTGTCCTCGTAGAACCCAAACTTCCGAGGGAAGACCGTTGAAAATGGCGAAGACCGAAAAAGACCTCATTTGAGCTCTTTTTCTTTTCCGTTTTTCGTTCTCGGCGTATCGACATACGCCTTCACCCGAAGAAACGAAAATCTTCATCCATTTTGAACGGCCTAAACAGAGCAAAAAGATTTCTAAAGGAGACTTTGAAAAATGAAACAAAGAAATTGGTTGTCATCGATCCTTACAATAGTAATGCTGATTTCTATGCTGACCTGCTTTGTGCTGCCTGCGGCGGGTGCTACCAGCGGTACTACCGGCGATTGTACCTGGACTCTTGATGGAACTGTCCTTACCATTAGCGGTACCGGTGCTATGGGGTGGTGTTATTCAAAGCCTTGGGGAAGCAGTATTACCGAGGTGATTATTGAAGAGGGTGTCACTTCTATTGGTGCATATGCGTTTGATGGTTGCTCTAATCTTACCTCAGTGACCATTGGAGAAAGTGTAGAATATATCGATGAGGCTGCATTTAGAAAGTGTAGCATAGAATCTATATCTATTCCTGATAGCGTTATATTTATAGATTGGGGTGTTTTTATTGGTTGTGATAAGCTAAACGCTGTGCGACTTGGAAAAAACATAAAATCAATTGGCAACATGGCTTTTTATGGTTGTAGTCAATTGTCGTCGATTAATCTTCCAAGTAGTCTCTCTTCTATTGGATATTCTGCCTTTTATGATTGTCGCAGGTTGACATCAATAACTATTCCAAGCAATATAACGAGTATTGAACAAGAAACATTTTACAATTGTACAAATTTGATTTTGATTACTATTCCAGACACGGTTACTTCTGTTGTAAAAAGTGCATTTTATAATACAGGAATTTATAATGATAAGTCTAATTGGAAAGATGGCATTCTTTATATTGATAATCATTTAATTCAAGCTCAAAGCACCATCACTTCTTGTATAGTTAAAGAGGGGACAATTTCAATTTCTGCCGGTGCTTTTCAAGGCAGTAACTATCTAACGGAGTTGATTATTCCCGATAGTGTTAAAACAATTGGGTATAGTGCTTTCGCTGATTGCAAAAGTTTAGAATCGATTGATCTTCCCGAAAGACTTTTAAGAGTTGAATCCGGCACTTTTTATGGGTGTAATAGCCTAACTTCGGTGATTATTCCTGATAGTGTTAACACAATTATGAGCAGCGCTTTTTATGGTTGCACAAATTTGGAATTGCTTCAACTGGGAAAGAATGTTACTTCAATTGGATACAATGCATTTGGAAATTGCAAAAAATTGACTTCAGTAATTATTCCAAATAGAGTTACTGCAATTGGCGAAAAAGCCTTTGATGGGTGTTCTAATTTGATGGAGGCAACTATGCAGAGTTTAAACACTTGGATGGCTGATGATGCATTTCCATCAACGACCAAAATTATTTATGACATAACGGTGGATGAAATAAAGCCGCATTTGACGATAGATTCGTTGGATGCCAATTTGGCGGTATTAAGTACCTTGGATTTTTCTGTTAACCGAATTTATTGGGGATATGCCGGTACGGAAAAGATATATACCAATAAGTGGGATGCCTTTACAGCAGCAGTTCCTTCTGCCATTCGTGTCAGCGACTACAACCCCACCGAGGGTGAGGTTTATGCCATGGCGGAGCAAGGCTATTACCTTTTCTGGATCCAATATACCGATGCAAACGGTGCGACTCAAAATATTTGTCGGACCGTTTATGCGGCAGGCGTTTTGGATGAGAATTACGGCAAGCCCTATTTAGAGTTTGACGAGACCGGCAAGGTGGCCCGGATGAACCTCAACGGCACCACCGTGCAGAAAATGTATTGGGGCTTTATCGGCGACACCGATTATAAATATTCCACCTGGGATGAGTTTTGCGGCCGAGTCCGCGGAAACGGCTCCTATCTGCCGGATTACGGCGTGAAGGACGGCGAGGGCTATGTAGTTAACGAAGAGGGCTACTATCGCTTTGTTATTGTCTATCTGGATGCCCAGGGCATCCGCCAGGAGCGGTATTTCACCGTTAAGGCCGAGACCCCCGCTACTGCACCTGTTATCAGTGTAGATAATGATGATATCAGCAGTGTAGCCCTATTTGTTAACGATGAAGGTTATGTTTCCAAAGTTTATTACGGCTATATCGGCGACACTGACACCGGATATGTAGACTTTAACACCTTCAAGGCTACTGCTACCGATTTCACCACCGATTTCGGTACTCCCGCGGGCAAGACCTTTAAGCTCAATAAAGCAGGCTACTGGCGGTTTGTTATTAATTATAATGTCATCGGCGCCACCAAGGATGCTATCTGCACCGTCTATGTGGATGAAGCGGATCTTTCCTTGGGGACTCCCAAATTAACTCAAAGTGGGAACGCTGTTATCTTGGATCATAATGGTTCCACCGTTTCCAAGGTTTATGCTGGCTATATGGGCACCGATCCCGTTGAGGTTGACAGCTGGGCGGATTACATCGATAACCGTCAGAGCAACGCTACCTACTATGGACCTAAGGACGGTACCGCCTTTACCCTTGGGAATAAGAGCGGCTACTATACTGTTGTGGTATCCTACAACAACGGCGGCACTGACCAATTGGCCTTTTATACCTTTAAAATTTAACCAAAAGAAGCACCTTCGGGTGCTTCTTTTTATATATAATAAAAATATCACAAAAACATATTGACTTTAGCGCGGTAAAGTGATAAAATATGTGAAAATCTTGGAATAAGGAAGTATCGAACCAATGCAAAAGCTTCGGAATGAAGAAATCGATAAGCTGTTTGAGGCGGTTTTGGCCCTCAAGAGTGTGGAGGAATGCTATGCCTTTTTTGAGGATGCCTGCACCATCAAGGAGCTCAAGGAGATCGCCCAGCGGTTTCAGGTGGCCTGCGCTTTGGATGCGGGGCGGAATTATCAGGAGGTCAACAAAGAGACCGGTGCCTCCACTGCCACCATCTGCAGGGTCAATAAATGCCTGAACTACGGCAACGAGGGCTATCGCACCGTGATCGACCGTCTGAAGAAGGAGGGCAAGCTGGCATGAACGGTTTAATGAAAAAAGACGAGCAGGCCATCTTTGCTCTTCGGGAGCTTTACCGCAGGTTTGGCTACAGCCAATATAAGATGAGCCGCTTTGAGGAATACGATCTGTATGTCCGTAATAAAGACTTTTTGGTTTCCGATGAGGTCATTACCTTTACCGACCATAGCGGGCGCCTCTTGGCGCTGAAGCCCGATGTGACCCTTTCCATCATCAAGAATACCGAGGACCGCCCCGGCGCGGTGCAGAAGGTTTATTACAATGAGAATGTTTTTCGGGTGGCCAAGGGCACCCATTCCTTCAAGGAGATCATGCAGGCGGGGCTGGAGTGCATCGGCGATATCGGCGGCTATGAGATTGCCGAGGTGGTGTTGCTGGCGGTGCGCAGTCTTTCTCTGTTGAGTGAGCGGTATATGCTGGATCTCTCCCATATGGGTCTGGTTTCGGCTATGCTCGCCGAGAGCGGCCTTTCCGAGGGCGGCCAAAGCGCCGCCCTGGGCTATATTCATCAAAAGAGCGGCCATGAACTTTTGGCTCTTTGCGAAAAGGAAGGCGTTTCTTCCGAAAAGCTTCAGATGCTGATCGATTGCTGCGGCAAGGCCGCCGAGGTGCTCTCCGCTATGGAGCCGCTGATGGTGACCGAGACGGAAAAGGAAGCCTTCAAGGAGTTTTCCGCTCTTTGCGCCATTCTTACCCAAAGCGGCTATGAAGAGAGCGTTCGGGTGGATTTCTCGGTGGGCAACGATATGAAATATTATAGCGGGGTCGTCTTCAAGGGCTATCTGGAGGATGTCCCCACCGGTGTCCTCTCCGGCGGGCAGTATGATAAGCTGCTGGCCAAATTGGGCCGAAAGAGCGGCGCCATCGGCTTTGCCGTTTACTTGGATCTTTTGGAGCGGCTGGAGAAAAGACGGGAGGAATACGATGTGGATCTCCTTCTGCTCCATCCTGCCGATGCCGATCCTGCCGCCTTGGTGAAGGCCGCAGAAGCCTATTCCGCAGAGGGCAGTGTTTTGGTGGTCTCCACCCTGCCCGAGGATGTGAAATACCGCCGTTTGGTGAGGCTGGAAGGAGGAGAGACCTGATGGATAAAATGGTCAATATCGCCCTGCCCAAGGGGCGCCTGGGCGAAAAGGTCTACCGCCTTTTTAAAGAGGCGGGCTATGAATGCCCCGCCATTGAAGAGAATAACCGCAAGCTGATCTTTGAGAACCCCGCAAAAGGGGTGCGGTATTTCTGGGTGAAGCCCTCGGATGTTGCCATCTATGTGGAGCGGGGAGCGGCGGATATCGGCGTGGCCGGCAAGGATATCCTGCTGGAATACCGCCCCGATGTTTATGAGCTTTTAGATCTTAAAATGGGGGTCTGCCGCATGGCGGTGGCCGCCAAAAAGGATTTCCGCGACCCCAAGGGCGAGACCTTGAGGGTTGCTACCAAGTTTCCCAATATCGCCGCCGCGTATTATAATGAAAAATGCCGCGACATCGATATCATCAAGCTGAACGGCTCCATTGAGATCGCGCCGATCTTGGGGCTTTCCGATGTGATCGTGGATATTGTGGAGACGGGAACCACCTTAAAGGAAAATGATCTGGAGCCGCGGGAGACCATTGTACCCATCAGCGCCCGCCTCATTGCCAATAAGGCGGCCTATAAATTTAAAAATCAGCAGATAACAGCCATTCGCAAGGGAATGGAGGAGCAAGTAAAATGATCCGAATTTTAAACTATGAAGAATTGACCTATGATGAGATCTTTGCCCGCGAGGAGGCAAAGTTTAACCCTACCGAGATCGTGGCGGAGATCATCGCCACCGTTCGCGCCCAAGGGGACGCGGCCCTTTTGGCCTATAATAAAAAGTTCGACGGTTGCGACCTGACCGCCCTGGAGGTCAGCGAGGCGGAGATCGAAGAGGCCTTTTCGGCAGTGGAACCCCGATTTTTGGAGATCCTTCGCAATGCCGAGGCCAACATCCGCGCCTTCCATCAGAAGCAGGTGCGCAACAGCTTTATTATCAACGAGACCGCAGGAGTGGTGACCGGTCAGAAGATCACCCCCATCGAGAAGGTGGGTCTTTATGTTCCCGGCGGCACCGCCGCGTATCCTTCTACCGTATTGATGGACAGTGTTCCCGCCAAGATCGCCGGCTGCAGGGAGATCGTGATGGTGACCCCGCCGGGAAAAGACGGCAAGGTCAATCCCGTGATCCTGGCGGCGGCCAAGATCGCAGGGGTGCAGCGGATCTTCAAGGTGGGCGGCGCCCAGGCGGTTGCGGCCCTGGCATACGGAACCGAGAGCATCCCCAAGGTGGATAAGATCGTCGGCCCGGGGAACGCCTTTGTGGCAGAAGCCAAGCGGCAGGTCTTCGGGCAGGTGTCCATTGATATGATCGCAGGCCCCAGCGAGATCTTAGTGGTGGCCGACGGCAAGAGCAACCCCGCCCATACCGCCGCCGATCTCCTCTCCCAGGCGGAGCACGATAAGCTGGCCAGCGCCGTACTGGTGACCGACAGTATGGACCTTGCCAAGGCGGTGCAGGAAGAGCTGGAGCGGCAGATCCCGCTGCTCTCCCGCGCGGAGATCGCAAGAGAGTCCATCGACCGCAACGGCAAGATCATTGTGGCCAAGGATCTGAAGGTGGTCATTGATATTGCCAATGAGATCGCTCCCGAGCATCTGGAGCTGATGGTGGACAATCCCTTTGATTATTTAGACGGCATCAAGCACGCAGGCTCCATCTTTATGGGGCGCTACTGCCCCGAGGCGCTGGGGGATTATTACGCAGGCCCCAATCATACCCTGCCCACCAGCGGCACCGCCCGCTTCTCCAGCCCCTTATCGGTGGATGATTTTGTGAAGAAGAGCCAATATACCTATTATACCCAAGAGGCCCTTACCAGGATCGGGCAGGAGGTGGCCTATTTTGCAGAGCAAGAGGGGCTGACCGCCCATGCAAGGAGCGTCACCTCCAGATTTGAGGAGTAATTATGAGTCGATTTTTAAAAGCCTCCTATGAAAAAATGGAGGCCTATACCCCCGGCGAACAGCCCCGGGATATGGATTACATCAAATTAAATACCAATGAATCCCCCTTTCCCCCTGCGCCCAGTGTTGTTGCGGCTATGACCGCAAAGGAAGTGGAACTGCTTCGGCTGTATTCCGATCCCACCGGCAAGGGGCTGAAGGAAAAATTGGCCGGTCTTTACGGAGTGGAGCCGGAAAACATCTTTTTGGCCAACGGCTCCGATGATATTCTTAATTTCGCCTTTATGGCCTATGGGGAAGGCGGAGCGTTGTTTCCCGCGATCAGCTATGGATTTTATCCCGTTTTCGGTGAGCTTCACGGCATCGATTTTGAGGAAAAGCCCCTAAATGCCGATTTCACCGTCAACAAAGAGGATTATCTGAACCGAAATAAACTGATCGTTATCGCCAACCCCCACGCCCCTACCGGCATCAGCCTCGGGGTGGAGGCCGTTGAGGAGATCCTGAAGACCAATCCCGATGGGGTGGTGCTGATCGATGAGGCCTATGTGGACTTCGGGGGCGAGAGCGTTTATCCGCTGATCCGCAAATATGAAAATCTGCTGGTGGTCAGAACCTTCTCCAAATCCCGTTGCTTAGCAGGCGGGCGGCTGGGCTATGCCATTGCCCCCAAGGGGCTGATCGCCGATTTGGAGAAGATCAAGTATTCCACCAATCCTTATAACATCAACCGCCTGACCCTCCTTTTGGGGGAGAAGACGGTGGAGGCGGAACCCTATTACCAAGAAAAATGCCGCGAGATCATCCGCGTGAGAGAAAAGACCGCCGCGGAATTGAAAGCATTGGGCTTTGAGGTGCTTCCCTCCGATGCCAATTTCATCTTTGCCAAAACGCCGAAGATGAGCGGCGAGACCCTCTATCTGGAGCTGAAAAAGCGGGGCATTCTGGTGCGGCATTTTACCAAGGAGTCTATTAAAGAGTTTAACCGCATCACCATCGGCACCGAGGCGCAGATGGAAAAACTGATCGAGACTGTAAAGGAGATCTTACTATGAGAACATCCACCGTTTCCCGCAAAACTGCGGAGACCGATATTAATCTGACCTTAAATTTAGACGGCAGCGGCAAGAGCCAAATTGCCAGCGGTTGCGGCTTTTTGGATCATATGCTGACCCTTTTTGCCGCCCACGGCAAATTTGATCTGGATCTGACCTGCAAGGGCGATACCCATGTGGACGACCATCATACGGTAGAGGATATCGGCATCTGCCTGGGCAAGGCCTTCTTTGAGGCCCTGGGCGATAAGCGGGGCATCACCCGCTACGGAAGCTTCCTTCTGCCCATGGACGAGGCTTTGATCCTCTCGGCGGCGGATATTTCCGGCAGAACCTATTTAGGCTTTGATTTGCCTATCCCCTGTCAGAAGATCGGCACCTTTGATACCGAGCTGGTGGAGGAATTTTTCTTAGGGTTTACCCGCCAATGCCCCATGAGCCTGCATATCCGTAAGCTGGCGGGCAGTAATTCCCACCATATAGTGGAGGGTGCCTTCAAATCGGTGGCCCGCTCCCTGAAGGCGGCGGTGGCGTTGGACGGCACCGATGCCATTCCCTCAACCAAAGGAGTTCTTTAATGATCGGAATTATTGATTACGGCTGCGGCAATCTCTTTTCGCTGAGATCCTCTTTTGAGGCTATCGGGGAAGAGGTCCTTGTCAGCGGCGATGAAAAGGAGCTGGCCGCCGCCCAGCGGTTGGTATTGCCCGGCGTGGGCGCCTTCGGCGACGCGGCCAAGAAATTGAAGGAGAGCGGGCTGGATGCATTTGTGAAGAGCCAGGCGGCTTCCGGAAAACCCCTCCTGGGCATCTGCCTTGGAATGCAGATGCTCTTTGAAAAAAGCGATGAATACGGCGAGCATGAGGGCCTGGGGCTGCTGAAGGGCAGTGTTGTGGGGATGGAAGGAAGGCTTCCTGCCCACCTGAAGATCCCCCATATCGGCTGGAACGCCCTGCATTTCACCCAAAAGGATTGCCCGCTTTTTAAGGGCATTGCCGAGGGGGACTGCGTTTATTTTGTCCATTCCTTTTATGCGGAAGGCTGCGAGGACTCTCTCGCCGCCACCGCCGAATACGGCAAGGAGCTGACCGCCGCCGTGGCCAAGGGCCATATTTTCGGTTGCCAATTCCATCCCGAAAAGAGCGGCGCCGTAGGCCTTTCCATTTTAAAAGCATTCAGCGAGGTATAAGAGATGAATATTTTTCCCGCCATTGATTTAGTGGGCGGCAAGGCGGTGCGCCTTTTTAAAGGCGACTATGCCCAAATGACCGTATACAGCGAGGATCCCGCCGCAGTTGCGGCAGAGTTTGAGAAGGCAGGCGCAAAATTTTTGCATCTGGTGGATTTAGAGGGCGCCAAAAGCGGCGTTCCCGCCAACCTGCCTACTATTCAAAAAATTTTAGAGACCACCGACCTCTTTGTGGAGGTGGGAGGCGGCATCCGCAATATGGAGATCGCAAAAACTTATCTTTCCGCAGGGGTGGATCGGGTGATCTTAGGCACCGCCGCGGTCACCGATGAGGCCTTTCTGAAGGAGGCTTTGGCCCAATACGGTGAAAAAATCGCCGTTGGCGTGGATCTCAAGGACGGAATGGTGGCCATTAAGGGCTGGACCGAAAAATCCGCCCTTTCCGCCGATGCCTTTTTTGAGAAGATGCAGGGGCTGGGGGTCAAAACGGTGATCTGCACCGATATCTCCAAGGACGGCGCCATGCAGGGCACCAACCGCGCCTTATATCGGGAGTTGAGCCGCAAATATACGGTGGATCTGGTGGCCTCGGGGGGCGTTTCCTCCATAGAGGATATTACCGCTCTTCGGGAAATGGAGCTTTACGGCGCCATCATCGGCAAGGCCTATTATATCGGCGCCATTGATTTAAAAGAAGCAATTGAGGTGGCAAAGTGATCACAAAGCGTATTATTCCTTGTCTGGACGTCCGCAACGGGCGGGTAGTCAAGGGCGTGAATTTCGAGGGGCTTTCCGATGTTTCCTCTCCGGTGGAGCTGGGAAAGTATTATAGCGACAACGGCGCCGATGAGCTGGTGTTTTACGATATCACCGCCTCCGCCGAGGGCCGCGCCCTCTTTACCGATATTCTCACCGAGGTGGCCAAGACCATCTTCATTCCTCTGACGGTGGGCGGCGGCATCAATACCCTGCAGGCTTTCGATCGGGTATTGAAATGCGGGGCCGATAAGGTCAGCGTCAATTCCGGCGCCATTCGCGATCCCGAGCTGATCACCCGCGCCGCGCAGAAATACGGCGACCAGTGCGTGGTCATCTCCGCCGATGTGAAGCGGGTAGACGGCGTCTATCGGGTCTTCGCCAAGGGAGGAAGAGAAAATACCGGCATGGAGGCCATCAGCTGGATCAAGTCCTGCGTGGAGCGGGGCGCCGGCGAGGTGGTGCTCAATTCCATCGATACCGATGGGGTGAAACAGGGCTTTGATCTTGAAATGCTGGACGCGGTCTGCAATGCGGTGAATGTGCCGGTCATTGCCTCGGGCGGCGCCGGTTGCATGGAGGATTTTGTGACCCTCTTTAAGACCTTGCCTAAGGTGGATGCGGGGCTTGCCGCCTCCATCTTCCATTTCGGCGAGGTGGAGATCGGGGATCTCAAGAAAACATTACAGCAAAAGGGAATCAATGTGAGGTTATAATTATGGTAAAGATGGAAGAGTTGAAATTTGATGAAAAGGGTCTGATCCCTGCCATCGTTGTGGATGCAGAGACCGATCGGGTACTGACCCTGGCCTATATGAATAAAGAGAGCCTCGGCATCTCGCTGGAGAAGGGGCTGACCTGCTTCTGGAGCCGCTCCCGCCAAGAGCTTTGGCTGAAGGGCGAGACCAGCGGGAATTATCAGCATATTGTGTCCATCACCGCCGATTGCGATAAGGATGCTTTGGTGGTGAAGGTCAAAAAAGACGGCCCCGCCTGCCATCTGGGGACCGATTCCTGCTTCACCAATGAACTTTGGAGCAGCGGCGAGGAGCCTTTTTCCATGGAGGGGCTGTATAGCCTTCTGCAGGGCAGAAAGAATGAGATGCCCGAGGGCTCTTATACCACCTATCTCTTCCAGAAGGGCTTGGATAAGATCTTAAAGAAGGTGGGCGAGGAGTCTACCGAGGTCATTATCGCCGCCAAGGCTGAGGATCAAAAGGAGACTGTTTATGAGATCGCAGATCTTGCTTATCATATTATGGTTTTGATGGTGGAGATGGGCATTTCGGTGGAGGATATCCGCAAGGAGCTGGCCGGCCGCCATATTATCGACCATAAGGTCAAGCAGGAGAAGATGGTATGATCTTAACGGATTTTCATATCCATACCAAATTTTGCGATGGAGCCGATACCCCCGAGGAGATGATCGAAACCGCTATAGAGCGGGGCTTTTCCGCTCTGGGCTTTTCCATGCATAGCCCCGAGGTGGAATATGGCGATTGGATCATTCCCGCCCAAAAGGCGGCGGAATATCGCCAAGAGATCGCCCGCCTGAAGGAAAAATATGCAGGCAAGCTCACCGTTCTTTGCGGCATCGAGCAGGATGCCGATTGCAAGGAGCCTACCGAGCCTTATGATTATGTCATCGCCAGCGTTCATAGCGTTTTTGATCCCAAAGGGCAATGGTGGGCCATGGATTGGAATATTCCCCATTTCAAGGAGGCGATCAAGGCCTTTGGCGACCCCTATGCCTTGGCGGAAGCCTATTTTGAGCGGGTGGGCGCGCTTTCCGATGCGGATATCATCGGTCATTTGGATCTTTGCACCAAATACATTGAGCGGGAGCCCCTCTTTGACCCCGCCCATCCCCGCTATCGGGCGGCGGCGGAGGAGGCGATCCGCAGGCTGATCCCCTCGGGAATGCTCTTTGAGATCAATGAGGGCGCCATCTCCCGCGGCTATCGCACCGCCCCTTATCCCGCAGAGCCCCTTTTGCGCTCTGTCTTTGAGCGGGGCGGGGAGATCATCTTCAGCGGCGATTGCCATGATCGGCAATATCTGGGCGTTTCCCGCGCTCAATCCATGGCGTTGGCCAAAAAATGCGGCTTTACCCGCTGGGTCACCCTGACCCCCTCGGGCAGAGAATATGTGGAATTATAAATCGAAAACCCGATGACGAAAGTCATCGGGTTTTTTTAGTCTTTGGATAGGGCTTTTTCTCATCGGTTAAGCCTGCCAGATAATCCATACTGGTATTCAACGCTTGAGCGATCTTAACACATTGTTCAAAGGTATAATAGCGTTTTCCGTTTTCAATTTTAGAATAATCGCTTTGATCGATGCCGGTCAGCATCTGCATCTTTACTTGGGTATAGCCCCGCTCTTTTCGCAATTCTTTTAATCGGTTCACAACCATCACCTCTGTCAATATTATGGCAAATTGACCTATTGACATTAGGGTGAAATTGACCTATTATTTTATTAAATCAAATAAAAAAGAGGGATCGTATGACTTGCAGAAATGATTTTTGTATTTATTGGGATGGGGATCAATGCTTGCTGGGCACCATTGAATTGGATGAGATCGGATGTTGCCGCTCTTGCATTACCGTGCACTTGGAGGAGGATCTGCTTGAAGCGGCGCGGGCATCAGCGCGGGAAAAATTCAAAAAACAAGATGATTTTTCATAAAAAAATGATGGCAAACGCCATCATTTTTTTGTAAATGAAATTTTAAAGGTACTGCCTTTTTGGGGAGCGGAGGTGGCGGAAATGGTGCCGCCCTGGCTCTCGGTAATAAGCTTGGCGATGGAAAGCCCCAGGCCGAAGCCTTTTTCATTATGGGAGCTGTCGCCTTTATAAAAGCGCTCAAAAATATGGGCGGCGATCTCCTCGCTCATTCCTACGCCATCGTCGGTAACGGAAAGATAGGCATAGGTCTCATCCTCCGAGAGGTCGATGGCGATATTGCCCTCTTGGGCAGTGAATTTTACCGCGTTGTCTAAAAGAATGGTCAGCAACTGGCGCACCAGATGGGGATCGCAGATGCCCTTGGCTTCCCCGCTTAAGGAGAATTGCTTTTGGGGATGGAGGATCTTAAAGTCCTGCAAGACCTCTTTGCAGATGGGGGAGAGGGCATTCTCCGAAAGCTCCAATTGCAGACTGCCGTTTTCACTGCGGGTAATATAAAGCAGCCGCTCCAAAAGGCTTTGCATATTGGCCGATTGGGTCTGAATGGCATCCAGCGCCTCTTGGCGAACAGCGGGATCCTCGGCACCCCAGCGGGAGAGGATATCGCTATAGCCGCTGATGATGGCAAGGGGGGTGCGCAGTTCATGGGAGGCATCGGAAACAAACTGCTTCTGCCGCAAATAGGCATCCTCGATCTTATCCAGCATCCGATTATAGGAGTCTACCACTTCTCTGAGCTCGGTGCGGATATTATCGGTCTCCAGACGAGCCGAAAGATCCGCGGAGGAGACCTCGTTCATGGCGCGGCTCAAAACGCCGATGGGGCGCAGAAGGTTGCGGGCGGTGCGGTAGCCTACAAAGTAACTGACCGTCAGCACCAGCGCCGCCGAGATCAGCATCACATTGACCACAATGGACAAAAAGGCATTCTCGGTATCGGTGCTTTTGGCAAGGTTTAAGGAATAGCCCTCCGCCTTGATGGAATAGATCATAAAATCCTTATTCTGATGGCGAAAGGAAAAGGGCTTTTCGAAGGTCTCGTTATAGGGAAGCAGGGGACAGAATTCCTCAAGACCGTGGGAATAGACCAAATGGTCTTCTTGGTCGAAGAGGGCGATGTTCATATCGTTTTCCGTTGCTACCGCACGGGAGAGCTCTTCTTGGAACTGACCGGCCTTGATGGTATTGGCAACGGTGGTCAGAGCATCTGCCGCCCGCTTATCGATGGTATAGCCGGTGGCGGCGATGACAAAGATGCTCTGCAGCAAAACAAATCCGAAAAAGATCAATACATAGCTTAAGGTCAGGCTCCCCGAAAGAGATTCCGGCACCCGCTCGGTGACGATCTTGACCACACTGTCCAGCCGATCCCGCTTTTTCTTCTTGAGGAGGTTGCGCTTTTCCAGATAGATGGATTTTTGCAAAAAGGCCTCTTTTTTATAATCCCGTTTAGCGGCGGTAAGGGCGGTCTTGATGGCCTTTTTTTGGCCTTTATCGGCGGTTTTCTTTTTATAGCGCAGTTCTTCCCGTTGAGCGCGCCATGCGTATTTCCGTTTGGTTTTGCTCCGCTTGAAATCCAGCTTTAATTCTTTTTTACGGCGGTTGAATTCCGCCTTGATGGCTTTTTTATTCATCGTCGCCACCAAAGGCATAGCCCAAGCCGCGAACGGTGCGGAAATAATGAACGCCGAACCGATCATCGATCTTGGCGCGCAGATAGCGGATATAAACATCTACCAGATTGGTATCGCCCATATAATCATAGCCCCAGACCTCTTTTAAGATCTGCTCGCGGCTGCAGACCGCATCGCCCTGCTCTATAAAATAGACCAGCAAATCAAATTCCTTGCGGGTAAGGGTCAGCTCCTCCTCCTTGAAAAAGGCGCGGGCGGCAATGCGGTCTACCTTCAGAGCCCCTGCATAAAGAGTAGCGGAATCCTTGGTCTCGGGCTTGCGGCGCAGGGCCGCTCTTACGCGGGCGGTCAGTTCTTGCATGGCAAAGGGCTTGCAAAGGTAATCATCGGCTCCTAAATCCAAGCCCCGTACCCGATCGTCCAGATCCCCTTTGGCGGTGAGGATCACCACCGGCACCGCCGAGCGCTCCCGCAGGGCAGAAAGCACCGAAAAACCGTCTAATTTCGGCAGCATCAGATCCAGAAGGATCAGATCGTATTCCCCCGAAAGGGCGGCCGAGAGCCCTGCCTCGCCATCCTTTTGACAGTCGCAGGAATAGCCCTCTTGGGTCAGCTCCAGCTGGATCATTCTGGCAATATTCAATTCATCCTCGATCACTAAGATCTTTTCCATGATGATTCTTCTCCGATAATTGATTTGATAATAGAATAGCACATTTTACGGCAATTGACAACTTGTTTTTATCTATGTTACAATAAAGTTGAGGTGATATCCATGAAACAGATCCTGATTATTGAAGACGATCGCGCCATCTCCGATATTGTGGCATTTAATCTGGAAAAGGAAGGCTATCAGGTGGTGGTGGCCGCCGATGGGGAGGAGGGGCTTCTGGCCTTTGCCGCCCGCCCCTTTGATCTGGTGCTGCTGGATATTATGATGCCCAAATTGGATGGGCTTTCGGTTTTGGATACCATCCGCTCCCGCGCCGATCTTCCGGTGATCATTATGAGCGCCAAAACCGCTGAAGACGACCGTTTGGCCGGCTTTGCCCGCCACGCAGACGATTATATCTGCAAGCCCCTCTCGGTGAAGGAATTGCTGATGCGGGTGAAGGTGCATCTCTCCCGCGCCGAAAAAAGCGCCCCGACCGAGGGGCGGATCCCCTGGGGGGATTTTGAGATCGATGAAAAGAATATGAATGTCTATCGGGAGGGGCAGCTGGTCTCCTTCTCCCGTAAAGAGGTTCAGCTGATGCTGCTCTTTGCTAAAAACCCTCATCGCGTTTATACCCGCGAGGAACTGATGCAGCTGATCTGGGGCTATGTCCAGGCCCAGGGGGATGATCGGGCGGTGGATGTTGCCATCCGCCGTCTGCGGGAAAAGCTGGAGGAGGATCCCTCCAAGCCCTGCTATATCCTCAGTAAGCGGGGCGTTGGCTATCAAGCGGGGAACGGCCGATGAAAAAGCGTCTTCGTTATCGCCTGATGGCTCTGATGCTGGGGCTGGTGGCGGTGGTCGTTTTCTTTTTGAGCGTATTGCTGATCATCAATATTCGGGTGGAATATAACCGCAATTTCTATGCGGATATGGAAGAAATTACCCTTCTGGTGGAGTTTTTCGATACCAACGAGAAGGAATTGGAATACTTAAAAGAGGTCCTGAATCAGGAAAAGCTGGTGGACCCCAACCGCACCGACCGTAATTACTATCTTTTGCGGGGGGAAACGGTGGTCTATACCAACGCGGTCGGCGGTGTGATCCAAAAGACCGAAAATCTTCGGGGCGCCATCGCGGGGGAGGAAAATAAGCCCGCCGGTGCCTTTGATGAAGAATTGGATTTTGCTTTGTCGCTGGAGGCAGAGGGCTATACCCTTTATGTGGTGGATCACCGTACCGCCCTTTTTGCAACCATGCGCTCTTATCTCAGTATCTTTCTGCAGGTGCTCCTTTTGGGCATCGGGCTGACGGTGGCGCTCTCCTTTTTATTCGCAAGGCGGTTTTTGATCCCCATTCAGAAGCTGACCGAAAGCGCCAAGACCATGGCGGCCGAAGGGGATTTTGCAGAGCTTACCATCCATACCCGCGATGAGGTGGGGGAGCTGACCCATGTCTTTAATGAGATGGGTACCCGCATTACCCAAAATATCAAAATGCTGCAATTATTGCTGCAGAATATCCCCAAGCCCCTCTTTGCGGTAAATGAGGCAGGGGAGATGGTGCATTCCAATGAGGCCTTTCGTCTGCTTTTTGAGACGATGCCGCCGCTGACCCTCTTTACCGAGGGGCATCCCGGGGAGCGCCGCTTTATGATCCGCGCCGAGGAGCGGTATTTCTGCGTTTACCGCAGCCCCCTTTTGATGGAAGACGGCACCGAGGCTACCCTCTATCTCTTGGACGATATTACCGAAGCGGAGCAGCTGGAGCAGGAACGCAAGCAGTTTGTGGCCGATGTGTCCCATGAGATGAAAACGCCGCTGACGGTGATCAAAAGCTATAGCGAGACCCTTTCCGCAGGGGTTGCGGATGAGGAGACCGCCAAGCGGTTTTTAGGGGTGATCGAGCGCTCGGCGGATCAGATGAACAGCATTGTAAATCAGCTGCTGGAACTGATCCAAACGGAAAATACCCCCCAGGGCACCAAGGAGCCGCTGGATCTTGCCGCCGCGGTGCGGGAAACGGCAGATGCCATGAGCCTGGAATTGCGTAAAAAAGAACTGACCTGCCAAATGAACCTGCCCGAAGAGCGGATGCTGATCTGCGAGGCCGATGCGGTGCGGCGGGTGTTGATCAACCTTTTGAGCAACAGTATCAAATACTCCGAGCCCAAGGGTCAAATCACCCTTACCCTCCAGGAAGCCGAGGGCGGAGTTACCTTTGCGGTGGCGGATGAGGGCATCGGCATCGAGAAAAAGCATCTGCCCCATCTTTTTGAAAAGTTTTATCGGGTGGATAAGGCCCGCAGTCGGGAGACCGGCGGAACGGGCCTGGGTCTTTCCATTGTGAAGTCCATTCTGGATCGTATGGGCGGTGAAATCAAAGTGGAGAGCACCTTCGGCGAGGGCAGTACCTTTACCTGCTTTTTTCCCGATTGATTTTTTATGAAAAATATGATAAACTATATCCAATTTATAAAGGAGCGATGAAAAATGGCAAACGAATACGGAAATGATTTTGTTGTTCTGACCGATGAAGACGGTCGTGAAATTGAATTTGAGGTTCTCGGCAGTGTGGATTGCGACGGCATCACCTATGTGGGTCTGGTGGAGCAATTCGAGGATCCTGCCGCCCAATTGGAGAGCGATGGCAGAATGATCGTTCTCAAGGCCATTGAGGATGATAACGGCGAAGAGCTGCTGGTGACCATCGATGATGAGGAGCTGGCCAATGTCCTGCCCGCCTTCGAGGAGGCCCTGGGCGAGGAATATGATATCGACGAATAATTTCATCGGAAGATCATAAACTAAATTTCCTGCGGTGTGCGTGAGTCTGTATTTATTTGAGCCTACACTTATGATAAGGGAACGCGTCTCGGGAGCTGTGTGCATGCCGACTCTGCCTTACGGCAATGTCGGAAGCCTGTGAAGCCAACCCGGCAAAAACCCACCTGAACTTCGTTCGGGGTCAACACAATGCGGCTTACGGCACTGTGGGATTTTTTTATCAAAGTTTAAGCCCCGGCCTTGGATTTTGGGGAGTAATGATATAGGATGACATAATATGACTGATCGTTTTTTAAGAACTAAAGCCTTGATCGGCGAGGAGGCCTTTGGGCGCCTGCGGGATGCCCATGTGGCCATTGTCGGGCTGGGCGGTGTCGGCGGCGGAGCCCTGGAGGGCTTGGCAAGAGCAGGGATCGGGCAGTTGACCCTGATCGATCCCGATGTCTTTGCCCTCTCCAATTGCGACCGCCAGATCCTGGCCTGCTCCGAATCGCCGGGTCGCTCCAAGGCGGAGGTGGCCAAGGAACGGGCGCTGGCCATCAACCCCGCCGCCAAGGTTACCGCCTTAGCCGAGAAGCTGACCGCGGAAAATATCCGTACATTGATGGCCATCGATGTGGATTTTATTGCCGATTGCATCGATGATGCCCCTGCCAAGGAGGCGCTCGCCGCCTTTTGCAAGGAAAAGGGGATCCCTTTGCTGATGTGTATGGGCACCGGTAACCGCTTATCCTCCGAGGGGATGCGGATCGTCAATTTTGAGAAGACCGAGAATTGCCCCCTTGCCAAAAAGATGCGCCTTGCCCTGCGTAAGAGCGGATTTCGGCGGGTGCGCTGCCTTTATTCCGCCGCGCCGACGGTGAATGCTGCCCCCATTGATGAGGAGGGCAAGCGAACGGTGGGCTCCGTCTCCTTTGTTCCGCCGATGGCAGGCTACCGTATGGCGGAGCATATCTTATTAAGACTCATTCACCAAGAAGCAGATGAGGACATCCCTCAATAATAAAAAATTAAAGGGAAATATCGAATTTTTCGATATTTCCCTTCCTTTTTATAGTTTTGAGGCAGAGTCTTTTTGAAAAGGTCTTTGTTTTTTCTTGCCCTTTGCGGTTCGGACTATTTTTACAGCCCCTTTTTTATTCCACATTCGCAACGGTCAGGCGGGTGAGATGCTCGGTGACATTTTCGTTCAGAATGGTGAATTCCCCGTTTTCATAGGTCACCACATTGATGGCGGTATTGGGCACCGCCGGAATCTCATAGGTTTCCGAGATGGGGCGGCCGTGCCAGAGGCAAAGGAGGGCGCGGATGGTGCCGCCGTGGGAGGCGATGGCAACGGTCTTTCCGTCGTTTTCCTCGGCAATGCGGGTAACGGCGCGCAAAGCGCGCTCTCCCAGATCCTCGAAGCTTTCCCCGCCGTCATAGCGCACCAGGGCGGGGTTTCCCTTTCGTTTGGCGGCGGTTTCGGGATAAAGGACAGCGCCTTCTGCATAAAGAAGGCCCTCCCAATGGCCCAGGCAAAGTTCTCTCAAGTCCCGCTCCGGATGGATGGGCAGCTCAAACCGCTTGGCCAGCGGCTTGGCGGTATTTATGGCGCGGGAGAGATCGCTGGAATAGATGGCATCGATATTATAATGGTCGGCAATATACTCTGTCGCCTGCTCCGCCTGATCCAGCCCCTCTTGGGTGAGGGCGGTATCCAGATGCCCCTGGATGCGGTTTTCAATATTGTATTCGGTCAGTCCGTGGCGGATGATGATCAGGGTCGTCATACTTCTTTTTCCTCCAGATAAGCTTGCAAAAATTGGTTGATCTCTTCTAAGGGATTATTGCGGTCGGTGATCCTTAAGGTGAAATAGGGCTTGGCGCCCAGGGAATAAAGCACCCGCCCCTTGAGCCGTTTGGTAAGGCCCGCCAGCAGTTGGGGGGTGGCCTCCTGGGTGAAAAAGAGCACCGCATCCTGCTTTTGCTTGATATCGCGGATGCCGCCTCTTTTGGCCATGGCGCGTAAGAGAGCGATCTTCATCAGATTGAGGATGCTCTCGGGGGGATCGGAGAACCGATCGCAAAGCTCATCGGTCATATCCGCAAGATCCTCGGGGCTTTCGATGGCGGCGATCTTTTTATAAAGATCGATCCGCATCTTCTCGGCGGGGACATAGGATTTTGGAATAAAGGCGCTGACGGAAATATCCACCGCGCAATCAAATTCTTGGGGCTCCTCCTTGCCCTGCTCCTCAAAGACGGCCTCCTTGAGGATGCGCATATACATATCGTAGCCCACAATATTCATCTGCCCATGCTGTTTTTCTCCCAAAAGGGCGCCTGCGCCGCGGATCTCCAGATCCCGCATGGCGATCTTCAGGCCGCTGCCGAATTCGGTAAATTCCCGAATGGTGGCAAGGCGCTTGGCCGCCACTTCGTTCACAATACTGCCCTGCCGATAGGTCAGATAGGCATAGGCGCGGGTACTGCTTCGGCCCACCCGCCCGCGGATCTGATGCAATTGGGAAAGGCCCAAGCGGTCGGCATCCTCAATAATGAGGGTATTGGCAAAGGCAACATCGATGCCGGTTTCAATAATGGTGGTACAGATGAGAATATCGATCTCATGGCGAAGTACCTGCTCCCAGGTTTTCTCCAATTCCGCGCCGCTCATCTTGCCGTGGGCAGTGGCGATGCGGGCATCGGGCAGACGCTCCTGCAGGCGGGAGGCAATGCCGTCCAGCGCCTCAATGTCGTTTTTCATATAAAAGACACATCCGCCCCGCTTCAGCTCCCGCGCAATGGCGGAGACCAGAATATCCCGATCGTATTCCAATACATAGGTGGTCACCGGCTGGCGGTCGGCGG
>JAZUNB010000125.1:0-4762 GCA_045603925.1 Eubacteriales bacterium
TTTTTTAATGGATGATGCGATCTTTGGAGCGGCGGTATTGGGTGGGGGTCATACCGGTGAGCCGTTTGAACTGCTTATTGAAATTGGCGGTATTATTAAAGCCCGAGAGGGTTGCGATCTCCAGCATGGTGCGCTCCCCTTCGGTCAGCATCAGATGGATGGCATGCTCCACCCGCTTGGAAAGGATATAATCCCAAAGGGAAATGCTGAAGACCTTTTTAAAGAGCGCCGAAAAATAATGGGGAGAGATCCCTGCAAGCCCCGCCAGCTCCTCCAGGGTCAGGGGATCGCTGAAATGGTGGTCGATATAAGCAGGGATCTTCCGAAGCTCCTCATAGCGAAGAGGCGCCCCATCGGCATAGCCATAGCGACGAAGCAATTCCAGCAAAAAGAGGTGAAGCCGGGAGCAGACTGCCATATCATAAGCGGGCGCTTTTTGCACGATCTCTTGCTTCATTTGAAGAAACAAGCGGCGCAAGGCTTGGTTTTTCTCCTTGGGAATGCGGTTTTCAAATTCCGCCGAATGGGAAAAGAACAGATTGGGGAATTCATCGGTCAGCCGTTCATTAAGAAGGCTTGGCTCAAAATGCAGGTTGGTGATGGAAAGGCCCTCTTCCCCTACTTGGGTAATACAATGAAATTCATTGCCCGAGAAAACCAACATATCCCCTGCAGATATGGGAAAATCGCCGCGGTCGGTGGTATAGACCCCGCTCCCCGCTTCAATAAGGGTGATCTCAAAGCGGGTATGAGAATGGCGCTGAAGAGGGCGCTGACCCGACGGCACCGTTACGGTCCACATCTTAAACTCTGTTTTGCCCGAGGCGCTTTTGATCTCGCCGAGAGAATGGATCATATTATATCTCCGTTCGTAATATAGTTTGCAAATTCACGAATAAAGTTGATGAAAAATCTGTTATTTAGATGTAGTATAAAGTAAAAAAGTATTATTGTCAAGGAGAGAAAGCTATGAATACCTGTTCCAACCCTTCCGAGCTCAGAATCACCGATATGCGATTTCTGGACATCGACGGCGCGCCCAAGCGCTGCACCCTCATCAAGATCATGACCAACCAAGGCATCTGCGGTTATGGCGAGGTGCGGGATGCCTCCAGCAAGACCTACGCCTTGATGCTCAAGAGCCGCATCATCGGCGAGAACCCCTGCAATGTGGACAAGATCTTCCGCAAGATCAAGCAATTCGGCGGTCCTTCCCGCCAAGGCGGCGGTGTTTCGGGCATTGAGATCGCCCTTTGGGATCTGGCCGGTAAGGCCTACGGTGTTCCCGTTTATCAGCTTTTGGGCGGAAAATTCCGCGATAAGGTCCGCGTTTACTGCGATACCGATGTGGACGGCAAGCATACCGGCCACGATATGGGTCTTGCCCTGAAAAAGCGGATGGAGATGGGCTTTACCTTCTTAAAGATGGATCTGGGCATCGGTCTTTTGCTGGACGAGCCCGGTACCCTCAATGCGCCCTTGGGCTTTATTGAGGATATGAAAAAATATGCCTCCCATATTCTCAATGTGCAGGGCGGAAGCGTAACTGCCGATATGGTGAAGCATCAAAAGAGCTATGATATTGTGACCACCGCCCATCCCTTTACCGGTATTCATTTGACCGAAAAGGGTTTGGATTTCTTAGAGAATTATGTCAAAGAGGTCCGCGAGGTCATCGGCTATGAGGTTCCCCTGGCCATCGACCATTTCGGCCACATCTGCGTAGAGGATTGCATTCGCTTTGCCAAGCGGATGGAGCCCTATAACCTGGCCTGGCTGGAGGATATGGTGCCCTGGATCTATACCGACCAGTATGTTCGTCTGAAGAACAACACCACCATTCCCATCTGCACCGGTGAGGACATCTATCTGAAGGAAGGCTTCCAGACCCTGATCGATGCAGGCGGTGTTTCGGTGATCCATCCCGACATTCTCACCTGCGGCGGTGCTTTGGAACTGAAGAAGATCGCCGATTATGCCGATGAGCACGGCGTTGCCACCGCCATCCATATGGCCGAAAGCCCCATCGCCTGCCTTGCGGCGGTTCATGCGGCGGCGGCGATGCACAGTGTATTGGCGCTGGAATTCCATTCGGTGGATGTGCCTTGGTGGGCGGATATGGTGACCGGTATTCCCAATCCCCTCTTTGAAAACGGTTTCATTCGCGTTCCCGAAAAGCCCGGCCTTGGCTTCGACGATCTCAATGAAGCGGTTCTGAAAGAGCACATCAACCCCAATATCCCCGGCTACTTTGAAAACACCGATGAATGGAACAAAGAATTTTCGAACGACAGAATCTGGAGCTGATGACTATGAATTTTAACGATAGAGAACGCATTATTGCCCTAACTCCCTTATGGAAGGGAGAGCGCCTCCCCGACGGACGGCCGAAGGTGGAGGATAAATACCTGGATGCCCTCAAGGATATGACCTTGGAGGAGGTCTGGAAGCCCATCTTTGTATTGGGCTATGAGCATCAGTTTGTCGGAGGCGGGCTCGCCCCCCTACATACCCTCCACGATGACGGAAGAAAGCTGATCGGGCGCGCCGTTACCTGCACCTACTGCCCCACCCGCCCCGATCTTCATGATCTGCAATTCCAACGCGGCGCGGAGGACGGCAGAAACGGCAACTATAATCAATGGGTCATCGACAGCCTGCAGGAGCGGGATGTGGTGGTTGTTGACATGTATGATAAAATATATAAAGGAACCTTTTTGGGCGGAAACCTTACCACCGCCCTTCAGAAGCGCACCAAAAACGGCGGTGCAGTCGTTTGGGGCGGCATTCGCGATGTGGAGCAGATGAAGCAGGTTCCCGATGTGCAGGTCTATTATCGGGGAATCGATCCTACTCCCATTCGTGAATTTGTGATGAAGGATTGGAACGACATCACCAGCTTCGGCGGCGCGGTATGCCTGCCCGGAGATGTGGTATTCGGTGCCGGCGGCGGGGTGCTCTTTATCCCCAGCCATCTGGTAGCCGATGTGGTGGAAGGCGCCGCCAAGACCCATGTGAAGGATGATTTCGGCTTTGAAATGATCGCCCAGGGAAAATTCACCACCGCTCAGATCGACCGCAACACCTGGACGGTCGAAATGCTGGATCTTCTGACCGAATGGATCCAGACCGATCCCCGCGGCGCGGAATACCGCGATCTGGATTGGTCCAAGGAATACGATCTTGCCATCAACGGCGATCCCAACGATACACAAACCGCTTTATAAGCAAGAGGGACATTATGAGTACATTACAATCTCAAAATTTCGATGAAGTCCGCGCCCTTTACGACGGACTTTATGAAAAAAACAAAGAGATCCTCGGCGACCGCATAGAGCGTGGCATTGAACAGCACCGTAAGGGAGACATCTCCCTTACGGTTCCCGCCTTTGCGGGGAAAAAGGTACAGATCCGTCAGCTGAACCACGCCTTTAAATTCGGCGCCAATCTGCTGCTTTTGGACGAAGTAAGGAAAGAAGACAAAGAAAAATTCAAAGAGCTTTTCAAAAAACATTTTAACCTTGCTACCATCCCCTTTTATTGGAATACCCTGGAGCCCAACGAGGGAAAGCCGCGGTATGCCGCCGACAGCGAATATGTCTATCGCCGCCCCGCGCCCGATGCCTGCATGGAATTCTGCAAGGAATGCGGCATTGATCCCAAGCTTCATGTATTGTTCTATGATAAGTTTGCTCCCCAATGGCTGAGAGATTGCGACGAGGAGACCTGTCTTGAAAAGCTGGAGCAGCGGTTTCGGGAGATCGCGGAGCGGTATGCGGGCAAAATGTTTGAGGTGGAGGTCACCAACGAGCTCTTTTGCGTCAACGACCGTAAAACGGTGCTGGGCAAAAAGAGAAATATTGCGGAGCATTGCTTTGCTTTGGCAAAAAAATATTTCCCTGCCGACCGACTGACCATCAATGAATCCACCTCAAACACGCAGTTTGAAAAGGACAATTACAGCCCTTACTTTATGTTTTGCGATAAGCTGATCCATACCGGTGTACCGGTCGATCGCATCGGCATTCAGCGCCATCAGTTTACCGGCGTACGCGCCTTAAATCAGGAGGAATACGACGGTTCGGTGCTGGAAGGGTTGCACCATCAGGATATTGCCGCGCAATTAAATGCGCTGGATATTTTGGCAGAATTGGGGAAGCCCCTGGAGATCACCGAGGTGACTCTGCCCTGCTTCACCACCGATATACGGGGTGAAGAGCTGCAGGCAGATCTTTTGGAGCGGATCTATACCGCTTGGTTTTCTCATCCTGCGGTGGATGCCATTGTCTATTGGAACACCGCAGACGGCTATGCCTTCGAGGAGCCGGGCAGAAATGAAAACAACTGCCGCGGCGGTCTTTTCCATAAAGATCTTACCCCTAAAAAAGCAGCCGAGCGACTTTACTATCTTATTAATAAAAAATGGCATACCGAACTGGAAATGGAGGCCGATGAAGAGGGTGCCCTTCAATTCCGCGGTTTTTACGGTGATTATATTGCCGAATGCGACGGAACTGTTTACGAATTTTCAATCAAAAAGGAAGAAACAACATGAAAAAAGCATTGGTGACCGGATCTTCCCGCGGTATCGGCAGAGCGCTGGCTCTCGCTCTTGCAGAGGAAGATTATCTGGTTTATGTTCATAGTGTGAAGGAAGGCAACTCCAAGGCTGCCGAGGTAAAAGCCCTGATCGAAGAGCGGGGCGGCAAGGCAGAAACGGTCTGGGGAAATCTCTGCGTTCTTTCAGAGACCGAAGAATTGG
>JAZUNB010000126.1:0-13261 GCA_045603925.1 Eubacteriales bacterium
TTGGCTGGATGAGGCGCGGGCCATCGGGGATCGGCAGGGAGAATTGAGCATCCTCAATGAGATCCTCGGCTTCAGCCGCCGCATTGATGATAAAGACGGGGGCCTTTCTGCAGTGGTGCGCTGTGTGGAGTTGATCGATGCCCTCACTGTTGATGCCAAAACGGCAGGCACCATTCTTTTAAATGCGGCAACCACCATGAAAGCCTTCGGAAACGCCGCGGGAGCTATTCGGCATTATGAAAACGCGGAGAAATTATTTGATCAAGCTCTTCCTTCTTCGGATCCGCTTTGGGGCGGGCTGTATAATAATTATGCCCTGGCCCTTTCGGATCTCGGCCGCTATGATGAGGCTTTGGATCTGTATCAAAAAGCCATCGACAATATTTCAAAAAAGGAAAACGGCGCCTTAGAGGTAGCCATCACCTTAACGAATATTGCTGAACTGATGGATAAGATCGGGGAAAGTGACGCTTTGATCGAGCAATTTTTGGAGCAAACAAAAGCGCTTTTAGAGGACCCTGCATTGCCGCGCAATGGCTATTATGCCTTTGTTTGCCGCAAATGCGCGCCGACCTTCGGGTATTTTGGCTGGTTTGCAATGCAAAATGAACTGAACGAAAGGGCGGACAGTATTTATGAGGGGAATGGAGCTTTCTGAAAAATACTATGAGATCTATGTAAAACCAATGCTGGAGGAGCAGTTTCCCGCGTATGTTGATCGCATTGCGGTGGGTTTGGTGGGGCAGGGCTCGGAATGCTTTGGTTTTGACGATGCAATTTCTCAAGATCATGATTTTGAGCCCGGCGTCTGCCTCTGGTTGACCGAAAATGACGATGAAAGAATCGGCTTTTCCTTAATGGAAGCCTATGATCATCTGCCGAAGGAGATGGAAGGGATCCGATTAAAAGAGATCAGCTATGGCGCAGAGCAGCGCCGCGGTGTATTTACCATTAAGGAGTTTTATCGCGGTCTCATCGGGACAGCTTCGGCCCCCGCAACCTGGCAAGAATGGTTTTCTATACCCGAGTATGCCATGGCAACAGCAGTAAACGGGAAGGTTTTTACCGATCCTTTTGGGGAATTTTCTGCCATTCGAAATACATTGAAAAAAGGCTACCCGCGGGATGTGCGGATCAAAAAGCTTGCGGCCTATCTCGCATTAATGGCGCAAGCGGGTCAATATAATTATGAGCGTTGCTTGTCTCACGGGGAGGAAGGTGCGGCTCAGCTGGCATTATATGAGTTTATCAATGCCGCTTTTCACGCTGTCTTTTTACTGTATAATCAGTATACACCCTTCTATAAATGGCGTTTTTGTGCATTGGCCCCATTGAACAAAGATATTTATATGGATCTTCTTGAATTGACCAAAGGGAATTCCTCAGAAAAAACCAAATATCTGATCCAAAAGATCTGCAAGCAAGTGCTTTTGCTTGTGAAGCAAAAAGGCTTTACAGCATCAAACAAGGAGTATTTGGAGCAACAAGCAATTGAGATATCAAAAATCATTCAAAATCCGGAGATCCGACGTTTACATTTAATGGAAAACGGTGAATAATTAGAGCGGGGACTCAAATCCCCGCTTCAATTATGGCTTTTTGAATGATCTCACGCGTTTTTTCTTCGCAGGGAACCAGCGGCAATCTCGGGTTTCCGACGGAAAATCCTTGGAGTTTCATTGCGTATTTTATAGGAATGGGGTTTACTTCGCCGAACAATGCCCTGACCAGCGGTAATAAACGAAGCTGTAGTTTTGCCGCCTTTTCGGTTTTTCCTTGCTCGAAGAGGGTGCAGATCCGCTGAACCTCCTGGGGCGCAATGTTTGATAAAACCGATATTACTCCGCATCCACCCAAGGATAAGGTGGGTAAGGTCTGGTCATCATTTCCGCTATAGAGGGGGAGCTCGGGTGCAGACGCAAGAAAGTCGGCTGTCTTGCTGATATTGCCGCTTGCCTCTTTAATTCCGGTGATTTGCGGATGATCCGATAAAACTCTTAGGGTTTCGGGTTCAATAGCAAGCCCCGTTCTGGAAGGCACATTATAGAGAATGGCAGGCAAATCAACCGCATCCAAAATATGCTGATAATGTCTTATCAGACCTGCTTGTGTGGTTTTATTATAATAAGGTGTTACGATCAGTAAGGCATCAGCCCCCAAGCTTTCTGCGTCCATACTGCGTCGGATCGCTGTTTCTGTATTGTTGCTTCCTGTTCCTGCGATCAGCGGAACGCGCCCATGGATAAATTCAGCGCCCTTTTGGATCAGTAGGCAAAACTCCTCGTTGCTGAGTGTGCTTCCTTCGCCGGTGGTGCCCGATAATACAATTCCGCGAATACCGTTTTCGATCTGAAACTCGATCAATTCTGCCAAACTGCCGATATCCAAGGAACCATCCTCTTTGAAGGGGGTAACCAAGGCGGTGGCGGCACCGTTGAAGATTTGTTTTTTCATAAAAATCCCTCCGCAAATAAAAAGATGTTGAAATATCCCGTATGTTTATATATAATTATATGAATGAACAAGATTGTTTGATACGATGGAGAAAGGAGTAGCCCGTTGACAATTAATGAATTTGACTATGAACTTCCTCAGGAGCTGATCGCCCAGACTCCGCTGGCTCAGCGGGATCATTCCCGCCTTTTGGTGTTGCATTCCGAAACAGGGGAGATGGAGCACCGCCGTTTTTATGATATATTGGATTATTTGAATCCCGAGGATCTTTTGGTGGTGAACGATTCCAAGGTAATTCCTGCCCGCATTTTCGGAACCCGCGCGGGAACCGGCGGTGTTGTGGAGGTCTTGCTGTTAAAGGCGCTGGAAGAGAATGTCTGGGAAGTGTTGGTCAAGCCCGGTAAGAAGGCTCGCCCCGGGCAGGTATTGGAATTCGGCGGGGAAATGACCGCCGAGGTTTTAGAAATTCTGGAAGACGGAAAGCGAAAGGTTCGCTTTTGCCATCAGTCCTTGTCGATTTACGAGGTATTGGATCGGATCGGAAAAATGCCGCTCCCGCCTTATATTACCGAGCAGCTGCAGGATCAGAACCGTTACCAGACGGTTTATGCCCGGGAGCTTGGCTCTGCCGCCGCACCTACCGCCGGACTTCATTTTACCGATGAGATCCTTGCGAAGATTCGCGAAAAAGGGGTTCGCATTGCCAATGTAACTCTGCATGTCGGCCTGGGAACCTTCCGCCCCGTGAAGGAAACGGAGATCACCAAGCATATCATGCATTCTGAGTATTTTTCTATTCCCGAGGATACGGTTCGCCTGATTCGGGAAACAAAGAAAAACGGCGGCCGCATTATTGCCGTCGGTACCACGGCAACCCGTACCTTGGAAAGCGGTTTTGATGGGGAACTGAACTGTGTGAAAGCCTCCGGCGATACCGATATCTTTATTTATCCCGGTTATGAATTTAAGGTGATCGACGGACTGATCACTAACTTCCACCTTCCGAAGAGTACGCTTTTGATGCTGGTCAGTGCTCTTGCAGGCAAGGAGCATATTCTGAATGCTTATCATACTGCGGTAGAGGAACGCTATCGTTTCTTCAGCTTCGGCGATGCGATGTTTATTTGTGAGTAGGAGAATAGAATGTTTAAGTTGATTAAAAAGGATCAGCGCGCGCGGCTCGGTACCTTTGAAACAGTTCACGGAACCATTCAGACGCCCGTTTTTATGAATGTTGCCACCTGCGGCGCCATCAAAGGTGCTGTTTCGGCGCTGGATCTTAAGGATCTGAAATGTCAGGTGCAATTATGCAATACTTATCACCTGCATCTTCGCCCCGGCGATGAGATTGTAAAGGAATTGGGCGGTGTGCATCAAATGACCCGATGGGATGGCCCTATCCTTACCGACAGCGGTGGATTTCAGGTGTTTTCTTTGGCCAAACTGCGGAATATTACCGAGGAAGGTGTGACCTTTGCTTCCCATATCGATGGTCATAAGATCTTTATGGGGCCCGAGGAGAGCATGCGGATCCAGTCAAACCTTGGTTCTACTATTGCCATGGCCTTTGATGAATGTGTTGAAAACCCTGCAACCTATGAATATGCTAAAAAATCCGCAGAGCGTACCGTTCGTTGGTTGGAGCGCTGCAAGGTGGAGCACGATCGGTTGAAACAGCTTCCCGATGCGGTAAATCCCCATCAGATGCTGTTTGCCATCAACCAAGGAAGTACCTATAGCGATCTGCGGATCGAGAATATGAAGCAGATCACCAAGATTGATGCGGATGGCTATGCCATCGGCGGCTTGGCGGTGGGAGAGACGGCGGAAGAGATGTATCGGGTATTGGACGATGTATTGCCCTATGCGCCCGAGGATAAGCCGCGTTATCTGATGGGAGTTGGTACTCCCGTAAATATCCTGGAGGGTGTTGCCCGCGGCGTGGATTTCTTCGACTGTGTTATGCCTGCCCGTAATGCCCGCCACTCCCATATCTTCACTTCAAAGGGCGTGATGAACCTTTTGAATAAGAAGTATGAATTGGATCAACGCCCGCTGGATGAGGAATGCGATTGCCCTGCTTGTAAAAACTTTACCCGCGCTTATATCCGCCATCTCTTTAAAGCGGGGGAGATGCTTGCAATGCGTTTATGTGTGATGCACAATCTTTATTTCTATAATGATCTGATGGAGCAGATCCGCGCCCATCTTGCGGCGGGAGATTTTTATCCTTGGAAGGAAGAAAAGGTGAAGGAACTTTCCAAGCGGATTTAAAGGTTGACATTATTCGGTGATTTGGCTATAATTATAATAATAAATTTTTAAAGGAGATTTAGTGAAATGGGAAATTTTCTTGCCGGTAATTGGCCGATGATTTTTTTGATCGTATTTATGGTTGGAATGCTGTTTTTCTCCAGCCGTAAAGAAAAGAAGCGCCAGGAGGAGCGCAAGAACCTGCAGAACAATCTGGAGGTCGGCGATTCTGTTTTGATGGAATGCGGTATTGTGGGTAAGGTTGTATCCACCAAGGATCTCGAGACTATCGTGATCGAGACCGGCGCCGATAAGACCAAGCTTCGCTTTAAGAGATGGGCAATTGCCTCTAAAATCGAAGAATAATCGCATATTTTCAAGCCCCCTTTCATAGGTTTTAGTAACCAAATAGGAAAGGGTGTTATGATGAAATACGAAAATACTCAAAAGATCACAGCGCTCGGCGTTGTGATCTTTTCTTTTGCCGCGATCCTCGGCGCATTGGTGATCGCCGCGCTCTTTGGGTGCCTTTCGGCCTTGCTGGTCCTTAAAACAAGCATTCCTGAAAGCTTTATCAAGATCGGAAATGTACTGGGCGGCGGAATGGGGATGATTGCTGCTTCGGCATTTTTAACCGCCGCAGGGAAGGTAAAGGGGATCCTTTCTGCGGGGATAGTCGCCACCGCTATGATATTGATCAAAGTCATCGGAAATACGGCTATGGGACTGGGAGGATATTTTGGTTTGAGCGGTTGGATCGGTATCCTTTTTGTTCTTTTGTTTTCGGTGTCCGGAGGAATTATCGGAACCATGATGAAAAAGTAACAAAGATTGGCATTTTGCATAAACCGTCGAAATCTAAAAAACTTTCCCAAAATACCTCTTGACTTTTTGAAACAACACGATTTAGATTTTTAGAAATTAATTATGTCAACATATTGTGGTTAGTCGGTGAACAGAATATAGGTTTACATAATTATCAACCAATGGTTAACATAATAATTTTGGGCAGGTTTTACAAAAAAGATTTTTCTGCAAAAAATCACTTGAATAAGTGCCGAAATTAGAGTAAAATATAAACACTTCACCAAAAAACAGCGCAATTTCTTATTTACATAATTTTTTCGGCATAATGGTGGACAATCTCTCATAATTTATATTGAGGTGATTATATGTCAGCATTCATGTCGAGAATTAAAAAGGCGATTCGCGTTGAGCTTCCGATCATTCGGATTTATGCCATTCTGTATCTGGTCGGTTTATTTATCGGTGTTGCGGCGGCAGTATTGCTGCGAAATGATTTTACCGACCAAGCCCGTTTTCTTTTTGATGAAAAGAATGTGGGCGGTTTTTTATCTGTCTTTTTGCAACAATTTTTCTTTTTTCTCATTTTGTTTTTCATCGGGCTCACTGTGGTCGGCCTGCCGCTGATCCCTTTGTTTCCGCTGTATAAAGGATTTTCTCTTGGGTTGTTGATTGCTTTATCGGTCATACTGTCCGGCGTGCGGGGATTTCTTTTCGGTACGCTGGCATTTTTTACCCAAAATCTCTATTACACCCTTTTGGGGTTCTTTATCTGCTATTCGTCTACCCGCTTATCGATCTCGTTATTCAGTCTGTTGCGCGGGGGAGGAAGGCATGGCGTTTCTTACCGCGAATTTCGCGAGCATATCGTCTGTTTTTTGCTTCTGATCCCGTTTTTACTGTTGGGAGCATTGTGGGAGGTACGGATCGTTCCGATCCTCTTGCGGCTGTTTTAATTTTTTTGAAAGGAGGGAATAAGGTTGGAACGTGCCTATATTAATTATTGTAATTACTTAATGACTAAAAAAAGCACCTCGCCCAATACTTTAGCCTCCTATCAGAGAGATCTCCGTCAATCAATGCTGTATCTCAAGTCAAAAGGAATCAACTCCTGGGATCAGGTAACGGAGCAGATGCTCAATAAGTATTTTGATTCATTAAAAAAAGCCAAAAAAAGCGATTCCACCATTTCCCGCTCTATGTCTACCATGCGAAGCTTCTTTAAATACCTCTTATCAAAAAAGAGCGTATCGGTGAACCCCATGGCCGGCATCAAGGGCTTAAAAAATGAAGTGAAAGCTCCTGAAATTCTGACCAATGATGAAGTTGAGCAGTTGCTTTGGCAGCCCGGTACAGAAACCGTAAAGGGCATCCGTGATAAGGCAATGCTGGAGGTACTTTATGCATCGGGCATCCGCGTCAGCGAGCTTTTGGCGCTGAAGGTTTCGGATGTAAATCTGGATATCGGTTATTTGATGATGAACCGCCATGAAGAGAACGAGCGGATCATTCCTCTGTATTCTTTAGCTGTGCAGTCTTTGCGCAATTATTTGGCCGAGAGCCGTCCTCAAATTGTCAGCAACGGAAAAGAGCAGACCCTCTTTTTGAATACAAACGGACAACCCATGACCCGCCAAGGCTTCTGGAAGCTGGTAAAATACTATACTGCTTCTGCAAAAATTGAGAAGGACATCACTCCCAAGACCCTTCGCCATTCCTTCGCCGCTCATCTTTTGGAAAACGGCGCTGATATCAATATGGTAAAGGATATGATGGGGCATTCCTCCATCAATTCCACCAAGGTCTATGCAAAGCTTTTAAAGACAAAATATCTTTCTACATATGAGAACTGTCATCCTCGTGCTGTAAAGGTTGGTGAATGAGCATGGGATTTTTCAATCAATACCAAAAAGAAGGTAAGGGCGTATCCAAAAACGAAAAAACGCCCCGTCCGATCTTGTTCTTTCAGATCTATTTCCGTAAATTCTGGAATCTGATCCTGATCAATATGATCTATGTTTTATTCTGCTTGCCCATTGTTACGATCGGTCCCGCAACCGCCGGAATAACGAAGATTCTGCGCAATTATGCAAGGGAAGAGCACGCCTTTCTCTGGGCAGATTTTATAGAGACCTTCAAAAAGAATTTCAAGCAAGCCTTTTTGTTTTCTTTGATCGAGCTTGGGGTCTTTACCTTTTTGATTTTGGATCTTCTGACGCTCCATAATCTCACCAACCGCATTATGATGACCCTTTCGCTGGCGGCAATTCTTTTATCGCTTACGGTGTGTGTTTTTATGCACTATTATGTGTATAATATGATGATCACCTTCAAGCTGACCATCAAGCAGTTGCTGAAAAACGCATTCATCTTCTGTTGGGCAGGCTTTTTGCGAAACCTGCTGATGACTATTGCCATCGCAGGCGTTACCTTCCTGCTGATGAAGTATCTTAACCCTATCGGAATGCTGTTTGTTTTAGTATTCCTGTATTTTTCCTTTTTCGGTTTATTGATCAATTTCAATATAAACCCCTTGATCAAAAAGTATATGATCGATGGCTATGATCCCGAAACGGGGGAGAAGCTGGAGCCCGAAAAATATGAAGGCTTTGATAATGAAGAATAAAAGAAGCGAAAGCAGATGCTTTCGCTTCTTTTTTATTAATAAAACTATTGTTTTTTTACTTAAAATTTGATATAATCTTTAAAATACATTTCGGAGGTTTTAACCTTGAAGAAAAAAGCATTATTTTGGAGTATTTTAGGCGCGATCCTTTTATTAATGATCGTTGCATTTATTGTTTTACTCCCCAAAATCAAGGCATATATCCCGTATTATAAGGACCTTAAGGGCATTGATCAGCAGGATCTTTCCTATACCCTTACCATTGAGAAGAGCGACTTTGAAAATGAAGTGGCAAAGCGGTTGGCCGAAAACGATGTGATCGTTTCCTCCGTTCGCTTCTTAAATTATGTTCATAAGAATTACCCCGATTTTGTGTGGTACAACGGTATCTATGAGCTGAATGCCAATATGACCTATAAAGAGCTCTGCGAAGCATTGATGAAGCCCGATGTTGAGCTGAACTATGTAAAGGTCGTGATCCCCGAGGGGAAAACCGTTCGCGAGATCGCGGAGATTCTGGATAAAAGCGGCCTATGCAAGGATTATGAATTTCTGACTGCCGCCGATAGCTACGATTATGATTTTGCTTTTCTTGAGGAACTGAAGAAGAGAGATCAGAAGCTGATCGCCTATAAACTGGAAGGTTACCTCTTTCCGGCCACCTATGAATTCCGCGCCGATACCGTTACTGCCCGCGAGATCGTTGCCCGTATGCTGCAGGCCTTTGATGATTATGTGACCGACGATATGATCAAATCCGCCGACGCTATGGGTTTATCGTTGAATGAATTCATCACCTTATCTTCGGTGGTGCAGGCAGAATCCTATACCAAGGAATCCATGAGCGGTGTTGCCGGTGTATTCTGGAATCGGCTGAATTCTTCGGATATGCGCCTTCTGCAATCGGATCCCACCACCGATTATTCCAAAGAATTGGATGTTCTTCCGCATTATTCTTCGGCAATGAAAAATGCCTACGATACCTATAAATGCATCGGTCTTCCCGTTGGCCCTACCAACTGCCCGGGCGTTGATACTATGAACGCGGTTTTGGATCCCGAAGAAAGCAACTACTATTATTTTGTTACCGATAAGAATAAGAACTTTTATTTCAATGAAACGCTCAGCGGTCATAATAAGACCATTAAATCGCTGGTTAACCAAGGGATCTGGGAATGATTGAAATCGTACAAAAACCTTCAACAGAGAATATTGATGTAAGCGCAATTGATTTTTCTGTTTCTTATGACTGCGGAACCGCTCTGCTCAATGAAGAATTTGCTTATCAAATCGTTTTGCGCAGCGATTCCGACCGATCGGGGCTGTATTCTGTCCATCGATTTGCGCCTGTTGGCGTAAGCTTCTATTTGGCGCAGCCTGTAGCGGTATCCTGGCCGCACTATCCCGATGCTGATCCGAAAAACTATGTGATCCATAAGCCCGATGTTGTTTATGATCGCCTGGTTCCTCTGAAGAATGGGGAGAAGATATACATCGGTCCGGTTCCGACTGTTCTTTGGGTCTCTCTTCACGCGGCATATGATGGAGAGGTCCACTGTAGATTTCGGTTTTCCTCCGAATCCGAAACAGCCGAAAGTACATTTGATTTGACGGTCATAAACTGCGACGCCTCCAAAGAACCCGTTCGCTACTGCGAGCATATTTTCCCCTCTTCTATTGCAAAAGCCTATGGCATTCCGTTGTTTTGCGATGAGTATTGGCGGTTGCTGAAGCTTCACCTTGAATTGGCGGCAGATCATGGCGTGAGCGAGATTTTTGTCCCCGCATATCCGACAGCATACCCTTCCGTTTCAGTGGAAGATCCCGTTCAATTGATCCGCGTAATTAAGGATGGCTCCAAATTTAAGTTTAACTTCGATTTGTTTGACTGCTGGGTTTATTATGCATCGGAATGCGGTATTAAGCACCTGCTTCTTCCGCCGCTGTTTCCGTATCTTGCCGAGAAGCGGATCCTGCCCTGGTTGCAGCTGCAGTATCATTATGAAATGCCACTCTTCGATGAAGACTGTTCCTGCTTTGATCCGCAGTATCATCAATTTATTGAAGCCTTCTTGCGTGCCCTGAGTAAGCATATGAAGGAGATTTTCCCCGATATTTCCGTTACTTTGCAACCCACAGATGGTTTTAGCCCTGCATTTACCGAGGATTATCTGGAGATCCGCAAATTGATCTCCAAATCCATCAGCGGAGTTCGTATTTTGGATCCTGTTTCGGAGCATTCACTGCTTGAGCAGAATCCCTTTGGCACTACTGTTATCTCCATCAATGATACAGAAGCCTTTTCCGACCTGCCGTTGATCCATTCTTCGGTTTGCCCTGATCCCACAGAGGATTCCGCTGTCGGTAATCTCTTTATCGCAGGCAGCCGCCAAAAGATCCGTGATTTAAGCGTTCTTTGTTTCCGACATAGCATTTCATCGATCTATGATCGCGGGCTTTATTATGCAGAGCCTTTCGGAATGTATCCCGACGGCGCCTTATCCTTATGCTATCCGGAAGCAGGCAGACCGGTTCCCTCTGCGCGATTAAAACAATTAAAGTATACGCTCCAGGATTTCCGCGCTCTTCAATTGTTGCGTAGGTATACCTCCCGCGAGCGCGTTTTATCCCTGATACAAAAGAGTAAGAATGTATCGGAGTTTCGGGATGCAGTCAACCGACTGCTTGCCGATAAAGTTCAATAATTCAAAGGAGATTTAAAATATGAAACTTGGTATCGTTGCTCACAAGCCTTTTTTCATAAATCCTTAAGTCTCTATGAAAACCCCATAAAACCCGATAGAATAAGGGTTTTCTAAAATGCCGCAAAAATATAACTCCATATAAATTTATGCAATTCCCCGCAGGAATGGTGTAAAAATGGTGTAGAGCGTAAAAATAAAAGCGGCAAATTTACAACGAGAAAAAGCCTTTGCAACACCTAAGATCTATACTATATATGACACAACCCCGCCTATGCAAAATAGCAAAGGCGGGATTTCTTTTTTTATGGGTTTATGATATAATATTGTCGAATTGAGGTGAAGATCATTTGAAAAAGTTAATCATTACAGGCAATGGCTTTGATAAAGCCCATGGACTTAATACAACTTTTGATGATTTTATTAAATATTCTACTAACTATGCTGATAAATACTTGGTTTTCAAAAACAAAAATAATTGTTGGTATAGTGTTGAAGATCGATTTAAAGAACTGGTATTAGACAAACTCGATGAAATCGGCACTGAAGTAGAAGTGGATGAAATCGTTGAAGAAATAATTGACACCTACGGCACAGATCAATATGGTGAGGTCGGATATTATGATTATAGGTCAGAGGCATTTAAGGAAGAAATTGAAGTAATCTCAAAAATAGTTTTACTGTTAGTTAGTTTTGAGGCAGATTTTTTGTCTTATCTTCGTGATCTATACTGCGATTCTAAAATTCCTAAATTTCGATCAATGCAAACTTTGAAAGAGCATTTTGATTCGGCTTCAAGGGTTATAAATTTCAATTATACAAATGTCATAGAACTGCTTTATGGTTTTCATAACGTAGAACATATTCACGGAAATATTAATGATGAAATTGTCATTGGTTGTGATACTTTTGAGCGCCTGGATACTACTGCTGTTCATACGGAATATCCCTCAAGCAAAGCAACCGGAAGACCAAAAGATGTGTTGGCCGAAAGACTAAAATACTATGAATATGATATGGAAAACAATTTGGTCGAAAGAGCTGCTATTAAAAGATTCTTTGATGATGTGGTAAGAAGAACACAAGACAATGAAGAAGAATTATATAAATGGCTGAAAATGAAAAGCAAAGAATTTCTTGATTATCGAAAAACCATAATCGAGACCCTTTCCAACGAGGAATTTGATGAGGTACATATAATAGGTCATTCTTTAGGTCAGGCTGATTGGAGTGTGTTTGCTGCTATAAAAGCCCAAAAAACAATATGTTATTATCATGATGATAACGACTATGAAAGAAAAAAAGAATATATTAGAAACAATGGATGGAATATGCTCTTGGCTTCGGATCTCGAAATTTTCCCCAAACAATGATAAATAGAGGTACATATAAAATGAATAAAGTATTTGAATTTGATAGTATTTCTAACAACGAAAAAGCTATTCAAAAAACATGGAACGAATTTAAGCATGCCTTAAAAAGTAAACAATTTAACTATACAGACATCAATGCCGCCAAAGAGACGACTTTTTTAAGAGTTTTTGATGATCTCTTTGGTGAACACAATGGTATAAAGACTTTAACTAAAACAATTGGCGATATAAAACAAAAATTAGGAAGAGGAACGATTCTTGGTAAATCGGAGACCGTAAACTACGAACGCTTCTTACCTAAAAAGGAATATATTAATGAATCTAATCGCTTTAGTCCTCCGGGCATAGAGTGGCTATATATCGCCTTAGAAGAAGATGATGCAACTGCGATAAACACAGTAAAAAAAGAAATTCGTATATCCAAAGGCGAAAGATTTGGGTTTTGTTATTTTGAATTAGATAAAAGTGTTTATTCAAATAAAATCGTTGATTTGACAATCGCAGACAAATATTCATATGCTGATTTTAATTCAGCATTAGAAAAATTCTCACAGGGCTTAATACAACTAAAAAGTCAACAAATATTATCAGCTGGCGTAATGCCCGACGACGAGCACATTCTTGAAAAATCTGAGTTTGCTCCGTTCTTTACAGAATGGACTATTTATACATATTGTAAATTACTTTCTAGTCAAATATTTACTCCCTTAGAAACAGAAGATAAAGATTTAGAATACGCACCTTTTCAAACATTAGCACAATATTTTATTTCAAAAGGTTATAGTGGTATTATTTATAAAAGTACGGTTTGCGAAGGCGGGAAAAATATTGTGCTATTTGATAAGAATATGGCACATCCTATAGGAAATATAATTGACGAAATTATTAAATAGTCCTTTATTTTTTCGACAGCATATGATATAATAGGTTCACCACATAAAACTCTAAATGTATTTTTCCACACAGAAGTGGGCATTTTACTTCGGTAAAAGTGCTGACTTCTTATTTCGCATTTCTGTGTGGAGTGTGGAGTTTTGTGTGGTAGCAAA
>JAZUNB010000127.1:0-7862 GCA_045603925.1 Eubacteriales bacterium
CATGTGATGTTCAATCAGGAAAATGGTCAGATTATGGGTATCGCGAATCTCCTTGATGTACTCAGCCAGTTCCAGCGTTTCCTGGGGATTCATACCGGCCGCAGGCTCATCCAGCAGCAGCAGCTTCGGCTCGGTAGCCAAGGCGCGGGCGATCTCCAGATGGCGTTGCTTACCGTAAGGCAAAGAGGAGGCCACCTCATCCTTGAGGTCATAAAGATCCACGATCTTCAAAAGCTCCAGACATTCCTCACGGATCTTCTGCTCTTCTTTATAATTGATCATAAAGGTATCGGTAAAGAGGTTTCCCTTCAACCGCATATGCTTTGCGATCAAAACATTCTCCAGAACCGAAAGCTCCTTAAATAAGCGGATATTCTGGAAGGTACGGCCCATACCCAGCTTTGCGATCTTATCCGGAGTCTTCTTGATCATCTTATGATAGAGATCCATATTCTCGCCTGCATAGATCTTTTTCATCTTGCCGGTGGGATAACTCTCCAGAATTACTTCATCATTGAAGATAACGCGGCCGTTGGTTGCCTGATATACACCGGTGATGGCGTTAAAGGCAGTGGTTTTACCGGCACCGTTGGGGCCGATAAGGGAGACGATCTCCCCTTCGTCCACATGCATGGACAGGTTGTTTACAGCAACAACACCGCCGAACTGAACGGTGATGTTTTCAATGGAAAGGACGGTATTAGCCATTATTTTTTGCCGCTCCTTTCTTTTTAGACTTACTCACAAGACCGAAGGGGTCTTTAAAGAACTTTGCGATGGCATCCCAGGAGAATTCCTTGTTGCCCATAATCCCCTTTCGCCAGAACAATACGATGATCATAATCACAACCGAGAAGACCACCATACGGAAGCCGGTACGAAGCAGGGGCACTTCAAAATTACCGATAAACTGGGTTTGATCCAGGAACCGCAGCCACCACTCCATAGAGCACACAAACAGGAAGGAAGCAATGATACTGCCGGTAACCGAACCGATACCGCCGATTACAACGATCAGCAGGATCTCATAGGTCATAGCGGAGGTAAAGCCCTTGGCCTGGACCGAAGACTGGAACATAGCCAGCAACGCGCCGCCAACACCGGCGAAGAAGGAGCTGATCACAAAGCTCATCATCTTATGCTTAAAGAGGTTAATACCCATAGCCTCTGCGGCAATCTCATCATCGCGGATGGCTTTAAAGGCTCTCCCGTAAGAGGAGCGGATCAACAATACAATGGCCGCAATACAGATCCCCGAAACAATAAAGGGAAACAAAATGCTATCGTAAGTAGTAAAAGAACGAAGCATATTGGAGCCATTGGTCAAAGGAGCCACCGGCTGCCACTGCACCACTGCACGAATGATCTCGGCAAAACCGAGGGTCGCGATAGCAAGATAGTCGCTCTTAAGCTTCAGAACCGGAAGACCGATCAGCGCCGCAAATGCGGCCGCCAGCAGACCTGCAATGAGAATGGCGGGAATGACAGGAAGCTGAAATTGCACAATACCGCCGTCAAAATACTGATACACCGAAGCGCGGCTGGATACGGGAATGGTCAAAATACCGTATGTACAAGCGCCGATCAGCATAAAGCCCGCCTGCCCTAAGGAGAACAGACCGGTAAAGCCGTTAAGCAGGTTCATAGACACTGCAACCAACGCATAAATCGCGCCCTTTTGCAGGCAGGTAGAAAGCATGGAAGATTTCATTGCGCTGTTGTCGATGAAAAGCAACAGACCGAGGCAAACCGCCGCAAGGATCAGCGATGCAATAATTTTAGTATTCTTTTTCATACGCTTACACCTTCTCCGACAGTTTTTCGCCAAACAGACCGTTGGGCTTAAAGACCAAAATAACAACCAGCAACACAAAGGTAAAGGCGTTGCTCAGGTCGGCAATTGCAGGGAAACTCTTGATGATATTCTCGCAAATACCGATGATATAAGCACCGATCACCGCGCCGGGAATAGAGCCGATCCCGCCGAATACCGCGGCAACAAACGCCTTCAGACCGGGCATAGCGCCGATGGTAGGGCTTACCTGCTCATAATACGCAAAATACATGATCGAGCCCACTGCCGCCAGGAAGGAACCGATCACAAAGGTGATGCTGATCACACGGTTGATCTTGATCCCCATCAGCTGAGAGGTCTCAAAATCCTTCGAGACCGCCCGCATAGCCATACCGGCTTTGGTAAATTTAATAAAGATGACCAGCGAAATAACCAAAAGGATGGTCAGGATGGGGGTAACCACCGTAATGACCTTTGTGGTGATCCCGAAGATCTGGATCTCATCGGAAATCCAGGGAATGGCGGGATACTTTTGCGCCAGGCCGCCGGTAAAATAAGTAGCAAAATTCTGCAATAAGTACGATACACCGATAGCCGAGATCATAACCGACATACGGGGCGCGTTACGCAAAGGCTTATAAGCCACCCGCTCGATCATATAACCCAACCCAACCGTCATGATCAGGGTCAGCAGCAAAGCGCCCCAGATCGGCATATGGGGAACCGCCGCAAGATAGATCAAAAAGAAGCCTGCCATCATAAACATATCGCCATGCGCAAAGTTGATCAAGCGCAAAATACCGTAAACCATGGTATAGGCGATGGCGATCAATGCATACAGACTTCCAACCGAAATGCCCGAAAGCAAAATCTGTGCCATAAGGAAACCTCCAATTTTCTTTATCAGCCGAATAGCTGAAAAATAGATTCAAAATGGCCTTGAGTCTATTTTTCAGATACCCGTAAAACCTCCAAAAGCAGGGGGGGCGAACACGCCCCCACTGCCTTGAAATAAGGCGCGTGAAGAATTACTCAGCAACAGTCTGAGTCTTCAGGAACTTAAAGGTACCGGTACCTACATCGATGGTCTTGATATAAGCCATGTTCTTGTTGGCATCGCCCACTTCGTTGAAGGAGAGGTCGCCGGTAACACCGGTCATGGTAACATCCTTCAGAGCGTCGCGGATGGCAGTACCGTCGGTAGACTGAGCAGCTTTGATGGCTTCGATGGCAGCCATATAAGCATCATAGCCCAGAGCGGATACAGCCGCAACAGTATCGTCACCGCCGTTGTTGGCCAGGTTCTTGGCATCGGCGTTCAGCCAAGCCTTGTAACCGGCAACAAAATCCTTAGCCATGGTGTTGGTCTCATCGTTCTCATCAAAGAAGGTGGAGAAGTAAACGTTGGTGGCGGCAGCGCCGGCATTCTCGATTACTTTACCGTTTTCCCAAGTGTCGCTGGCCAGGATCATGCAATCCTCGTTTACAGCGCGCAACTGCTTGATGATCAGCGGACCGGTCTCGATGGAAGAGGGAGCGAAAACAGCGTCACAATCAGCAAAGTTGGAAACAATGGCGCTGAAATCGGTCTCGCCGGTCTGGAAGCTGGCCTGCACAACAGAGCCGCCTGCATTCTCAAAAGCCTTGGTGAAATAGTTACCGAGACCAACGGAATAGTCATCGCCGGCCTGGGTCAGAACGCCAACCTTCTTGCAGCCCTGCTCCAGAGCCAGGTTTGCCATTACGGTACCCTGGAAGGGATCCAGGAAGCAAACACGGAAGTAATAGTCGTTCTCAGCGGTAACCTGGGGATTGGTGCAGGAGCAGCCGATGGCGGTGATGCCGTTCTCAGCAAAGATAGGACCTGCAGCAATGGCGCAAGCGGAACCGTAAGTACCCAAAACAACGGATGCCTTAGCGGATACCAGCTGCTGAGCAGCGGAAGGAGCCTTGGTAGCATCAGACTGGTTGTCAACCTCTACCAGCTCGATCTTATAGGTCTCGCCGCCGATATCAACGGTGGGAACCTTGGAATGAGCGTAGCGGATACCCAGTACTTCCTGCTTACCGCCGCCGGCGTTTTCACCGGTTGCGGGCTCGAAGATACCGATCTTGATTACTTTTTCGTTGCTGTTGGAACCGCAGCCTGCCAGCATCGTGCAAGCCAGCAACAGAACCAATACCAAAGCAACAACTTTTTTCATTCTGTTCATGGTAATTCCTCCTATAAAATATAGAATGATACTATAATTATACTCTCAAAACAAGGAGATTTCAAGGCGGGTTTCCGAATTCGAAAAACCTTGTGGAATCTCCACAACTTTTTACCTGCTTCTCCTTTAAATTAATGAAGTTTTTTAGGCATTTCGACAACATTTGTCCTTCACCCGTGGACGCGTTCGTATTCGGCACTCAAATAAAATAATGATTGAATTTTCTTATTAAAGGTGGTATAATATCAGCAATATTGCTGAAAAAGAGGAATTTTTAATGGAAATGACAGAAATCAAAAGCCTGTTCCGTAATCGGGAAGACTATATCGGCAAGCAGATAACCGTTGGCGGCTGGGTTCGCTCCAACCGCGCTTCCAAAAACTTCGGTTTTCTTGTTTTGAACGACGGTACTTTCTTTGAGCCCCTTCAGGTCGTCTATGGCGATCAGCTGGAGAACTTTGCCGAGCTGACCAAGCTGAATGTGGGAACCGCATTAATTGTCAGCGGCACCTTGGTGGAAACGCCCAACTCCAAGCAGCCCTTTGAGATTCAGGCAGAGAATGTGGCAGTAGAGGGCCCCTCTACTCCTGATTATCCTTTGCAGAAAAAGCGCCATAGTCTGGAGTATCTGCGTACCATCCCCCATCTGCGGGCCCGCACCAATACCTTCCAGGCGGTTTTCCGTGTGCGTTCCCTGGCCGCCTTTGCCATTCATAAGTTTTTCAACGAACGGAACTTCATTTATGTTCATACCCCGCTGATCACCGGCAGCGACTGCGAGGGTGCCGGCGAAATGTTCCGCGTTACCACCTTGGATCTGGACAATCTGCCCATGACCGAAGACGGCAAGGTAGATAACACCCAGGATTTCTTTAACAAGGTTACCAGCCTGACGGTTTCCGGCCAGCTCAACGGCGAGACCTATGCGCAGGCCTTTAAGAATATCTACACCTTCGGCCCCACCTTCCGCGCCGAGAATTCCAATACCACCCGCCATGCGGCAGAGTTCTGGATGATCGAGCCCGAAATTGCATTCGCCGACCTGAAGGATGATATGATGCTTGCTGAGAGCATGCTGAAATACATCATTCGCTATGTGATGGAAAATGCGCCCGAAGAGATGCAATTCTTCAATCAGTTTATTGATCCCGGCCTCATCGATCGGCTGAATCATGTATTGGAGAGCGATTTTGGTCATGTCACCTATACCGAAGCCATCGAGATCTTGGAAAAGAACAACGAGCATTTCGACTATCCCGTTCATTGGGGCAGCGACCTGCAAACAGAGCATGAGCGGTATCTTACCGAGGTTGTTTTCAAGCGTCCTGTGTTTGTTACCGATTATCCCAAGGAGATCAAAGCCTTCTATATGAAGCTGAATGACGACGGGAAGACTGTTGCCGCTATGGACTGCCTGGTTCCCGGTATCGGCGAGATCATCGGCGGCAGTCAGCGTGAAGATAATCTGGAGCTGCTGGAAAAGAGAATGGATGAGCTGGGTCTGATCAAGGAAGACTATGACTTCTACCTGGATCTCAGAAAATACGGTTCCACCCGCCATGCAGGCTTCGGCCTCGGCTTTGAGCGCTGTGTGATGTATCTGACCGGTATGGGCAACATCCGCGATGTTATCCCCTTCCCCAGAACCGTATACAACTGCGAATTATAATAGAAGATCCCGCAACCTTTCGTTGCGTAATCTTCCTTTATTTAAAGTCAACCAAAACCGTTATAAAATTGGAAAGTACACCGGTTTCGCCGCGGATAGAAACATTCTGCGCCGTATCGATTTCGATCTTAAAAAGGCGCCCTTGGGCATCCAGATAGTAAGAACGGTGCTGATGGGTCATCTTCCGCTTCATCTCGCGGTCATCGGTATAAGAAAACATATCGCTGATAACACTGCTTTTCAGTGTAAAGGTGATCACCTTTCCGCCATTCTCCCCTTCTTCCATCACCACCGACTCATAAAATCGCTTGCTATAGCGGAAATTACTGTCGATGCGAAAGAGAGACAAGGTATTCATATAGTTTTTTTCATGATCCAGCATTTCCTTGCCGCTTTCGGTCACATCCGCCCATTCATCGGTGGCCAGATCCATCTGGTAAGCCGCTGCACCGTCGCCGTAATAAGACGCTACCAATTCGCCGTTGGTATAGTCCTTTCGTTCAAAAGAAACGCGGTTATTCTCATCTGTATTAAAGCTATACTCAATAACGCCGATCGTTTCCGTCTTCTGCAGGGTATCCTTATTCACCGTTTGAACCGATACTGCGCCGCTTTTGCAGGCAAGAGCCTGCTCAATGGCCGCCTCATATGCCGCAAAGGCCGCATCGGTCTCCGGTGTATCTTTAAAACCATCGCAGGAGCATAGCCCCGGCAACAGCATCATGATCAATAATACAGACAAGACTCTTTTCATAGCAATTCCTTTCCGATTTTAATAGATTCATTATATTAAATATCTGCTGTAAAGTCAACAAAAAAGGTCTCCGCCGCATTGGCAGAGACCTTTAAATTATGACATCGGAAGTCAAGCACCCATCTTATTCAGCTTAGCGGTCAGCTTGCTCTTCTTTCTGTTGGAGGTATTCTTATGGATAATACTCTTTCCGACAGCCTTGTCAATCTTCTTAACAGCCACCTTATATGCTTCGGTTGCTGCAGCCTTATCACCGGATTCAACGGCAGCCTCGAACTTCTTGACCAGAGTCTTCAGCTCGGACTTCAGCATTTTATTCTGCATGCTCTTGGTTTCGGTGACCAGAACTCTCTTCTTGGCGGATTTGATATTGGGCATGGGATACACCTCCTTGTCTCACATTTTTAAATTGCTTAAATATTCTACCACCCTTTCTCACCAAAATCAAGTATTTTTTAAAAAAAGTATAACGCTCTGACAATAATTTTGCAATTTTTACAAAAAATACACAAAAAAATTCCCAAGTGTTTAAAAAAATTTTGTTATTTTTTATTTATACCTTGACATCAACTATGATTTAAAGTATAATTTACTTAATTGTAATGTTAGGAGACTTTGATATGTGTGCGAGCGTTTCTCCATCTAAAGCGCTTTTACTTGCCGCAAGAAATGGTGATCCCGCTGCGCAGAATCAAATCATTTTAATGCTGGACCCCCTGCTGCAGCGAATCTCTTCCCGTTATTTTATTATCGGCGGAGATGCCGAAGACCTGATGCAGGAGACCCGTATCGGATTGCATCGCGCAATTCAGAACTACGATCCCGAGCGTAACAGCGACTTTCTTACATACGCAAAATTATGTGTCCATAATCATATCATATCTGTCATCAAAGAAGCTCAGGCCCAAAAACATGAAGCGCTCAATAAATCGGTAGGTTTAGAGACCGCTCCCCTGTTCAGCTATGATAGCCCCATGGAACTCGTAATCCATCGAGAAACATTAGAATCCATCCTTACTGTGGTTCAGGATAAACTGTCCAAAATGGAAAAGCAGGTGCTCTTCTTATACCTGGACGGCAATTCTTATAAAGCCATTGCCGAAGGCTTGCATATCAGCGAAAAATCCGTCTCCAATGCCTTATGCAGGATCCGCAGTAAATTATCATAGTTGAATGCCCTGAAAGCTTTGTGGCGAAGCACCGTTTGCGCGGGAGAGCGGTTCGATTCCGTTTAGGGTGAAATAAACAAAACCACGAAAGAGGAAAAAACAATGTACGAGGACAAGAAACTGATCTGTAAAGATTGCGGCAACGAATTTGTGTTCACCGCCGGTGAGCAGGAATTCTATGCAGAGAAGGCTTCCAGAATGAGCCCCAGAGATGCAAGCCCTGCCGTGATGCCCGCAAGACTGCCGCAAGAGGCGCCAAGAC
>JAZUNB010000128.1:0-3630 GCA_045603925.1 Eubacteriales bacterium
CCACCGCGAAAGCGGTGGTCGTTTTCGTTCTTGACTATTTTTGGGATATTGGATATAATTTTTATATATTGACTTTTTTAGGGAGGTATTCTCATTATGGATATTTTAGATCAGATCAGCCGCGAGGCCCAGAAGGCCGGCGAGTTTATTGTGGAAAAAGCAGGGGTGGTAAAGGACTATACCGTTGCCACCTGGAATGCAGCAGAGCTCAAGAACAAGATCAACGCTCTTTATAACGCCATCGGCAAGGCAGTCTATAAGGCCCATACCGAAGAGATCGACACTGCCGAAGAGATCAACGGTTATATCGAGGAGCTGATGGCCCTCAAGGAAGCCCTCAACGAAAAGGAAGAGGAGCGCCAATTGCTGACCAAGCAAAAGACCTGCCTCTCCTGCGGAAAGGCCGTTTCCAAAAAGAATGCATTCTGCCCCCATTGCGGCGCAAATCTGAAGTAAGGCGGTGCTCCCTTGGCTAAAGCACAAAAGAATTTTTTAAGCGGCGCGCTGATCCTGACTGTTGCCAATGTATTGGTGAAGATCATCGGCGCCATCTATAAGATTCCCCTTGCCAACTGGATCGACACGGTGGGGATGAATTATTATAATGATGCTTATCAGATCTATTCTCTTCTCTATGTGTTGTCCACTGCGGGGGTTCCCGTGGCCATCGCCAAGATGGTCAGCGAATCGGTGGTGGCAAAGCGGCTGGAGGAGCCCAAAAAGATCCTGAAGATCTCCACCGGCGTTTTTGCTGTGATCGGTCTTGGGCTGATGAGTTTGATGATGCTCTTTGTGGAGCCCCTTTCCAATCTTCTGGCCAGCGATACCGCTAACCATTGCATCACCCTCATTGCTCCCGCCATCTTTTTAGTGGCCATTTCCGCCACCGTTAAAGGCTATTTCCAGGGCTATAAATGCATGACCCCCACCGCCACCTTTCAGATCATTGAGGCCGCCTTCAAATTGGTGGGTCTCGGGATCGTTGGGGTAATGCGGCTGCAGGGGATCACCGATCCGATGATCCTGGCCTGCGGCGGGGTTTTGGGTGTTACCTTCGGCTCCTTTGCCGCCTCGGTCTTTATGGTGATCCGCTTCCTGCGTGAGAAGGATCTGGGCAAGGATCTTGCCGGCTCCCTTCCCTCCCGCACCGGTCGCGCCATTGCCAAGACCACTCTGACTCTGGCGGTTCCCATTTCCTTAAGCTCGGCGGTGATGAGCGTCACCTCCACGCTGGATATGTTTTTGGTAAAATGGAATCTGCAGGAATACGGTCTTTCCAACGAGCAGGTCATTGATGTTTACGGCGCCTATGCCGGCGGCACCTCCTCGCTCTTTAATTTAGTACCCGCCATTACCATCACCGTTGGCATCGCGGTATTGCCCTTCCTGACCTCGGCTCTGGCCGCAGGCAAAAAGGAGGAGGCCTATACCAATATGCGCTCCGCCGCCAAGGTAGTTTCCCTTCTGGCGATGCCCTGCGCTTTGGGGATGAGCGTGATGAGCGAGCCGATCGTGAAGCTTCTTTATACCGAATCCTATTGGGAGGTTGTTGTTCCCACCCTGCGGCTTTTGGCCATCTCGGTCTTTTTTGTATCCTTTGTTTCCCTCAGCGGTGTTTATCTGCAGGCGGCAGGCAAGGTCAAGACCTCGCTGATGACCATGGGAGTCGGCGCGGTGATGAAGCTGACGGTGAACATTTTAGCAGTACGCACCATCGGCATTATGGGCGCCCCCTTGGGCACCTTCGCCTGCTATACCTCTATCGCCGCCCTGAACATTTATTTTATCCGCCGTTATCTCGGTTTCCGTTTTCCTATTAAAGACACCTTCTTAAAGCCGCTGATCTGCAGCATCGCTTGCTGCGCCGCGGCATACGGAGTATGGAAGCTGCTCTGCGTAGCAGGGCTTTCCCTGAAGCTGGCCCTCTTCCCTGCTTTGATGGTGGCAGTTGCGGTCTACGCGGTTTTACTGCTGTTACTGCGCGTTTTGGCCAAAGAGGATATGCAGCTGATCCCCAAGGGCGATCGGTTGGGCGCCTTTTTGGAAAAGAAGGGCTGGATCCATGGATAAAGAGGCCTTTAAAAATCAAGAGCATTATACCTATCAGGATCTCTTGACCCTCCTCAAGGTCTTACGGGCGCCCGACGGCTGCCCCTGGGACAGCACCCAGACCCATCGATCGGTGCGGCGAGGCGTCATTGAGGAGGCCTATGAGGTGGCCGAAGCCATTGATCGGGACAATACCGAAATGATGGTGGAGGAATTGGGGGATCTTGCCATGCAGGTGCTCTTTCATATCTGCATCGGCGAGGAAGAAGGGCGCTTCACCGAGCAGGATGTTTATGATCGGGTCTGCAAAAAGCTGATCTTCCGCCATCCCCGCATCTTTGCCGACGCGCCCGATGACCGCGGCTCCACCGAGGAGGGTTGGGAAGAACTTAAGCGCAAAGAAAAAGGGCAAAAAAGTCTGTATGAGGATCTGGACGGAATCGCCAAAAGTCTTCCTTCTCTGACCCGCGCCGAAAAGATGGCCGGAAAGATCTACGGCAAGGAGGAGACAGCGCCTCTCTACTCCCTTTTGCGGGAGCAGATCGGAGAATTGGAGGAAAAAGAGGACGAAAAAGCTCTGGGAAAAGTCCTTTTTACCATGGCTCGCATTGCCAAAAGTAAAAAAATCGATCCCGAATTTGCATTATATATAGAAAACGAGTCCGAAATACAGCAAAATCGCTAAAAATTTCGCCTTTTTTTGAAAAAACACTTGCAATATGGTTCAAAATAAGGCATAATGTATGTAAAGATTATCACCGATCTGTTCGATGATATAAAAAAACATTTTGGAGGATTTCAAAAAATGAACAAAGCAGAATTGGTTGCTGCCGTTGCAGCAAATGCTAACGTTTCCAAGAAGGTTGCTGAGGATACTGTAAACGCAGTTCTCGCAGAGATCAAAGACGCTCTGAAGAAGGGCGATAAGGTTCAGCTGGTTGGCTTCGGTTCTTTCGAAGTTCGCGCTAAGGCTGCTCGCACCGGTAAGAACCCCCGCACCGGCGAGACCATCAAGATCGCTGCTTCCAAGGCTCCCGCTTTCAAGGCCGGTAAGGCTTTCAAAGACTACATCGCCTAATTAGGGACTGTCGAATCGGCGCAGACCGAAAAGGTCAAAAAGAGATGGATATCATTCCATTTCGTATGTGCTAAACTGGTTATAAGGTACGAAAGCGACCTACGGTCGCTTTCGTATTTTAATTTTTGCCCTTTTCTATTGCTTGCGCCTTCGTCTACCGTACTTATGTACGCCGACGACTCGCCGCAAGCAATTCTGCATCCAATTCAACCGCCCCTCGGTTTGGAGCTCCCCGAATATATGAGGTAAAGTATGAGAATCGACAAATTTTTGAAGGTCAGCCGACTGATCAAGCGGCGGACTGTTGCCACCGAGGCCTGCAGCAGCGGCCGCATCACCATCAATGAGAAGGTGGTCAAGCCCTCGGCAGAGGTAAAAGAGGGCGATATCATCGCCATCCGCTTCGGCGAAAAGCTGACCCGCGTAAGGGTAAAAAAGGTAGTGGAATTCATCAAAGCGGAGGAAGCCTCCACAATGTATGAATCGTTATAAAAAAAGGCGAC
>JAZUNB010000129.1:0-10694 GCA_045603925.1 Eubacteriales bacterium
GATCATTCAGAATTATAACCATCCCTCCATTGTGGTCTGGGGTCTCTCCAATGTCATCACCATGAACGGCGAGCGTGATCCCGATCTTTTGGAAAACCATCATATCCTCAATGATCTCTGCCATGAGATGGATAAGACCCGTCTGACCACTATGGCCTGCCTGACCATGGCGGATATGGATTCCGATTATGTGCAGATTCCCGATGTGGTGTCCTATAACCATTATTTCGGCTGGTACGGCGGCAATACCGCCATGAACGGCCCTTGGTTCGATAAGTTCCATGAGAAGTTCCCCGATCTTCCCATCGGCTGCTCCGAGTATGGCTGCGGGGCGCTGAATTGGCATACCTCCAATCCCATGCAGGGTGATTATACCGAGGAATACCAGGCCTTCTATCATGAGGAGTTGATCAAGCAGCTGTTCAGCCGTAAATATATGTGGGCGACCCATGTATGGAATATGTTTGATTTCGGTGCCGATGCCCGGGCCGAGGGCGGTGAAAACGGTCAGAACCATAAGGGTCTGATGACCTTCGACCGTAAGTATAAGAAGGATGCCTTCTATGCTTATAAGGCATGGCTCTCCGATGATCCCTTTGTTCATCTCTGCGGTAAGCGGTATATCGATCGGGTGGAGGATACCACCAAGGTCACCGTTTATTCCAACCTGCCCGAGGAAGAGCTGTTTGCCAACGGGGGTTCTCTGGGCAAGAAGACTGCTCCCGATCATTTCTTCTATTTCGATGTCCCCAATATGGGCGAGACCAAGCTCACCGCTGTGGCGGGCGATTTCAAGGATGAGAGCGTGATCCGCAAGGTAGAGAAGTTCAATGAGGCCTATCGCTTGGTGGAGAAGGGCACTGTTCTCAATTGGTTTGATATTGAGACTCCCGAGGGTTATTTCTCCCTCAATGATACCCTCTCCGATATCACCTCCACCCTGCAGGGTAAGATGCTCTTTGCCGGAATGGCGGCCAAGATGATGAAGAAAGCAAAGGGCGGCAGCGGCATGGCCGGCTTTGAGGTCAGCGACAGTATGATGCAGATGATGGGCAGCTTTACCGTGATCCGTCTCACCAGCCTTATGGGCGCGGCCGATATCCATTTCACCAAAGAGGAACTGTTGGATCTCAATAAGAAACTGAACAAGATCAAAAAACCTAAGAAGTAATCAAAAAAATGCCGCCCGCAAGGGCGGCATTTTTTTATTTCATTCCAAGGGAACTGTTGAGCAAGAGAGTACTGTAGAGAAACAGCACATCGGCGTTTTCAAAATCCACAAACTGCCCCAGCAGATCGGAGGATACATACCGAAGATCCACCAGCACCGTTTCGGAATAGCCCTCTGCCAGAAGCGGCGCCATGGAGGAGCCGAAGGAATCTCGGAAGAGGATCAGCCGCTTTCCCGAAGTGTCGGCGGGGTTTTGAATGGTGATGATGGGCTGATTGCCCGAAAGGAACAGCTCATAAGGATCCTTGCCGGTAGCAAGGGAGAGGTCGTAGACGCCCTTGGCGCCTTCCACCGAAAAGCCGTTGATGGTCTCGTTGGTGAGATAGGTGATGGCATCCGGTTGGCAGATCAGCGCCGATTGACCCACATAAACGCCGTTGAAGGGGGTCTCCAAAGCGGTTTTCTCATAATTGCCCGAAAGGGCGGTTCCCATAGCGGTGGCTAAGCGGTCGGCAATATCGGTGATCTGCTCCTGCCGCCAATGGGTGTCGGTCTTGTAATAGTCCTCTGCCGCCAAAAGATCGGCAATGGAGATGTTTTCGGCAAAGGGAAGCCCCTCCGCCATATAGGTCTCATAAGCGCCGTAGTCCATGGAGAGCTCCGCAAGATAGCAGTTCTTATCGGGGATCATGGAGAAATAGACCGCTTGGTCGGTGAGATATTTTTCCTTGATCTTGGTAAACAGCCCGATGGCATGATCCGCCATCTTGGGATCCATGGGGTATTCCAGCTTGGAAAGATAGCCGTCTTTTTGATAGAGGCCGTTGTTGTCTTTTTGTAAAAACAGCCCCAGGCGGGTATAGGCCTTGATGCTTCGCCAGGTATCCCGGGCGGGGAAGCGGTCCACCGCATAGTCCTCAAAATCAGCGGCAAACTCGCCGCCCACAATGGACCCAAGGGTGATTTCGGGGAAGGGGGCCAAAAGCCGCCGCTCGCTGTGGGAATAAGCAGGCTTTTCCCCCAAAAGGCACCAAAGAGAGATGCCGAAGAGCAGTGCCGCCATCAAAGCGGTTGTGATTATCGATTTGATCTTCATAACAGCCCTCCTTTAAAACCGAAAATAGAGAAACGGATTGAAGGATCCGTCCACCAGATAGGCGGTGATCACCATCAACAGCCCCGCCAGGGCAATGGGCTCCAGCCAAGGGGTGACCTTGCATTTTTCAGCAAGTCTTTTGGGGATGGGGGTGGCGCCGATAATGGCGATCAAAAAGATGAGGCCGTAGCTCTTCAGGTAATAGACCGCCTCGGCGGAGATCAGCGGAATACCGCCCAGGCCGAAGAGCCCGCCGATCTGGCGGAGGGCTTCGCCTACCGATGCGGCGTTGAAGAGAATAAAGCTGATCATCACCAAAAAGAGCAGATAGATGCGGCTGAGCACCTTGGATCTTTTCAGATGGGGCAGTAAGAAGACCTTTTCGATCACCAGGAGGACAGCGAAATAAAGCCCCCAGAGAATAAAGGTCCAGTCGGCACCGTGCCAGAAGCCGGTCAGCATCCATACAGTAAAGATGTTGAAAAACATCCGCGGCTTTCGGACTCTCGAACCGCCCATGGGGAAATAAACATAATCCCGAAACCAGGTCCCCAGCGACATATGCCACCGCCGCCAGAATTCGGTAATGCTCTTGGAAATATAGGGGTAATTGAAGTTTTCAATAAATTCAAAGCCGAAGAGCTTGCCAAGGCCGATGGCCATATCGCTGTAGCCGGAAAAATCAAAATAGATATGAAGCGCAAACGCGATGCCATAGAGCCAGAAATAAAGAACGCTGGGCTGGGTGGTGCTTTTGAAGAGATCGCAAAGCTCTCCCAGCGCGTTGGCAATGAGGATCTTTTTTCCAAGTCCCAAAAGAAAACGGCGGCTTCCTGCGGCGGTCTTCTCAAAGCTGTGGGTACGCTCCTTCAATTGGGCGGCAATGTCGCTGTAGCGCACAATGGGGCCCGCGATCAATTGGGGGAAGAAGGAGATGTAGGCCGCAAGATCGATGGGATTGCGCTGAGCGGGAACCTCCCCGCGGTAAACATCGATATTATAGCTTAAGATCTGGAAGGTATAAAAGCTGATGCCGATGGGCAGGGTCACCCGCAGGAGGGGAACGGAAAGCCCGGTTATTTTATTGAAATTGGCAATAAAGAAATCGGTATATTTAAAGTAGACCAAAAAGCCCAAACTGAAGAGTAAGGCGATGATAAGAAAAATCTTTTTCTGCTTGGGGAACCGCTCGGTGAGCAGCCCTAAAACATACCCGCCAAAAACAGTGATCATCATCAAAAGGACCAGCCGCGGCTCGCCCCAGGCATAAAAGATCAGGCTGGCCAGCAGTAAAACGGTGTTCTTCAGCTTTTTCGGTGCTATGAGATAAAGAAGGATCACCGCGGGCAGAAAATAATATAAGAAGGGAATGCTTGAAAAAAGCATATGCCATAAATCCTTTCCAAAAAAATTCGGCATAACGGCAAGGCGCCGTTATGCCGAATATTGGGTTCATTACTCTAAGGTAATTCCTTCTTCAGCGGCGGGACCCATATCGCCTACCATATCCATACCACCGATACCGGCATCGCCCTCGGTCTCGGGCTGCTCAAAGGTGGTGGGGCACATCAGGAAGAATACGGTGTTGCCGTTGCTCTCCACAACCAGCTCCTCAGCGGCGGTGCAGATGTTCCAGCGCAGGTTGGCATTGTCCTTCAGAGTAGCCTTGAAGGCATCCACATCAGCGCCCTCTTCCAGAGTGAAGATATAGCCCACAAAGGGGATGGTGCCGATCATGGGAGCGAACATAACGCCCTCTTTGAAGTCCTTGATCTCCACATTGTCGAAGCCGGTGAGATAACCGGGCTCCACAGGCATGGAAGCGCCCATGAACTCGATGACTTCGTTCTGCAGAAGAGCGTCGGCGATCTCCTGAGCGGTACCGGTCTTGGTGTTGAAATCCGCCAGCAGGGTCTGACCGACGGTAGCGGTCTCTTCGCCGCCGGCATTGTTGTTGTTTTCATCGTTGTTGGTGGTGTTGTTTGCGCCGCAGGAAGCCACCGTCAGCAGCATAGCAACGCAGAGGATCAGAGCAAGAATCTTTTTCATTGTTTTGGTTCTCCTTTTAATTTTTTGTTTTGGTTGCGGTGATGGTCTTCTCCGCGGGGTCGTAGGTCAGGGTGATGAGGGTCTGCTTTTCGCCGCTGTCCAGAATCATCTCCAGCGTCGGCAGCTCTTCCCCCCGTGGAAACTCCCACCAAAGCGCAAGGCTTCCTTTTGCGGTGAGGGTCTTCGCGGGATCGGAACCGTCGGTGAGCATCTGCCCGTAGGAAACCGTAAGAACCGTTTCCTCGGGAAGGGTCAGCTCCAGCGGAACGCTGAATACCGGGGAGCTTCTCAGCTCCGAGGCGGGAGAGATGTCATAAAAGAACACCGAATCCTCCAGGGTCTGCCCGTTGAGTACGATCTCGGGGGCTCCTTGACGGGGGAAAAATCCCATCAGCCCAAGGATCAGAACCAGACAGGCCGCCGCAGCCATCAGCCCCATCTGCGGCAAGTGCGGGGCGCGTTTTTGCTGCCGGCACGCTTCTTGGATCTTATGGTGAAGCGTATTCGGCGCTTGAATGCTTTTATAAGCATCCAGTTCTTTTTCAGAGAACATCATTTTCCTCCTCTCTAAGCATTTCGCGGGCACGGGAGAGCCGCATCTTCGCCGCCGAGAGGGAAATACCCAGAATAGAGGCAGTCTCTTGCAGGGAAAAGCCTTCCAGGCAATGAAGAACCACCGTTTCCTTGTATTTTTCCGGCAGGCGGGAGAGGGTCTCCAGCAGATCGGAAAGACCGCTCGGGTCTTCCGCGGCAACCTCCGCGGCATCCTCCAGCGAAAGGGCAGAAGCCCTTTGATTTCGCCTTGCGATGTCGTGGCAGCGGTTGACCGTACTGCGCAAAAGCCAGGCCTTCTCATGGTCGCGGCTGAAAAAGGCGGGCGCTTTGGTCATGTATCGGATCAATACATCCTGCACCGCATCTTCGGCATCCGCGTCATTTCCCAGCTGAGCCAGCGCCACTCGGTAAAGGAGATCGGCATATTGGAAATATACCGCTTCCATATCGGGTTTTGAACGGGTCAACATCGGCACTCATCTGCCCTCCTATAACAAAAACGTTTGAAAAACCGAAAAGGTCACAATTTTTTTAAGAAATGCGAATTTTTTTCAAAAGCTCCTTCGCCAAGGGCTGAAGCTCTTCGGGAAGGGTGAGAAATACATGCTTTTCGCAGTCATAGCGATGAAGCAGAGGGGGAAGCTTTTTCAAAACGGCGGCATCTTCGGTCTGAAGCGCAAAGATGGTATGGCAGGAGAATTTTTTGAGGATCTGCTCCAGGGGCGTGGAGTGCACCAGAATGCCGCTCTCGGAATCGGTGAGGGGCAGGGTGATCTCCTCCGTATCGGTGGCAACGGCGGCGCCGATGGCCTCCAGCGTCTTCTCGGCAGGTGCCGTTATATGAGTGCGGGGATAGGGGGTATGCTCATCGGGGCGCACAATGAAACTGCCCGCAGGGCGGTATTGCTGGGGATGGCGCCCCCATTCCATATATTCGTAATGGGGCGCAGGGGCGCCGCCGAAGCCGGCGGGCTTATAATACTTGTTTTTGGGATCGAATTCCGCGGTAGCAAGCCCCCGCCTGCTTTTCATATTGGCCAAAACATTGCCGAAGGGGTCCACGATCATGCTGGCGCCGCAGACGGTCGATTGCTCGTCCATGCTCACCGAGGAGCGCAGTACATAGGCGTTGGTGTTATACGCCAAAAAGCGACACATAATTTCCAGCGCCTGATGGGAGTCACTGCGCTGAAGGGAGCAGCCGATGATGATGTCTACATTTTGGCGGGCAATATTGGGGAAGGCTTCATAAAAATAAAAATCGTAGCAGGTAAGAAACCCAAAGCGCAGGCCTTCCATTTCTAAAATATAGGGCTCGGAGAATTCAAAGGTATAGTCGCTGTCCAGCGCCAAGGGACCGAACTCTAAGGGCGGCAGATGCTTTTTGAAGTATTTGCCAACGATCTCCCCTTGGCGGTCAAAGCAATAGGTGGTGTTGCGAAAGCCGGTGGGAGCCTCGTAAAGACCGTTCACAAACACCATGGAGCGGCATCGCTTGGCGGTGGCGGCGCAGGCTTCCAATAAGGGCTTGCTGTATTTTTCATAGGCCGCAAGGGTATCCTCCCGGGTGTTGGTACAGCAGGGATCGTCGCTGTATTCGGGTAAAACAATGATGTCCATGGTCTCGTCGCATAATTCCAATTGAGCCATCTTGAATGCAAAGCATTCATCGGCCATGGCAGGGTCCATGGAATAAGGGGGCTGGATAATACACGCTTTCATTGAAACTCTCCTTCGCTTGTTTTTTTCTATTATACCTTTAATTATACGAAAAAGCAAGGTTGCAGTTTTTCGGAACCTATAGTATAATAAAAAAGCGTATTGCAGGCGCAATACGCTTTTTTCAAGAATGAGGTATCGACTTTGTCGATATGATGTATTACGCCGGGGCGCAATATGATGTCCATTCGCTCCGCGTATGGATGGTGTGAAGCATTCTTTAATGTGCCGAAGGCACACATCATAAACGGAGTGTCATCATTAGCGATAGCGACATCATATTCCCGAAGGGAATGCTTCATTGAAAAACGACAGATTTCGGTTGAAATCTGCCGTTTTTCTGGCACCCCCAACAGGAATCGAACCTGTAACTGCCCCTTAGGAGGGGGCTGTTATATCCGTTTAACTATGGAGGCGTGTCTTTAATCATAATAGAAATTGATTCAAAAGTCAATATTCTATCGGTTGTCTTTTCTTCATATTCTTGTATAAAGGATTCTTGTATAAAGGAGATGAAGAAAATGGAAGAATATCATCGCGATTCGTTAAGGGAGCTTCGGCGGATGGAGTCGGAGCAGCAAAGTGTACGGCGGGAGAAGGGCTCCATGTTTATTACCCTGTTGATCATCCTGCTGTTTTTGGGTGCCGGCGGCTTTTATTTAAAGACCACCGACCGCCTGCCGAGTCTTGCCGCTGTAAAGCAAACGGTGATCCGTTGGCGGGATGACCTGGTGGCGGTCTTTCAGGAGGAGCCGGTCTCCGATGTGCAGGCAACGGTAGACAGTGCCCTGGCGGAGCAGAATGAAGCTGCTTAAGGTTTCTCCGCTGATGGTGCTGCTCCTGGTCTCCTATATGCTGATCGAGGGGACCTTTGCGCCGTTGCTGTTTTTCGGCTTTTCTCTGCTCCATGAATGGGGGCATCTGCTGGCCATCCGCGCTCTGGGCGGCAGGGTGCGGGATTTTCGCGGCCAAGGGCAGGGCTTCGGCCTTTCGGCGGAGGGGCTTTCCTATCAAGGGGAGCTGCTGGCCGCCGCGGCAGGGCCGCTGACCAGCCTGTTGCTGGGGGCGGTCTTTGGATCGCTGGCCCTCTGGCGGGGAAGCAAGAGCCTCTGGTTCTGCGCCCTTGCCAACGGTGCCTTGGCAGGAATGAATCTACTGCCCATCATGCCGCTGGACGGCGGGCGGATCCTGCGGGCCTTTTTGGCCATGCATTGCCAGCCCCATCGCGCGCGGATGATCGGTAACGGAGCGGCGATCATCTGCCTTTTGCCCCTTCTGGGACTGGCCTTTTGGCAGTTTTTGAGCAGCGGATATAATGTTTCGCTGCTGTTTGTGTGTATCTATTTAATCGGATTGATCAAGGAGAATGGCTATGACCTATAAAACCGAAGAAATGCGTGATCTTTTATTGGAGGTGCAGAAGCCTGCCCGCTATGTGGGCGGTGAAATGGGGCAAACGGTAAAGGATCTTAATGAGGTGGATATCCGCTTCGGCTTTTGCTTCCCCGATATTTATGATATCGGAATGTCCCATCTGGGACTGCGGCTGCTCTATGGCGCCCTCAATGAGCAGGAGGGGACCTGGTGCGAGCGATTTTTCCAGCCCTGGCCCGATATGGAGGAGCGGATGCGTAAAGAGGGGATCCGCCTTTATTCCATGGAAAGCCATACCTCCCTGGATGAATATGACCTTATCGGCTTTACCCTGCAGTATGAGATGTGCTATCCCACCGTCCTCAATATGCTGGAGCTGGGGGGCGTTCCCCTTTACGCAAAGGAGCGGACAGGCCTGAAAAATATTGTGGTGGGCGGAGGGCCCTGCGCCTATAATCCCGAGCCGCTGGCCGACTTTTTTGATGTCTTCAGCATCGGGGAAGGGGAGGAGGCTCTGCCCGAGCTTGCCGAGAAACTTCGCCAAGCCAAAAAAGAGGGCAAAAGCCGCGAGGAATTCCTTCATGAGGTTTCTAAGATGGAGGGCTTCTATGTTCCCTCTCTATACGAGGTTACTTATAAGGAAGACGGGACCATCGCCGCCTTCACCCCCTTGAAGGAGGGGGTTCCCGCCACCGTTCAAAAGCGCATCATCTCCGAGCTGGACAAGGTCTATTACCCCAAGACCCAGATCATCCCCTTTACCGAGGCGGTGCACGATCGGGTGACCATTGAATTGTTCCGCGGCTGTATCCGCGGTTGCCGTTTTTGCCAGGCGGGGATGCTCTTCCGCCCGGTGCGGTGCAAGAGCGCCGATACCCTTATTAAGGATGCCTGCACCCTTTTGGAGAATACCGGCTATGAGCAGCTTTCCCTTTGCTCCTTATCCTCCAGCGATTATCCCGAGATCGAGCCGCTGGTGGATGGGCTGATCCGCTATACCGAGCCCCGCGGCATCAATCTTTCCCTGCCCTCTTTGCGGGCGGATAATTTCTCTAAGGAATTGGCGGCGAAGATCACCGGTGTAAAAAAATCCACCTTCACCTTTGCGGCGGAGGCGGGAAGCCAGCGCCTTCGGGATGTGATCAATAAAAATGTTACCGAGGCGGATATCGAGAAGAGCTGCCGCATCGCCTTTGAAAACGGCAACTCCTCGGTCAAGCTGTATTTTATGATGGGTCTGCCCACCGAAACAGAGGAAGACCTGGCCGCCATCCGCTCTATGGCCGATAAGATCATCGGGTATTTCTATGATACCGATAAGGCCAAGCGCAACCGCTTTATCAAGATCGCCATGAGCGTGGCGACCTTCATTCCCAAGCCCTTTACCGCCTTCCAATGGGAAGCCCAGAATACCGAAAGTGAGATCCGCAAAAAGCAGGAGTATCTCAAAAAGACGGTGGGCTCCAAGCAGGTGACCTTAAGCTGTCATGACTGCCGCACCTCGCTGATCGAAGCGGTATTGGCAAGAGGCGACCGCCGCCTGGCCCCTGCCATTGCGGAGGTGGCCAAAAAAGGCGGCCGTTTAGACGCCTGGACAGAATATTTCAGCTATGACCGCTGGCAAGAGGCCTTCCGCATAAGCGGAGTCGATCCCGATTTCTATGCGTCCCGTAAGCGGGAATTCGATGAGATCCTGCCCTGGGATTTCATCGATATCGGGGTCACCAAGGAATACCTTCAAAGAGAAGCGGAGCGTAGCTATCGCGCCGAAACAACGCCCAATTGCAAAGAGCAATGCAGCGGCTGCGGCGCCAATCGGATGATGGGGAGGAAATGCGATGTCTGATCCGAGAACCATGTTTAAAGAAATGCGGGCGCGGTTTTGTAAGACCGATGATGCCATCTATTTTTCCCATTTGGATCTGAACCGCGCGGTGTTGCGCGCACTGCGCCGCAGCGGGATCCCTTATTGGAGTAAGGGCGGCTTCAGCCCCCATCCGTATTGCGTGTTTGCCATGCCCCTTTCCCTGGGCTTTGAAAGCGAGGGGGAGCTGTTTGATTTTCGGGTCCTGCCGGGCGCGGAGTGGGATCCCGAGGATCTCAAAAAAGCCTTTCCGCCTTCCTTGAAGATCTTGGAGGTCTATGAGCCCCAAGACGATTTTAAGGAGATCACCTTTGCCTCCTATCGGGTAGAGCTGCAGACCGCGTGCTCTGCCGCCGAGATCAATGAGGCCTTTACCCGCCCGCTGACGGTGCTGAAAAAGACCAAGCGTAGTGAGCAGGAGGTGGATGTGCGGGAATTTATCCGCACCGTTTCCGCCCGAGAGGAGGAGGGGGCAGTGGTTCTCTCGGGAGAACTTGCCGCCGGTAACCAGCGCTCCCTGAGCCCCAACTATCTGGCGGAGGCTCTTTGTAATGCGGGGTTGCCCTGTAAGATCCGAAAAGTCCGCCGCCTGAAGTTTTTAAAAGCCGACGGCGGGGAAATTCTTTAAAAAAGTCCTTGACTTTTGATTGGTTCTGTTATATACTGTTTTAGCAGTTTGGAGAGATGGCTGAGCTGGTCGAAGGCGCACGATTGGAAATCGTGTAACGGCTTAAACCCGTTCGGGGGTTCGAATCCCCCTCTCTCCGCCAAAAAACCCGATGCATATGCATCTGATTTTTTTATCCAAGCCGAAGGCTTGGTATGTAATCGCTGTCAGGCGTATGTAATCCGTTCGCAATGCGAAC
>JAZUNB010000130.1:0-8449 GCA_045603925.1 Eubacteriales bacterium
CTCCAAAACGGGGGTCAGGGGAACGATCATCAAAACGCCCAGGGCGATGATCAGAATGGTCACAATCGAAGAGGTTGCCACCGCGATGGTGGAGATGATCTCCCCTTCTTTAGAGCCGGGCTTGACCTCGGCGTTTTCCATGGCATTCATGGCGCAAGGGGCCTTCAGGTTGGTGATATTACCGGTCACAAAGGCAAGATACGAGCTGCCTGCACCCAGCATGGGAATATAGGTGAATACTTCGATGAGCCCCACGGTCCAGAAAATGGGAGCCACACCGATCAGCCCCTTCAGCACTACGCCCCAATCGGGCTTCAGCTGAAAGAGAACGGCAACCAGCAGCGGAAAGGAAGCAATGGCCACGCCTGCGATGGCGCCCCAGATGCGACCGTCCAGATGGATCTGCTCTTCATAAGGTCTTTTTTTCATGGTTCTCTCCTCCTTATACGATCCAATTGGTAATGGGAATAGCAGAGGCCATTCCGATCAGCATACAAACAGGCAGGGCATAATCATTGAGCCATTGCCACTTGGTCACCTTCATCAAAAGACCCATCAGCGCCATACAAACGGCGGAGACCGCCATTACAAACACCGGGATCCAGCCGGTAAGACCGCTGCTGATATCGCAGAAGATCAAGCCCATAAAGGCGCTGACCATCCCCATAAAGAGGGCATTGGTCACGATCTCGCCCCATTTGGTATCCTTTTGCTTCATTTTATCCATACCGCCCTGGATCCGCTTACAGAGGATGGGAACCAGCACCAGACCCACAATAATACCGAGGGTCATTACAATGGTGATATTAAGGAACTGCTCTCCATTGACCGCGGTGGCGGAATCGGACAGGGAGGTTCCTGCGGCCTTGGCGGCATTTTCGGCGGCGGTGAGCTCATAAGTAAGGGCGCCGATGACCGAAAGGCGAAGCCAAGGAAGGGCCAGACCCAATTTCTTGGACAACACGATCACACCCATCAGGATCGAAACGGCGGGCGCGACGGTGAAGATCGCGGAAGAGACCACCGTTTTCCGCAGCTTGGTCTTGGCGATGCCCATCTCTACCCCCGCCTTCCAGGCGCGGATCAGAAAGAAGATGGACTGGGCAGTGACCAGCAACAAAACGGCGCCGACAAGGATAAACAAGATCGGACTGTTTAAACTGAATTCCATTTTCATTCTCCTTTAATATTTAAAATATTGATAATACTGACATTCCAGAGTGCCGTTATAGAGTTTACGGCGTTTATCGGCAGGGCGGCCGAAGAGTTTTTCAAACTCCTTTTCGGGAGCGATAACAAAATACCGCCAGCCGGGCTTCTTCAAAAAGACCTTGCCCATGACCCGATAGAGCTCTCTGGCCTGCTGCTGATCCAGCAACCGCTCGCCATAGGGCGGGTTGGTCACCACCATCCCGCGGGGCGTATCGGGAGCAAAATCCTTCACATCGGCCACCGAAAAATCAAGGCAATCGGCGACTCCCGCGTGCTTGGCATTCTCGGTGGCAATGGCGACCATTTTAGGGTCGATATCGGTTCCCACGCCGCGGAAGGGCACATCCTTCTTGATGGCGGCTCTTGCGGCATTGCGCCGCTCCTGCCAAAGCTTTTTGGGCAGGGTATCCCAATTCTCTGCCGCAAAGCCTCTTAAGAGACCGGGGGCGATATTGCGGGCATAAAGGGCGCCCTCGATCAAAAGGGTACCGCTTCCGCAGAAGGGATCATAAAGCACCGTATCGGGATAGGGGCGGGCGATGGATACCAAAGCGGCGCCCAGGGTCTCCCGAATGGGAGCGGGCTGAGTACCGGGGCGGTAGCCTCTCTTATGGAGGGCATTGCCCGAGGTATCCAGCATCAGCACCGCCTGATCCTTAAAGATGGAAAAGCGAACGCTGTAGAGCGCGCCTGTTTCGGGAAAGACCGCCCGATGATAGGCCCCCTCCAGCCGACGGACAATGGCTTTTTTTACAATGGATTGGCAATCGGGAACACTATGAAGCTTCGAGTTTAAGGCGTGCCCCTTTACCGGGAAGCGACCGTCCATGGGGATCCAATCCTCCCAGGGCAGTTTGCGCACCCCCTCAAAGAGCTCCTCAAAGCTGCGGGCGGGGAATTGACCCAACACGATCTCTACCCGCTGACCGCTGCGCAACCAAAGGTTGGCATCGATCACTGTTTGGGCGGAGCCGGAGAAAAAGACCCTGCCGTTTTCGGCTTGGATCTCCTCGGCGCCCAGCATTTTCAGTTCATTGGCTGTAATAGACTCCAGGCCGAAAAGGCAAGGAACACAGCATCGGATTTCAGACATAATAACACCTCAAGCACCATTTTACCATAAAATCAGGGAAAATGGAACTTTTATCTTGAAGTTTTTCCATTAAAAAAATATAATGGGGATATGGAACTTTATACTTTTCATCAACATTGCTTGGATACCTTCGGGGAAAAGCTTTATAAACTCTCTTTGGACGCAGGCTTCTCCTGCCCCAACCGCAAAAGCCGCCAAGAGGGCGGCTGCGCCTTCTGCGCCGGCGGAAGCGGTTATTTCAGCGCGGGGCAGATCGAGGAGGCCAAGGGTCAAGTAGCGGAGAAATTCAAGGGAACCCGCTATATCGCCTATTTTCAAAGCTATACCAATACCTATGCGCCCCTTTCGGAATTAAAGGCGCTTTATCTGCCTATTATCGAGCGGGAGGACATCGCCGCCCTTGCCATCGGCACCCGCCCCGACTGCCTGCCCCCCGAAACGGTGGCTTTTTTAGAAGAGCTTTCTCAAAAAAAGCCCCTCTATATTGAATTGGGACTCCAGACCGCCAACGACAAAACGGCAGAGGCCTTCGGCCGCGGATACCCCACCGCCCGTTTCACAGAGGCGGTAAAGGACTTAAAGCAATATCCCAACATCCATATTGTTGCCCATATCATGATCGGTCTGCCCGGGGAGGGCAAAAAGGAACTTTTGGAGACCGTTCGAAGGGTGAATGAGGCGGGCGTCCATGGCGTGAAACTGCATCTTTTGCATATTCTCAAGGGAACTCCCTATGAAAAGCTTTATCAAGAGGGCAAGATCCGCGCCCTTTCCTTTGAGGAATATGCCGATCTGCTGATAACCGCCCTCAAAGCCTTAAAACCGGGTACCGTGATCCACCGCCTGACGGGGGACGGCCCCAAAGCCTTGCTCATCGCCCCTCTATGGAGCGGAGATAAGAAGCGGGTGCTCAACGATCTGAACAAAATGATTAAAGAAACGCCGTAAAGGTTCTGCCCTTTACGGCGTTTGGCTTATTTAAACATCCGCGCGGCGGCAACAGCGGTTTTCCATCGCGCCATGCGGCTTTCAGCGGTTTCTTTATCGCAGGAGGGAAGGTAGCGATTGCCGATCATATTCTTTTCCAGCAATTCCTCTTCCCCGCTCCAGAAGTTTACGGCAAGGCCTGCCAGAAAGGCGGCACCTAAGGCGGTGGTCTCGCTGATCATGGGGCGCAGAACCTCTGCCTGCAGAAGATCTGCCTGAAATTGCATTAAAATGGGATTGGCGGTAGCCCCGCCATCCACCCGCAATTGCTTGATGGGTTGCCCCAGGGAGGCCTCCATGGCTTTGAGCACATCGGCGGTCTGATAAGCAATCGACTCCAGGCAGGCGCGGATGAGGTGATTGCGGTTGGTGCCGCGGGTCATTCCGAACACAGAGCCGCGGGCTTCGCTATCCCAATAGGGGGCGCCGAGACCGGTAAAGGCGGGGACCACGATCACGCCGCCGCTATCGGGAACCTTGGCGGCAAAATAGCCGCTGTCGGCAGATTCATTGATCAGCTTCAATTCATCCCGCAGCCATTGCACCACTGCACCACCGATGAACACGCTTCCCTCTAAGCAATAGCAAGGCTCCTTCCCCGCGCCCAAGGTAACCAAAAGGCCGCTTTCCTTGGCATCGGGCGGCATATTGCCCATATTCATCAGGGCAAAGCATCCGGTACCGTAGGTGGATTTCAGGCTGCCTGCGGAAAAGCCGCATTGCCCGAAGAGCGCCGCCTGCTGATCCCCCGCCACACCGGTAATGGGAACCTCCACCCCCAAGAGATCGGCCATGCCGAAATTGCCCGAGGAGGGGCGCACCTCCGGCAGCATACAGGCAGGGATCTTCAGCACCTCCAAAAGATGGGGATCCCAGCAACGCTGATGGATATCATAAAGCATAGTACGGGAGGCGTTGGTATAATCGGTGGCGTGAACCTTGCCGCCGGTCAGCTTCCAGATCAGATAGGTATCGACGGTACCGAACAGCAGCTCGCCCCGCTCCGCCCGCTCACGGGCTCCTTCCACATTTTCTAAGATCCAATGAAGCTTGGTGGCGGAAAAATAGGGGTCGGCCAAAAGGCCGGTATGAGCGCGGATATAATCGCCTTCGGTCTCTTCCAATTCTTTGCAAAGCTCTGCGGTACGGCGGCATTGCCATACAATGGCATTGCAGACGGGCTCGCCGGTGGCCTTATCCCAAACAATCGTCGTTTCCCGCTGGTTGGTAATGCCGATAGCGGCGATCTCCCGCGGATCGATGCCTGCGGAAAGCACCGCCTCGGTCAATACCCCGTATTGAGAGACCCAGATATCCAAAGGACGCTGCTCCACCCAACCGGGTTTCGGATAAAAGATCTGAAACTCCTTTTGGGCAACCGAAAGAATATTCAGATCCCTATCAAAGAGGATGCAACGGGAGCTGGTCGTCCCCTGATCCAATGCGATCACATATTTTTTCTCCATGGCGGTTTCCTCCCCGTCAAATTTCATAATTTTATTATAGCAGATAACCGTTTTTTGTTCAATTCCTTTCTTGACTTTCTATGAAAAAAATGATATTCTTTAATTGTCAATAAGAAGCCTCGGATCTCTGACGGATTTGCGTGAGTTCACACAGTGGGATCTTAGGTTATAACAGCCGACCGTCTGGGCAGGATACGCTTCTTATAGTGTATGCTGTCCTTTTTTTATTGCATAGGAGGATCATCATGAACGCATGGAATGGTTTTAAAGCAGGAAAATGGCAGGATGAGATCAATGTTCGGGATTTCATTCAGACCAACTATACTCCTTATGAGGGGGATGAAGCCTTTCTTGCCCCCGCAACAGACCGTACCAACGCCTTACTTGGTCAGGTAGAGGCGCTTTTTGCCGAGGAGCAGAAAAAGGGCGGGGTATTGGATATCGATACCGAGACCGTCAGCTCCCTCACCACCTATGCGGCGGGATATATCAATAAAGATTTGGAACTGATCGTGGGTCTCCAGACCGATGCGCCCTTAAAGCGGGGCATCAATCCCTTCGGCGGTATCAATATGACCCGTAAGGCCTGCAAAGCCTATGGCTATACCCTTTCTCAGAAGGTGGAGGATGAATTTCAATTCCGCACCACCCATAATGACGGTGTTTTCCGTGTTTACAACAAAGACATCCGCGCCGCGCGGCACAACGGCATCATCACCGGTCTGCCCGATGCCTACGGCCGCGGCCGCATCATCGGCGATTACCGTCGCATCGCCCTCTACGGCATTGATAAGCTGATAGAGGAGAAGCAGAAAGACAAAGAGGAGCTTTCCCATTTTGCCTTTGATGCCGATACCATCCGCCGTCTGGAGGAGCTTTATCAGCAGATCGCCTTTTTGGGCAAGCTGAAGGAGATGGCGGCCCTTTACGGATATGATATCTCCCGCCCTGCAGAGAATGCCCGCGAAGCGGTGCAATGGCTGTATTTCGGTTATCTTGCCGCCAATAAGGAGCAAAACGGCGCCGCCATGAGCTTAGGGCGGACTGCCACCTTCCTGGATATTTATATTACCCGCGATCTTGCGGCGGGCACCCTCACCGAGGAGGGGGCTCAGGAACTGATCGACGATTTTGTGTTGAAACTGCGGTGCGCCCGCCATCTGCGTACCCCCGAATATAATGAGCTCTTTGCGGGGGATCCTATGTGGATCACCGAGGCGCTGGGCGGTATGGGAGAAGACGGACGAACCTTAGTCACCAAAAATACCTTCCGTTTCCTGCATACCCTTTATAACCTCAAGCCCTCGGCAGAGCCTAATCTCACCGTTCTTTGGTCCCGCGATCTGCCCAAAGCTTTTAAGCTTTATTGCGCCAAGGTTTCGGAAGAGACCTGCGCCATTCAGTATGAAAGCGATGATCTGATGCGCCCCTGCTATGGGGATGATTATGCCATTGCCTGCTGTGTTTCCGCTATGCGGGTGGGCAAGGATATGCAATTTTTCGGCGCCCGCGCCAATCTGGCAAAGTTACTGCTTTACAGCTTGAACGGCGGGCGGGATGAGAAGACCGGCGATCAGGTGGCGCCCGCTCATCCTGCATACGAGGGCGACCTTTTGGATTATGATCGGGTCATGGAGCTTCTGGAGCTTTACCGCCCCTGGCTGGCCAAGACCTATGTCAGCGCCATGAATATGATCCATTATATGCACGATAAATATGCCTATGAGAAGACCCAGATGGCTCTGCACGATACCGATGTGCACCGCTATATGGCCTTCGGCGCGGCGGGGCTTTCGGTGGTTGCCGATTCCCTTTCCGCCATCAAATATGCCAAGGTACGCCCCTTGCGCGATGAGCGGGGGCTGATCACCGATTTTGCCATTGAAGGGGACTTCCCCACCTATGGCAACAACGATGATCGGGTAGACGCCATTGCCCAAGAGCAGGTAGAGAAATTCTTTGCGGAGCTGAAGAAGAATCCCACCTATCGCAATGCGGAGCATACCCTCTCCATTCTGACCATCACCTCCAATGTGGTGTACGGTAAAAAGACCGGTGCCACCCCTGATGGGCGCAAGGCGGGCGAGCCCTTTGCTCCCGGTGCCAACCCTATGCACGGCAGGGAAAAGAACGGTGCTCTTGCCTCCCTCAACTCGGTGGCCAAGATCTCTTACGATTATTGCAAGGACGGCATCTCCAATACCTTCTCGGTCGTGCCCTCTGCCTTGGGCAATACCCTTGCCGAGCGGCAGGAGAACCTTACCGCTATTCTGGACGGCTATTTTGCCCAGAAGGCCCAGCACATCAATGTAAATATCTTAAAGCGGGAGACTCTTCTGGATGCCAAGGCCCATCCCGAGAAATATCCCAACCTGACCATTCGGGTCTCGGGCTATGCGGTGAATTTCCATAAGCTCTCCCCTGCTCAGCAGGATGAAGTCATCGCCCGCACCTTCCACGAGGCCCTCTGATGAAGGGGCGGATCCATTCCTTTGAATCCATGGCCTGCGCCGACGGGCCGGGGGTGCGCTCGGCAATCTTTTTGCAGGGCTGCCCCTTACGCTGCGCCTATTGCCATAATCCCGATACCTGGGAGCCTATGGGCGGCGAAGAATATACCGCCGAGGAGCTGATCGCCAAGGTGCTCCCCTATCGCCCTTATTTCGGCGAGAAGGGCGGCATCACCCTCAGCGGGGGTGAGCCTCTTTTGCAGGCAGAATTTACTATAGAGCTCTTAAAAAAGGCGAAAGAGGCGGGGCTGAACACCGCCCTCGATACCTCTGCCTCTGCAGGGGAGCCTTATTGGGAGCAGATCCTTCGCTATACCGATCTTGCCCTGGTGGATATCAAATTTACCACCGAGGAATTATACAAAAAATATTGCGGCGGCTCTTTGGAGCGGGTCTTGCGGTTTTGCCGCAAGGCGGAGGAAATGGGGGTTCCCTTATGGATCCGCCATGTGGTGGTTCCCGGGCTGACCGATGAGGATACCGAAGCGCTCCTTTCCATCGCCCGACCGTTTAGCAATATTCAGCGGATCGAGCTTCTGCCCTTCCGCACCCTTTGCAAAACCAAATACCGCCAGTTGGAGCTCCCCTTTCCGCTGGAAGAGACCCCCGATTGCGATCAGGAAACCATCAACAAATTGCAAAAGAAAATCGACCTTTCCTTCTGAAAGGTCGATTTTTATTGTTTTTCTTGAAAAAATATGATAAACTTAAAAATATAAGGAGGTAATAACAATGGCAGTTATTCATTTAACAACAACCGATTTTGAAGCGGTTACCCAGGAGGGAACTGTTCTTTTGGACTTTTTTGCCACCTGGTGCGGCCCCTGCAAAATGGTCGCTCCCATTCTGGATCAGCTGGCCGAGGAATATCCCGATAAAAAGATCTGCAAGATCGATGTGGATCAGGAGCAGGCGCTGGCTCAGCAATTCGGCGTTATGAGCATTCCCACTTTGATTTTGATGAAGGATGGCGTGATCATCAACAAAATGGTGGGTGCCGGCTCCAAGAAGAAATTGGAAGAATTTCTGAATCAATAAGAAAGGGGCTGTAAAAATAGTCCGAACCGCAAAGGGCAAGAAAAAACAAAGACCTTTTCAAAAAGACTCTGCCTCAAAACTATAAAAAGGAAGGGAAATATCGAAAATTTCGATATTTCCCTTTTTATTCTATGCCCTTTGCT
>JAZUNB010000131.1:0-11562 GCA_045603925.1 Eubacteriales bacterium
ATTGGTATTTATTGCGGTGGTGGGTGAAGCAAGAGGGGTGCAGGGGCGTTTAGGGTGCAAAAAAGCGCAGCTGATAAGCTGCGCTTTTTTGATCAATAGTAGCGGTTTTGGACCGCGATGATATTATTGATTTGGTCTTGAACGGAGCGGTAGGCTTCGTCCATATCCACATTGGGATCGGAAAGGCCCTTCAGGTAGGGGGCGGCGAGGGCTTCGATCTCGGGGTGGTGGAAGATGAGGGCGCCTTGGTTCTCGGCCATATTGGTATAGGCCTCATAGGCGCTTCCCTTAATGCCCAGCGCCTGCAGTTTGCCGGCCAGCGCCTCGGTATAGCGGTTACACCAATGCTCGGCGAAGGTCAATGCAGCTTTGGAGGTTTCGGGGTCCTCATTGAATTTGGGCAGGGCGAAGAAGGTGCCGGTATAGGTGACGGTGCCGGGGGTTCCCTCTTCCGGCGCCGGCAGGGGCGCGAAGGTAAGGGTAACATCCTTGGCGGCATCGGGGATGGCGGTATAGGCCATGGTGATATTATTTTTTGCCAGGGCATACTCGGTATTGGGAACGCCCACAAAGGCGGGCAGTTCTTGGAACAGCGCCCGCAGGGTGGCGAAGGTATCGCGGGTGGCGCGGGAATAGAGGTTGCTGTCCAGCTTCCCCTCCAGGAGGGTCAGGGGGCTTTTTCCCGAGAGGGTGGCCCAGGCGATGGTCTGCTCCATCACCAGGGGTTTCGCGCTTTTGCTCACCGAATCGGTATAGACGGCCTTGAATTGCTCCACCGTCCATTGGTTGGCGGCGGCCAGGGCGGCGGGATCGGTCTCCTGGGGCAGCAAGGCGGGGTTATACCAAAGGGCATTGATATTGCCCACCGGCGCGAAGAGGGTCCGGTTGCTGTTTTTAAGAATGGCGCCGCTGACACCGAAGGACTGCACCGCAGGATCGATCAGGTCTGCGGCGGAGCGGCTGAGAGTCATTCCCACGCCCAGCTCCTCGGCGCGCATCTGCACCAGGCTCAGCTTTTGCCCCGCATAGAGGGCGGTACGCTGGGCCTTCAGCGAAACATTTTTATTTTTAATGCTGTATTTTAAGAAAAAGCCTTGCTCGGCGGCCAGCTCCTTCATCCAATCCCACTCGGTAACGGTTCTGCCCTTCTCATCCGCATAAGAAAAGGCGGGAGTGCTGTCGGCGGTATAGATCACAATGGTGCGGTTGGTCAGAGGATTGACCGACGCGCCGGGCAGGATCATCCCGCTTAAGGGCAGGGTACTATGGAAGGTCTTGGAGGGGGCAAAGGTCTCCACCGCCAGGGGGTTCAGCAGAGGAACGGTTTCGGCGGTGCCGGGCTTGGTTTCGGCGGAGGCCTCCTCCTCTTCCTTCACCGGTTCCTCGGGGGCAGGCTCCTCCTTGGGCTCTTCCTTGGGCGTTTCCTCGGGAAGGGGCGCCTCGACCGCGGGCTCCTTGGTGAGATCGGGGTCCTTCACCTCTTCGGCGGAGCCGGGGGTCTGGATCACGGCGGGATAGGTAATATTATCCGGCTTGCAGGCGCTGACGCCAAAGGCAAGACAGAAGCATAGCAAAATTGCCAAGATGCGTTTCATCGGATGTCAGATCCTTTCGATTATGATTTAATGGCGGTATAGGCGGCAACAGCCAGCCGATCACAGCGTTCGTTATAGGGGTGGCCGTGATGACCCTTGACCCATTGCACCGTCACCTGATGGCGGCGCAGCTGCTTAAGCATCCGTTCCCAGAGATCCACATTCAGCGCAGGTTTTTTATCCTTTTTGCGCCAACCGTTTTGCTCCCAGCCAAAGACCCAGCCTTGGTTGATGCTCTCGCAGAGGTATTTGGAATCGCTGACCAGAGTGACCTTGCAGGGCTCTTTTAAGGTCTCCAGCCCCATAATGGCGGCCAACAGCTCCATGCGGTTGTTGGTGGTTTCCGCCTCGGCTCCCGACAGCTCCTTTTCGATCCCCATAAAGACCAGGATGGTTCCCCATCCGCCGGGGCCGGGATTGCCGCTGCAGGCGCCGTCGGAATATACAGTTACTTCTTTCATATCAATTTAACCGATCGTTTAAGGAATCGTAATAGGCCTTGGCGGGCTCGGCCAGCTTCTCCCGATCCACAGCGGCCAAAAGCTGGCGCGCGGCGGTGCGGTCCCCGCGGATATAGGCGTTTTGAGCGGCGGAGAGGTATTCCCCGTGCTCCACCATATCGCCGATATTATTGATGAGGGTATCGCTATCGGTCTGGGAGGAGGTCAACTGCTCGTTTTGCTCTTTGAGAGCGGCGTTTTGCTCCTTGAGATTGCGGTTTTCGTCCTGAATATTCTTCAGGGTGGACTGACTGCTGTCCAGGGTGGCGTTGTTTTCCGCCATCTCCCGATGGATACGGGAGGTGATCATATAACTGCCTGCGATCAGGAAGGAGATGACCACCACAAAGGCGACGGTATAGATCACCAGAAACCGCACATCCTTTTTCTTCACCGCCACCAATTCCTTGGGCGGCTCCTTGGGCTCTTTTTTAGGCTCCTCGGCGGGTTCTTCCTTGGGCTCCTCGGCGGTTTCTTCCTTGGGCTCCTCAGCAGGGGCTTCTTTGGGCTCCTCTTCCTTCTTCGGTTCTTCTGTTTTCGGGGCGGGATCTGCGTTTGCGGGCTTTTCCAGGCCTACTGCTTCCCAGACCTCATCCAATAAATTCTTTTCCTCGTTCATCCTCAGGATTCTCCTTCCAGGATCTCGATGATCTTTTCCAATTCACTGACCGAATAATAGCTGATCTCCACCTTGCCGCGGTTATTGGGCTTATGATGGATGGTCACCTTATTGCCCACCTTGGCGGAGGCGCGGGTCTCCAGCTCCTTCAAGGCGCGCACCACCGCAGGATCGGCGGCAGGCTTTTCGGCAGGCACTTTCTTGCTCTTTTTAACTAAATCCTCGGTCTGGCGGACATTGAGACCCTCGGTAATGACGCGGTTAGCCAATGCTAACTGCACATCGGGATCCTCAGCGCCCAGAAGAGCCCTTGCATGGCCGGCGGAAAGATCCCCGGTCTTAACAAAATCCAGCAGCTGCTCCGGCAGGGCCAGAAGCCGCAGGGCGTTGGCCACGGCGGGGCGGGATTTGGAGACGGTCTCGGCGATCTTTTCCTGGGTCAGATGGTAGGTATCCATCAAATGCTTATAGCCCAGAGCCTCTTCAATGGGATTTAAGTCCTCCCGCTGAAGATTTTCAATGAGGCTGATCTCGCTGATCTCTTGGGGGGTATAGTCCCGAATTAAAACGGGAACCTCTTCGACTCCCGCCATACGGCAGGCTCTCCACCGCCGTTCCCCTGCAATAATGCGGTATTGCTCGCCGCCCACAGGGGTCACGATAATGGGCTGGATCAGTCCGTGCTCCTTAATGGAGGCGGCCAACTGCTCCAGCGCGGCCTCGTCGAAATGCTTACGGGGCTGATTTTTATCCGGCTCGATCTGGGAGACCCGCAGAGTGGTCTCGGCATTGGAATCCTGCTCCAGATCTAAAAAATTATCGGCAAAGAGGGCGTCTAAGCCCTTTCCTAATCCCTTTTTTGCGCTCATGATCAATTCTCCTTATTTTTCGCAAGAAATTCCTTGGCCATCTCCCGATAGGCTAAGGCGCCTTTGGAATAGCGGTCGTAGATCTGAATGGGCATTCCGTGGCTGGGGGCTTCGGAGAGGCGGACATTACGGGCGATAACGGTTTTATAGACCTTGTCCCCGAAATACCGCTTGATCTCCCCTGCCACCTGCAGGGTAACATTCATCCGACCGTCGTACATGGTCAGCAGAACGCCCTCGATAAACAGGGCGGGATTATAACGGGATTTTACCAATTTGATGGTGTTTACCAGCTGCGCTACCCCTTCCAGGGCCAGATATTCCGGCTGAAGAGGGATGATGACGCTGTTGGAGGCGTTTAACGCGTTCAGTGTCAGCAGGGATAAGGAGGGCGGGCAGTCGATGATAATATAATCATACCGATGGCGGATCTGGTTGAGGGCGGCCTTCAGCAGTCCCTCCCGATTATCCATCGCCACCATCTCGATCTCAGCTCCCGCTAAATTCATATTGGTGGGCAGAATGTCCACATTATGGTATTTGGTTGCCAAAATGGCTTCCTGCACATTGCAGGCGCCCACCAACACCTCATAAACCGATTTATTAAGCCCCTGGCGCTGAATGCCGAAGCTGCTGGTACCGTTTGCCTGGGGGTCGATATCCACAAACAGGGTCTTTTTTCCTTCTTCGGCCAAGGCATAGGTCAGGCTGACGGCGGTGGTAGTTTTACCGACGCCGCCCTTTTGATTCGTGATCGAAACGATCTTTCCCACAGTTCATTCCTCGTTTAACAGTATTTTACCCCACCATTGTAGCATATATAAATAAAAAAAGGAAGAGGTTTTGCGAATTTAATCTTTTCCAATGTTTCACATGAAACATTTTGCTCTCTGTTATTTTGGTGTTTCACGTGAAACAATACAAAAAGAGCACCCATCGGGGAAATGGATGCTCCTTTTGCATAGGGGATTAGGATGTTTTGGGTATGCGAATAATATATTCAACAAACCGCTCCTGCTCATGGATCTCAGTCTGCGGTTTGATACCCGCTTGTTTCAGCGTTTGGACCGTATGGTTTAAGGTGTTGATACAAAGGCGGATGTCCTTCACCGATCCGATCCGTTTGGGTCTTTCTTTCTTTTCTTTGGGAGTAATGGCCGCTAAAATGCGCTTTTCCGTTTCTTGCACCGTCCATTGCTCTTCAATGGTCTGCTCCAGCAGCTCCATCAGCAATTCCGGATCTCCCACCCGCAGAAAGGCGCGGGCGTGGCGCTCGGTCAATTGGTGCTTTTGGATCAAAAACTGCGCAGTAATGGGCAATTTCAGCAGCCGCAGCTTATTGGCAACGGTAGAAGGATCCCGATGAAGGGAGCGGGCGATCTCTGCCTGGGTCAGATGAAATTCCTCCATCCATTGGCGGTAAGCCGCCGCCTCCTCAAAAAAGGTAAGGTTTTCCCGCTGGAGGTTTTCGATCAGGGAAAGTTTGGCCGCCTCCAAGGGAGATTTCGCCGTTAATACGCAGGGGACCTTGGTCAGCCCTGCCTCTTTGGCGGCGCGAAGCCGCCGCTCTCCTGCGATCAGGCGGTAATGCTCCCCCTCCTTTTGCACCAAAAGGGGCTGAAGAATGCCGTGGTCGGCGATGCTTTGGGTCAGTTCCTTTAAGGGCTCCTCCCGAAAGAGGGTGCGGGGTTGATTGGCGGCAGGCAGGATGCGGGATGCATCGATCCATTCCAGCGTTTCTTTTTGCTTGCTTTTTGCCAATGGCCTCACCTCGCTTGCAACTTCAGTTTAAGGGACAAGCAAGAAAAAATCAAGAAAAACCCCTCGCCAGAAACTGACAAGGGGTTTAAAATGAGGCGAAATCAGGCGATTTTCTTGAAGCCTTTTTCCAGAGTCTCGGTATTGATATGGCCTAAATGGGCATCCAGGATCATTCCGTTTTTGTCGATAAAATAAGTAACGGGCGAGGCGGAGATCCCATAGGTCTTGGCCATTTCTCCGTCTGTATCAAATAAAAAGCGTACGCTTTCCACCGCCAGACGGGTGATCTCGCTCTTTTGGGCGGCAAAGGGCTCTTTGGAGATGGAAACAGCGAGTATCTGCTCCCGCTCGGGATCCATCATCATCAGCTTAGCCAGATATAAGAGATCCTTCTCGATCATGGGGTCTAAAAAGACCAGCACCGTCCCGTGAGAGCCGAAGTTTTCCGATAAGGAATAAAGAGAGGTCTCGTCATAGCAGACGCCGGTGATCTCCGGCGCAGGCTGGGGGTCTTTATCGCCGCCGATGGCGGTGATGATATGGAAGGCCGCCAGAAAGACCAGCCCGATGCAAAGGGAAAGTAAAAACGGGCGGATGTATTTGAATGCATTGTGCATGGGTATCACTCCTTTGCTTCTATTATATATAATTCGGTAAATTTTGTAAAGTCCCTTGATTAAAGACCCTTTTATATGGTAAAATATATATTTAGAAAAGAGAGAGGTGAGCAGATTGCAGGATTTTCATTTGGTTGAGCAAAACGGGGTGGTGACCCTGAAATGCAAAAAATTCGAAGCCTTTGAGGGCATCCGCCATGGGTTCTCCACCCGCCACGGAGGAGTCAGCGAGGGGGACTGCGCCACCTTAAGCTTTGCCTATAATAAAGAGAGCGAGGCGGTGGTGGATGAGAATTTCCGCCGCTTTTGCAAGGCCTGCGATCTGCCCTTTGACAGCCTGGTTCTGACCCACCAGACCCATACCGCCAATGTGGCCACCGTGGGAAAAGATTATGTAAACCAAGGGCGCTGTCGCAAGCTGCGGGAGACCGACGGTCTGGTGACCGCAGCCCCCCGCTTGGGGCTTTGCTGTTTTACCGCCGATTGCGTACCCATCCTGCTGGCAGACCCGGTTCATAAGGTGGTGGCCGCCGTGCATAGCGGCTGGCGGGGAACGGTCGGCGCTATTGCCGCCGAGGCGGTAAAGAAGATGGTTCGGGAGGGCGCGGAGCTCTCGAAGATCCATGCCGCCATCGGCCCCTCCATCGGCCCCTGCTGCTTTGAGGTGGGCCCCGAGGTGCAGGCGGAATTTGATGATGCTTTCGGCGGGGAGCTTCCCTTGATCCCCTCCCATCGGGAGGGGCATTCCATGGTGGATCTCTGGCGGGCCAATGAATTGGTTCTGGAAAAGGCGGGGCTGGATCCTGCTAAGATCTATACGGCAAAAATTTGTACATTCTGTAATAATTCGGACTATTTCTCCCATCGGTATACAAACGGACGGCGGGGCAGTATGGTTTCCGCTATTGCCATAGGGTAGAGCGAGAAATCCAAACCCGCCTCAAAACGGTACATTAAAGGAGGAGTCATGAAACGATTTTTCTTGATTTTATGCGGGCTTTCAATGATGCTGACCCTCTTCGGGTGCGCCGATCTCTCGGCCTCGGATACGCCCAGCAGTCAATTGGGGGCCTATAAGGAGGAAGAGGAGCGGGAGGTGCTTCCCGCCCGCCATTATATCTCCCTGATCTTCTATGAGGATATGGATGTGAACCCCCTCACCACCACCAACAGTGAGAACCACGAATTGCTGAAGCTGGTCTACAGCCCGCTGATCCGTCTGAACGGGGCGTTGCAACCGGAAAACATTCTGGCGGAAAGTGTTCAGACAGAAGGGACCACCGTAACGGTGACCCTGAAAAAGGATCTCAAGTTCAGCGACGGAGCAAAGATCACCGCCGAGGATGCGGCCGCCTCTTACCGCACCGTGCAGAAGACGCCCACCTCCCCCTATTTCAACCGCTTGACCAATGTTTCCCGCATTCGGGTGCAAGACGAACAAACGCTGGTCTTTACCCTGAAGAATGCGGATGTAGATTATGTAAACTGCCTGGATATTCCCATCCTGCAAAAGGGCGGCTCCGCCGCCAGCGGACCCTATCAGTTTTCCGAGAAAAACGGCAAGCTGGTATTGGTGCCCAACCCCAACCATTATGTTCAGCCGGGCATCGCCACCATCTATCTTCAGCACCCCGCCAATGAGCAGGAGCGGCAGAATATGTTTTCGGTGGGACTGCTGGATGTGTACTTCACCTCCGCGGAGAGCGATCTGACCTTCAGCGGCGGCAAGGACTATCAGGTGCAGACCTATGCCGGCGATAACCTTTTATATTTAGGGATCAACTGTACCCATCCCCTTTTGAGCAACGCCGATGCCCGCCGCTTTTTCAGCGGTCTTCCGGAGCGGGAGAAGCTGGCCGATACGGTGCTTTTGGGGCAGGCGGATGAAACCGCCTATCCCTTCCAGGCAGGCTGGTATAAGGCCGAAGGGCTGATCCACGATAAAAATCTTTCGGATCTTGCCAAAAAGGAGCAAGCGGCGGCCCTGGGACTGAATCTTACGGAGAATGCCCTGCTGGATGCCGAGGGCGCCCAGGTGACCCTCTCCCTTCTGGTGGCGGAGAGCAGTACCGTCCATCGGGATACTGCCGAGGCGGTGGCCGACAGCTTTGCTCTTTCGGGGGTCAAGATCCATATAGAGACCGTCAGCCGCGCAGACTATGAACAGCGGCTTCAGAGCGGCAATTATGAGCTGTATCTGGGAGAGACCAAAACAGGCCGTACCCTCAATACCGCTCTTTACGGGGCAGGCAGTCCCTTGAATTTCAGCGGGGCCCTCTTCCCCGAGCTGGAGGCCGCCGCCGCCCAATATCGGGAAGGCACGCTGACCCTTTCGGCCTTTGGGGAGGTCTATGATGCCTATACCCCGATTATTCCGCTGGCCTATCGGCGGGGTGTTCTATTTGCGGCCAAGGATATTGGTAATTTCCAAGCCACCGGTACCTGGAGCCTTTACGGAGATATTACCAAACTGATCACAAAAGAAACGGAGCTATCATCATGAAACAACTGAAAAACGGAACCGATATCCGCGGGGTGGCCATCGGCGAGAAGACCAACCTCACCCCCGCCATCGCCTGCCTTCTGGGCAAGGCCTTTGCCGCCTTTTTGCTGGAAAAGGGGTATACCGCTCCCTTGAAGGTGGCGGTGGGCAGAGATCCCCGCATCAGCGGCCCTGCCCTGCGGGATGGGCTGGTGGAAGGGCTGGTTGCCATGGGCGTAACCGTGCTGGACTGCGGCATCGCCACCACCCCGTCGATGTTTTTCTCTACTTATTATGAAGGCAGTGACTGCCACGGCGCGGTGGAGATCACCGCCTCCCACCTGCCCTATGACCGCAACGGCCTGAAGTTCTTTACCAAGGACGGCGGAATGGACGGCAAGGATGTTTCCCGCCTCATTGAGCTGGCGGAAGAAAACGCCTTTGCCCCTGCCGCAGGCGGAAAAACGGCCGAATTTGATCTGATGACCCCCTATAGCCAAAGCCTGGTCGGGCTGGTGCGGGGAAAGACCGGCGCGGAGCGCCCCTTGGAGGGCATTAAGATCGCGGTGGATGCCGGCAACGGCGCAGGGGGCTTCTTTGTGGAGAAGGTATTGGCTCCCTTGGGTGCCGATGCCTCCGGCTCGGTCTTTTTAGAGCCCGACGGCACCTTCCCCAACCATATCCCCAACCCCGAGAATAAGGCGGCCATGGAGGCCTGCGCCAAGGCCACTCTTGCGGCGGGAGCCGATATGGGCATCTGCTTTGATACCGACTGTGACCGCGCCGCCATTGTTGCCCCCGACGGCAAGGAGATCAACCGCAATCGGATGATCGCCATGATCGCCGCTCTGATGCTGCGGGAGCATCCCGGCTGTACCATTGTGACCGATTCGGTGACCTCCAAGGGCTTAAAGGCCTTTATTGAGGAGCGGGGCGGCAAGCATCACCGGTTTATGCGGGGCTATAAGAAGGTCATCGACGAGGCCATCCGCCTGGAGAAGACCGGTGTGACCGCTCCCCTTGCCATGGAGACCAGCGGCCACGGTGCTTTGAAGGAAAATCATTATTTAGACGACGGCTCTTATCTGGCTGCGCGGATGCTGGCGGAGCTTCCTGCTCTGAAGGCGGAGGGTAAGACCCTCTCCTCTCTGATCGAGGGGCTGGCAGAGCCCAAGGATGCTCTGGAGCTGCGGGCCAATATCACCGCCGAGGATTTCAAAGCTTATGGTGCCGAAGTGCTGGAAAAGCTCTCCGCTCATTGCAAGGAGCAGGGCTGGGAATTGGAACAGCCCAACTTTGAGGGTGTTCGGGTAAACTTCGGAAAAGAGGACGGCAACGGCTGGTTTTTGGTGCGGATGTCCCTCCATGATCCGGTGATCCCCATCAATGTGGAAAGCGACAGCGAAGGCGGCGCCACCGTTATCGCTGATCAGTTATACGCCTTTTTGACCGGCTTTTCAGCGCTGGATCTGCCAAAATATTAAAAAAATATAAAAAAGTGGTAGACGAATTGCTTTTTTATGATATAATGATTGGTGGTAGTTTGCTATATAAGCAAATTATTATAAATTTCGTTTGAAAAAATAAAAATAAATGGAGGAGAAAAAATGAGCAAGAAGTTTGTTTATCTTTTCAAAGAGGGCGACGCTTCCATGCGTGAGCTGCTCGGCGGTAAGGGTGCAAACCTGGCTGAGATGACCAAGATCGGTCTTCCCGTTCCCCAGGGTTTCACCGTTTCTACTGAGGCTTGTACGCAGTATTATGAAGACGGTCGCAAGATCAACGATGAGATCAAGGCCGAGATCCTTGAGAACATCACCAAGATGGAAGAGATCACCGGCAAGAAGTTCGGTGATAAGGAGAATCCTCTGCTGGTTTCCGTTCGTTCCGGTGCCCGCGCTTCCATGCCCGGTATGATGGATACCATCCTGAACCTGGGTCTGAATGAAGAGGTTGTGGAGACCATGGCTGCCATGTCCGGCAATGCGCGCTGGGCTTATGACTGCTATCGTCGTTTTATCCAGATGTATTCCGACGTTGTTATGGAAGTCGGTAAGAAATACTTCGAAGAGCTCATCGATGAGATGAAGGAAGAGAAGGGTGTTACTCAGGACGTTGAGCTGACCGCTGAGGATCTGAAGGTTCTGGCTGAGCAGTTCAAGGCCGAGTATAAGAATAAGATCGGTAAGGACTTCCCCTCTGATCCCGTTGAGCAGTTGATGGGCGCTGTGGAAGCTGGATTCCGTTCTTGGGACAATCCCCGTGCAAACGTTTACCGCCGTGACAACGATATTCCTTACAGCTGGGGTACAGCAGTTAACGTTCAGATGATGGCATTCGGTAACATGGGTGACGATTGCGGTACAGGTGTTGCTTTCACACGTGACCCCGCTACAGGCGAGAAGGGCCTCATGGGTGAGTTCCTTGTAAACGCACAGGGCGAAGACGTTGTTGCCGGTGTTCGTACTCCTATGCCCATCGCTCAGATGGCAGACAAGTTCCCCGAGGCATACGAGCAGTTCCTTGCAGTATGTGCAAAGCTCGAGGACCACTACAGAGATATGCAGGATATGGAGTTTACAATTGAGGGCGGCAAGCTCTACATGCTCCAGACCAGAAACGGTAAGAGAACAGCTAAGGCTGCTCTGAAGATTGCTTGCGACCTTGTTGACGAGGGAATGATTTCCGAGAAGCAGGCTGTTGCAATGATCGACCCCAGAAACCTGGATACACTTCTCCATCCCCAGTTTGACCAGAAGGCTCTCAAGGCTGCAACACCTGCAGGCAAGGGTCTTGGCGCATCTCCCGGTGCTGCTTGCGGTAAGGTAGTATTTACTGCTGAGGACGCAGAGGCTTGGAACGAGAGAGGCGAGAAGGTTATCCTTGTTCGTCTTGAGACATCTCCCGAGGACATCACAGGTATGAAGGCTTCTCAGGGTATCCTTACAGTTCGTGGCGGTATGACATCTGACGCAGCTGTTGTTGCTCGTGGTATGGGTACTTGCTGTGTATCCGGTTGCGGCGAAATCAAGATGGACGTAGAGAACAAGAAGTTCGAGCACGCAGGTAAGGTTTACAATGAGGGCGACTACATCTCCATCGACGGTTCCACAGGTAAC